>DCHX01000023.1 GCA_002315685.1 Ruminococcaceae bacterium UBA1741
AGGGGGTTTACTTTGTCAAGACAACAAAAATCCCGGGACTCACAACCCAATGTGAATCTCGGGATTTTATTTTTTTGAAGTTTAAGATTGATTAGCGATAAGATTTTTAAGGGCTACAATATCCCTTATATCCACTATATTATCAAATGTGGCATCCGCAAAAAACTCATTAAAATATGTATCGTTGTCTTTACCCAAAATATAACTGATTAAATTTGCTAAATCGGTGCCGTTATAATTTCCGTCACGGTCTATATCTCCGACTTTTAGGTCATAGAAATTTTCGGCAGTATTAGCATAATCATTATCATAATAATATCCGAGCTGACCGTTTCCGTCATAATAGCAACCGGAACTAGTATTTAAATCACTAACAGACCATTGAGCTATTTTGGATGTATCACCGGTTTGAATATTATATGAAACAATTCTATCCGGTTCGTTAAAAAATATTGTATCTCCGCACTGCACAACACCTCTATACGGTAAGTTTCCTGTCCATTCGCTTTCGATAGTGGTACTTGGCATATTACCAAGCGTTCTACCGTCAAATCTTAATATATTAGTCGGCAACGAAGAACTTGCGCTATACCAGTAATCGCCGAAATAACAAAGCTTTCCTCCGACCGATTTCCAATCGGCATTATCATAGGTATTGTCCGTGCAGGTTATTGTGTTGTTGTATGCAGGCTCTGTGTACCAACTATGGTGGTGCTCATCCTTTATTTCTTCGTCGCTTAAAAATAAATATTTATGCGAAACATATCCTTTTATATCATATTCTTTTGAGGCAATTTTCTTTAACGGATCATCTTGTGTGCAGTCAATATGATAGTATTTACCGTTAATTTCTACCATATTCCAAATATGATTATCTTCTATACTTACAACAGTAGTGTTGTTTTTTATGTCGAGCTTATCCATAACCGCCTTAAAAGCGAGGGCATATCCTTGACAAACGGCACGTTTTTCAGAGAAAAATCCGTACATATCGCCTATGCTTTTAGGATAATCGTTATTTTGCCAATTGTTTTCGTCCTCATCATAACTACAACCCTCGGTATCATAAGCAAAATTCGAAACAAAATATTCGTGGACATAAATTACTTTTTCAAAATCATTAAAGCTTTTGTCCATACCGTTAATTATTTTTTGTATCTCTTTTTCGCAAAAGCTTAGTTTTTGCAAATACTCGTTTTTTGTATCAATCTCATACTTATACGAAGGATAAATACAATTTACCGTTACAGCACATTCTGAAGAATCGGATATTTCATAGGGTACATTATAGTCAAAAGCACATCTCCCGGCATTAAACATAAAAATATCCGGTTTTGACCAAACAAGATTATTTAACAATGCTGAAAAATCATCAGAAGATAAAAACAAGTCATATTCGCCGTTAAAATCCCTGTTTTCGTCTTGTGCTATAACATATTTTTTTGCTTTTTCATTATAAGTATAACAGCCGTCATTGTTTTCAGCAGAAACAAATCCGATTACTTTAAGCGGAATTTCATAGTCGCTAACATCAATTTCAGTATCGCAGTTAATAAGCCCGTTATAAATACAGTTTTCAATTTCTTCTATTTTATTAGGATCATCTTCAAGATTCGGAAAGCATACATCTAACGCATCATACGGACCTCGAAATTTGTCATCTTGGTCCTCGTTTTGGTCATCACCGCCCAAAACACTTAACTTAACTGTTCCTCCCTTTACGGTTACGGTATCGGTACTTTCGGAATATACCGGAAAAGAAGTTACAATAATAATACAAACGGCAATACCCAAACTCAACAATTTTTTCATAAAACACTCCCCTTACTCAAAAACCAAATCAAAAGCTTTTTTAATTATGTCGATTATTCCGTCGTTACCGTTAAATCCGAAAAGATAATAGAAAATTCTAACAACAACATCCCCGATAGTTTTAACTTTTGTGGGATAGCCGTCTAACAAATCAAGCGCTTCTTCGTCCTTCTCTTCGATTTTTTCTATAACATCAGTAGCGGAATTAAAGATTTCTTCTGCTTTTTCCGCTTTTTTTGTATCGCTGTCATTTTTATTATTCTTGGTTTGTGTATTGCTTTTTGTGTCTTTATCGGTATTTTGCTGTGTTATACCGCCGTTGTCGGTTGTTGATTCCCCGTTGCCGTTATCGGTTTTTTCGTTGGTTTTTTCATCGGTTTTTTGCTCGGGATTTTCTATCGGGTCTTGCTCTTTTTCGCCGTAGGTTTTGGTCTCGTTTGTAATAACGGTAGGAATATGTTGCTTTTTGTTAAAATCCGCAAAGCAACCCGACAAATCCTCGCCCCTCAGTTTCGGGTTTATGTTACCGAGCCTAAATTCGGGAATTTCGTCAGTTTCATTTAATCTTGCAAAATCAAGCTGAAATAAAGTGCCGGTTTGAGTATTATTAACGCCGTTGGATTCGCCCCAAACAACACTGACATATCCCGACTCGGGGTGGTCAACAATCAAATATCCCGCAAGAACAGTGGAATAAAAATACCTATACCGCAAATTGCTCGTTTTAACAACATTTTTATCATATAGAACGGTAAATGTAAGTGCGCCGATACCCGGGTTTTTAACGAAATTTATACACAAAGTCATTCCGTTTTTACCATCTATCTCCTGTGTTTCAAGCTTAATTACAAAATCGCTGTCCTCGGCACAAGCCTCAAATAACGGGAAAGAAGAAACAAATAATACAACAGCTAAAACTATCGAAGCCATTTTGATAACGGTTTTTTTCATTCTTTGCTCTCCTTTTGTAATAAGTATTTATTTATTATTATATAATAAAATCTAATTTGTGTCAACTATGCACCACAAAAGCGGACAACTAAATTTGCAGGTAAAATTTTAGCAACAAATCTATAAAATTTATAGAAAAGCCGATTTGTATAAACCGCCCTGTTCTTCTCCGACGCAACAAGCGATTTTTCGGCAACAGTTTTAGGGCTTACACGAGGTAAAGTATCAAAGGTTTTGCTTGTTCCCTTTTTAATGTTTGCTACCGATAAAAACTCAGTATCCATAGGTCCCGGACAAACAGCCAAAACATTGATTTTTCTCGGTTTCAGTTCTTCTCTTAATGCCCGTGAGAAGCTCATAACATAAGCCTTTGTAGAGCTGTAAACAGCCATTCTGCTGTTAGGTGCAAATGACGCAATAGAGCATATATTTATTATCTTCGCATTATCATTCATATATTCAAGTGCTATTCTTTCGAGCACCGTAAATGCAGTACAGTTTAAGGTAATCATATCTCTATTATCGGCAACCGAAATATCATAAAAATTCCCGAGCTTTCCAAATCCCGCATTGTTAATCAAAACCCTTATATTCGCATTCTTTTCTTTAAGTAAATTTTCAAAATTTTGTGTGAAATCATTTGAAGTAATATCCATAGAAACAGGAACGATTTTTTCGGATATACCCTTTGCAATTTCTATTAGCCTGTCTTCTCTTCGGGCAATTATCAATATTTCGTCAAGGTTGCTGTATTTGTTATATACCGCCTTTACATATTCCTTTCCAAGCCCCGATGAAGCACCGGTAATTACGGCTATGTTCATAATTTATGCACTCCTTTTTATTTAATAATACCCTATTTTTTAAGTTATTTCAATATATCATTTGACATTTATCAATTATGGAATTATAATAGTCTTATTGTATGCACCTGTGGCGGAATGGCAGACGCGATAGATTCAGGTTCTATTGTCAGAAATGATGTGCTGGTTCAAGTCCAGTCAGGTGCACCAAAAATCGACAATTCTCCGGGGAGGGTTGTCGATTTTACTTTTTTAGATTTTTACTATTTACCAAAAAATTGTAAATTTTCGGGAAGTAATAAACAATATCGAATAATAAATCAGGGGAAGTTTTAACTAATAGTTGGTTTGTAGCAAAACTTCAATATGTACATATTATCGGCTCTTTTGCAAAGCAAAAATCCTATCACGCAAGTGGTAGGATTTTTTTCATTATTATTTCAATATTCTTATTCATTAGTTTTGATGTGATAGTATTTCTAAATAAATAATATAAGATGGATAGGTACTGCCGACAATATATTGAGGCAGTTCGAAGCTACCGCCCTTATAAATATCCTTTTAGGAATCAAACCATCAGCCTTGTTTTTTACAATAAAACAGCGCCGATTTTTTCGCAATAATCAATCTCGCTTTGAGGCCAAACCGAAGAATGTACCTCACCGATATGTGCTTTTTGGAGTAGCAACATACAAAGTCTTGACTGACCTATTCCGCCACCGATTGTATATGGAAGTTCTCCGTTTACAAGTGCTTTGTGGAAAGGCATTTCAAGTCTTTCTTCCTTATTTTCGGCTTTAAGCTGAGCCACCAAGCTTTCCTCGTCAACACGAATACCCATTGAGGACAGTTCAAACGCTCTTTCTATAACCTCGTTATAAACCAACAGGTCGCCGTTTAACTTCCAATCGTCATAATCGGGCGCTCTGCCGTCGTGCTTTTCGCCGTTTTTAAGACGGCCGCCTATTTGCATAAGGAATACCGCACCGCACTCTTTTGCGATTTCATCCTCACGCTCTTTCGGCGTTAAGTCGGGATATTTTTCTTCAAGCTCGTAGGTTGTAACGAACTTAATGTCTTTCGGCAAATAGTTTTTAAGCTCGGGATATTTTTCCTCAACACTTTGGGCGGTTTTATATATCGCACCATAAATATTTCTAACCGTTTCTTTAAGATATTCTTCGTTTCTATCCGACTTTTCAATAACCTTTTCCCAGTCCCACTGGTCAACATAAAGCGAATGAATAGCATCGCATTTTTCGTCACGGCGAATAGCATTCATATCGGTATAAAGTCCCATATGCATAGGGAAATTATACTTTTTTAGTGCCATTCTTTTCCACTTTGCAAGTGAGTGAACGACCTCAACAATTTCGCCCGTTTCCAAAATATCAAAGCTAACAGGGCGCTCAACACCGTTTAGGTCGTCGTTAAGTCCGCTTCCCTTTTTAACAAAAAGCGGTGCAGATGCGCGGGTTAAGTTTAGCTTTTCGCATAGGTTTTCTTCAAATTTGTGGCGAAGAAAACGAATAGCCTTTTGCGTTTCCAACACATCTAATTTTACTTTATATACTTTCATAATTATGACCATTCCTTTTTGCTTTCGCTTTTAGGCACAAATGACCAATGAAAGGAATGGTCATAAAATGCCATGTTTTTCGGTTGCCTCGCAAGAGGCGAGAAAAACGGCGCGTTATAATTTTTAAAGTTTGGAAGATTTATCTTTCAAACTTTATCCTAACTGATACTTCCGACAGTTCTCGGGTACAAAATAACATCACGAATATTTTGAACGCCGGTAACATACATAATAATTCTTTCAAGTCCCAAACCGAATCCGCTGTGAGGTACCGAGCCAAAACGGCGAAGTGAAATATAGTCCTCATAATCTTCTAAATTCATATTGCGAATTTTCATAGCATCAAGAAGCTTTTCAATGTCTGCCTCACGCTCACTGCAACCGATAATTTCGCCGACACCCGGTACTAAAAGGTCGGTTGCGGCAACGGTTTTGCCATCGGGATTTTGCTTCATATAAAACGACTTGATTTCCTTCGGATAATCGGTAAGGAAAACAGGGCGTTTGCAAATTTCCTCCGAAATATATCTTTCGTGCTCGGTCATAAGGTCAAGTCCCCATTCAACAGGGTACTTAAATTCTTTACCGCTTGATTTCAATTTTTCGATAGCTTCGGTATAGGTCATAACCGCAAAATTGTTTGACACTACATTTCTAAGCTTTTCAATAAGTCCCTTCTCAAAATGAGCATCAAAGAATTTAAGCTCCTCGGGACATTTTTCTAAAACCGTATTTATAATATGCTTAATTAAAGCTTCGGCAATTTCAATAATATCGGGAAGCTCGGCAAAAGCAACCTCAGGCTCAACATGCCAAAACTCCGCAACATGACGGGGGGTATTGCTCTTTTCGGCTCTGAATGACGGGCCGAAGGTATAAATCTTACCGAGTGCCATAGCGGCAACCTCACCTTCAAGCTGTCCCGAAACCGAAAGGGCGGCACGGCGACCGAAAAAGTCAGCGGCATCAGCCTCGTCCTGCGTCTTAAAGCCGTCTTCAACACCTATTGTCGTTACTCTGAACATTTCCCCTGCACCCTCGCAGTCGCTTGCGGTGATAAGAGGTGTGTGGATATATGTGTAATGATTATTTTGAAAAAACTCGTGGATACAAGCCGATACCACCGAACGAACACGAAAAACCGCATTAAAGGTATTCGTTCTAACCCTAAGTGCCGGAATTGTGCGCAAATATTCAAGTGTATGGCGCTTCTTTTGAAGCGGATATTCGGCAGGGCAACTGCCGAGAACGGTTATATTTTCAGCATTTATTTCAACACTGTCTTGTGCAACAACCGATTTTACAACCTCGCCCTCAACCAAAAGCGAAGTGCCGAGCTTCATAAACTCGGAAATATCACTCATTTTTTCCTTATCAATAACGATTTGTAAATGTTTAAGAGTTGTACCGTCATTAAGCTCTAAAAATGCCATATTTTTAGAATCTCTCGAAGTCCTAACCCATCCGCAAACGGTAACATTATTTCCGATTAACTCTTTGTTATTCATTACCTCAAAAATGTCAATGTGTTTCATTTCATAAAACCTCCGAAATAAAAAATAAACGCCTATTCTCCCGAAAAATATCAGGACGAATAGGCGTAAAAATTTACATCCGCGGTGCCACCCGACTTACCGTTTGCACGGTCAACTCACAGCAAAAACTGTTTCCGATAATAACGCATCGGCTACGGCGCACCTACTAATCAAAGACTTTCAGATTGCGGCTAAAAAGTGTTCTTCCCAAAACCCGTACTATTGCGTTTTCACTATCCGCAACTCACTATAAGCCATAGATTAAGGTACTTTTCTTTCTCAAAGCTTTTATCAATATGTATTTATTATATCACTATTTGAAAAATTGTCAACTTTTTTATTATAGATAAAGCTAACATTATGAATTAAAAGATAAATGCGAAAAAACAGTTTCTCTAATTAAAGAAATCGAAATCTTAATAAATTCAAAAGGATAATTAAAACAAATAAATAATCATTAAAAAAGTCGGCGTTCATACCGACTTTTTAAGTTTCTTTGAACGGTCTTTTAATTATTGTCTTACTATAAAAAGAATAGGGCAACCTTTCGGCTACCCTATTCTTTTTTTGTGATAATGTTACGGAAAAGATATATTTGACAAAACGATGGATAGATATGAACTAACGAAAGTTAAAAAAGCAAAACCGACAACCCTCTTACGAGAATTGTCGATTTTTGGTCGAGGTGACAAGACTTGAACTTGCGGCCTCTGCGTCCCGAACGCAGCGCTCTACCAAACTGAGCCACACCTCGATATTTTTCACAGCTTGATAATTATATTAAATTATTGATAAAAAGTCAAGTTTTTTTGCAAAAAAACAACGATTTTTTCATTTTCGTTACGGCACACGGATTATATACACATACAATATCAAGATACTTAAAATCATAATAGCGTTTGCAATAACTCTATCCCTGTTTCTTTTCAGCACGCCGAATGTTAAAATAATAATTTCGGCTATGCAAAATATAAGTGAAAATATATGCTTTGATGTAAAATATTCTACTGCGTGAACGGCTAAAAGAAAAAGCATAGGCGAAAGAATTATTCCCGAAAACACATTTTCTTTTTTAGTGTACCAGCCAACAAACGCCATAGGAAAAGTCAAAGCCGTAGGTACCGCCCACAGTCTGTAATACCTTAAAAACAGTTCTACACCGTTTGGTTGAACAAGATAAATAATCGGTTGACTTACAAGAAAGAAAATAAAGGCTTTTATAGCTGATTCAAGCGGATTTTCAGAATTGATAATGATAATCATAGCGAAAAAAATCCACCATTCATAACCTATACCAATATCTTGAAAAGAAGTATTTTTTAACTTGTCAACGGTCAAAACAAGCCCCGTATAAAGTGCTATTCCAACCGAAAAAGTAAGCAAATCTATATAGGTAATTTTAATTCCGCCGAAGAGTTTTTTTAACATTTTCAAAACGGCACCGTCCTCATTAAAAGGCTTAATTTTAGTTTAGCCCTCGATTGTAGCCAAACTATGATGTCTTTTCTTATCCTTATACATTTCCTTTTCCGCCTCAATTACCAAATCCTCGATGATTCTGCCACTGCCAAACGCCGTGCCGACAGCAGAAATCGAATTGTTATTTTGAATATTCTGACGGAACAATTTTACTCTTTTTTGGAAGAAAGTCTTATCAATATTTTCAAGTATTACAACAAATTCGTCCCCGCTTATGCGGAAAATCTCATCGTGGCAAAACTCACCCGACAACAACTCGGCAAAGTTCTTAATCATAACATCCCCTGCCGTATGTCCGAATTTATCGTTGGTGGTTTTTAGTCCGTTAATATCGCAAAACAGTACACCGGCATTTTTTTCGCTTTCAATTTTCGAAAGCTTATTATAATAAGCACGGCGATTATTAAGATTAGTAAGAAGGTCGGTAAGTGAAAGCTCTTCAAGCACCATTTCACGATACCTACCGTCCTCAATAGTTACCGCTTGAATAAGTGCATAAACCAAAAGAATCGAAAGAGTAATAGCCGCACCCGTAAGAGAATAGTTATTGATGTAAAGCTCTAACACTATCGCAGGTACAGGCAAAACCAAATAAAGAATAATTACGGTAAATTGACGAACCGAAAATGATTTTCTGTTGATTATGGCAACCGCCAACAATTCTAACATAATAATTCCCGATATAACATATGGCACAAACGAAAGCTCTTTTTCAACATAAACCCCGTTTTCGATAGCAAATATTTTACCCGAAAAGGTTAAAACTAAAACTATCGCCATTCTTGCCATGCTTGTAATAATCGGAATAAGAACCGATTTAGAAGATTTTTTGTCTGTCTTTTTAAGCAAAGAGCTTAAATAGAGGGAAAAAGAAATTATCGTAATATCAATCAATAAAAAGGCAAGAAGATTTACTATAAATGTAATTCTCTCAAATTTTCTAATAGTTTCAAGAACATCGCATATACAGTTTACTATCAAAAAGCCAATTACCGAGTATATTAAATTGATTAACTTTTTTGCAGAAATATCGCGAGAGTTTTTTTGAAGCGACATACCTATTAAGAGAGTCCCCAAAACAAGCAGTGCAAAAATATAAATTATCAATAAATGCGACATATTTTTGACCATTCCTTTCCGCTTTCGCTTTTAGGCACAAACGACCAACGAAAAGAATGGTCATAAAATGCCATGTTTTTCGGTTGCCTCGCAAGAGGCGAGAAAAACGGCGCGTTATAATTTTTTAAGTTTGGAAGATTTATCTTTCAAACTTATACACCCTCTGACTTTGCCAAATTTTTCTATTTTTTATTATAACATAACATAATGCTATAAAACAACCTCTATTTTAATAAAAAAACCATTTAATTGACAAAAATCTACTGTGTGGTATAATAACCTCAAACCGGCGA
>DCHX01000042.1 GCA_002315685.1 Ruminococcaceae bacterium UBA1741
CTCGTTTCCATATAATCACCGATTTAATAAAAACACAATTTTTGTTGTTGTCAAATAAAATCAAGCACCCGAAACATCGAATACTTGACAAATTAAAACGATATGATATAATACAAGTGAAATAAGGCAAACCGATAGACGGTTAGCCGAAGATTTGATTAAATAACCGTATCTTTTGGCGAAGGGCGGTTATTTTTTTATGCTTATTATGTAACCGGTGGCTACAATAAGAACTAAAACTATTAAATAGTAATATTCCACAGCATCACCCCCTTTTTTATCAAAGAGGGCAAAGCCCTCTATGTAAAAGGGCTAACCGCCTACCGTATAGGTTTGCCTTATTCCGTTTGTTATCTTAACACAATGTGACATTTTATTCAAGATTTTTTATTTGTGCATAAAAACATCATTGCACTCTTTTTCCACTATTTCCAAATGTTCCTTATTTATGATGTCTTTTGTAACGAAATAAGTCACGGAAAGGCGTTCGGGACTTATTGACTCAAAATTCAGCAATAGCAATATTTAATTGAATAATTTTTGAAGATATGCTATCATTTGGGTGGCATATCTTTTGTTTAAGGAGAGATTATGAGTAATTTTTATACGCTGACGCTTAACAGCGCTATTGATGAAATTATTTTTGCAAACGGCGAGGACGACAAACACATAGGCGAGATTTCCGCTGTAAAATATTTCTACACGGGGAAATCTATGAACACGGCTATGCTTTTGGCTAATCTCGAAATACCCGTCTGTATGTATGTTGTTTGCGGAAAAAGGGATATTGATAAATACAAATCATATAAAACCGAACGCCAAGACATAAAGGTCTTAGGAGTTGAGGGGGACACCCGTGTAAACCAAACCATAGTGCTTGAAAACGGAAAAGAATACAAGATAATAAATAAGGGCTACTCGCTTGACGAAGCTCAAATTGCACCGTTTAGAGCCGAGCTGTTATCACGACTTCAAAAGGACGACATTTTGCTTGTGGCGGGAAGTCTTCCGGACGGGATTTCGCCCGTTTGGTATTTGGATTTAATAAAGGATGCCGAGAGCAAAGGGGTTAAGGTATGCTTTGATGCGGGAAAGGATGTGCTTAATGTCGGTGTTAAGGGTGCGCCCTTTTACATTAAGCCTAACGAGGACGAAATAATCGACCTTATAGGCGAATACAAAAGAGAAGATTTGCCGAATGCCGTAAAAGGTCTTTCGCTTAAATACGGTATAGAAAATCTTGTAGTTTCGTTAGGCAAACACGGTGTTATAGCCTACAACAAGCAAGAAAACATTTGTGTCAGAGCGTATTCTGTCGAAAAATTCCCGAAGGACGCTATGACTACAAGCTGCGGCGACTCATTCAGCGCAGGTTTTATTTACGGATATTTAACCGGGCAAAGCTTTGCCGAATCGGTTTGTTTCGGTGTTGCCTGT
Source organism: Ruminococcaceae bacterium UBA1741 (assembly GCA_002315685.1). Lineage (GTDB taxonomy): Bacteria > Bacillota > Clostridia > Oscillospirales > Acutalibacteraceae > UBA737. Next base: position 1,438 of record DCHX01000042.1, read on the forward strand.
GCGGGTTCGGTAATCTTTACGGGATTTTGCAGAAATGTAACAATGGATATTGCAAAGAAGCATTTGGAATTTGTAAAATACGAAATATTATAAAAAACGGGCTGTAAATTCAAAGGTTTACAGCCGTTTTTATTAGATTATTAACTTTTCCGTTAAAGCGCAAAAAACAAAATACCTATTGCCTGTAAAACGGCGCCAATATCTACAAAAATGTGGAAAACGGTGTGAAAATACCGCTTTTTAGCACCTATTAAATAAAGCACCGCACCGACAGTGTAAGCAATACCTCCTGCCAAAAGACAGAAAAATCCCGTAGGTGTTAAAGCCTCTACTGTCTTTTTAAGTATAAAAACAATGCACCAACCCATAAGAATATAGCTTATCATTGAAAATATGCTGTACCGTTTAAGGTCTATCGCATTAAAGGTTGCGGAAATCAGTGTAAGTCCCCATTCGATACCGAAAATTATCCACGCCGAAACGGGATATTTAGGGCGGATAGCCGAAAGCAAAATGGGTGTGTAGGTGGCTGTTATAAGAAAGTAAATTGCACAATGGTCAATAACTTGAAGCACCTTTTTCGCGGTTTCGTTTTTAAGCCCGTGATAGATGCTCGAAATTGAAAACAAAGCAATAAGCGTAAATCCGTAAACGCTGCCGGAAACTATGCCCCAAATATTTTTGTGCATAGCCGAGATAATAACGGCAAACACTAAAACCGCTACTCCTACACCTCCGCCTATTATGTGGGTTACCATATTGGCAATTTCCTCGCCACGAGAATAATCGGGCAACATTCGTTCGTTAAGCGGTGTTCTTTTCATAATAATACCGTTTCTTTCCAAGACACAAAATGCGATATAAAAATCACGAAACAGGTGTCTTAATATTTTTTCGGCGTTTTTTCACGCCAAGTCCTTAACTTTTAAGGCTAATATACGCCGTTAAAACGAATATGTAAATCTACCGATTGTTTTTCAAATCTACCGATTGTTTTTCAAATCTACCGATTATTTTGTAATTCTACCGAAAAAATTATTTGCTCTACTGTCAGTAGAATCAAACTGTTTTAGGGCGTTTTCGGAGCTTTTTCATAGTTTTGCAAATTTTTGTTGAAAGTTACGGAAAAAAGTGGTATTACGAATTTTGTGTTGAAATCGGCACCTGTCCTATGCCGTTGATTTTTTTGTTTTGGGGGGCTTTTCGTGAAAAAAGCATATAAAATATGCCTTTTATGTGTTGTTTTAGTTTTGTTTTTCTTAAACATCTCGGCTCTTGCCGATACCGTTTCTTCAAATGAAACCACCGCCGACAGTTCGCAGGTGTCTTCGGATATTGAAACTGATACAACCTCAGAAGCAGACAACGCCGCCGAAGGTGCTTCGTCAAGCGAGGCTTCGGACATCGGCTCAACCGAAAGCGAGGTTACTTCATCCGAAAGCTCGGCTATAAGCTATATCGCCAATACTCCCTCCGACCTCGGAAAAGAAATTACCAAATCCTCCGCTTCTTCTACTGTTACCGAAACCGCCGTGGACAGCGCACCGAAAACCCTTTTTCACAAGCCGTTACGGGCACTTAGAACAAACAAAAACATTATGATATTCGTTATTTGCTGTGTTGCCGTAATTTTGTTTTTTACAACCGCAATTTTAATTTCATAAAATAATTGAAAAATTTTACAGTTTGTGTTATTATAATGTTAGTTGATAACGATTTATATTTCGGAGGTGAAAACGAATGAAAAAGAATGTAGAAATAGTTTGGAACGAAAACGGTTGGACTATTATCCAGGATGCCGACGCCGAAAAGCATATTGTTGAGGTTAGTTGCTTTGCCGAGGGCGGTAATGTAACCGAAATTCGCAAACGCCATAACGACGGCGAGGAAGAAAAGCTTAAAAAGGCTATTGACGCAAATCATACTCTTCCTATGTCGATTGAGGACTTTAAGAAGGCTCTTAACAACAACGAATTTAACTGGTAATTTTAGTTATAATCGGTAAACCGTCCGTTTTGGACGGTTTTTTTAATATTCGGCATTGAAAAATAATACCTGCGGTGGTATAATTTATATAATTTATTTTGGTCTTTTAGGAGATTTTTATGAATCAGACAATTTTAATTTTAGACTTCGGCGGTCAGTATAAGGAGCTTATCGCAAGAAGGGTTAGAGAATGTAAGGTTTATTCCGTTGTAAAACCGGGCGATATTTCGGTAGATGAGATTAAAAAAATAAGCCCTATCGGTATTATCCTTACGGGCGGTCCTAACAGTGTTTATGAGGAGGATTCTCCGCATATTGATAAGGCGGTTTTGGAAATGGGTATCCCCGTTTTGGGTATTTGCTACGGCACCCAGCTTTTAGCCTACACAATGGGCGGTAAGGTTGAGCCTTGCTCGGTTAGTGAATACGGCAAAACCGATATGAGTGTTGATACCGCTTCGCTTTTGTATTCGGGACTTGACAAATGTCAAGTAGGACTTATGAGCCATACCGACCAAATCACAAAGCTACCCTGCGGATTTAAGTCTATTGCTCATACCGATAATTGCCCTAACGCTTCTATCGAAAACAAAAAGCTTAAAATGTACGGTATGCAGTTTCATCCCGAGGTTGAATCAACCCCGAACGGCACAAAATTTATAAAGAATTTCCTTTATAATGTCTGCGGTGCTACGGGCGACTATAACCTTAAAGATTTAGAGGCAAGACTAATCGAGGATATAAGAGCGCAGGTAGGTAACGGACAAATTTTACTTGCACTTTCGGGCGGTGTTGACTCCTCGGTTTGTGCGGCACTTTTGTCAAAGGCGGTGCCCGGTCAGCTTCACTGTGTTTTCGTTGACCACGGTCTTATGAGAAAGGACGAGGGCGACGAGGTTGAGGCCGCTTTTTCAAATAAAAATCTTCATTTTATAAGAGTTAATGCAAAAAATAGATTTTTGGGTGCGCTTAACGGCGTTACCGACCCCGAGCAAAAGCGAAAGATTATCGGCGCCGAGTTTATTAAGGTGTTTGAGGAAGAATCGAACAAGCTTCCCGATATTAAGTTCTTGGCGCAGGGCACTATTTATCCCGATGTTATCGAGTCGGGCGGAAGTAAAGCCGCTACAATTAAGAGCCACCATAATGTAGGCGGTTTGCCCGAGAATATGAAGTTCGAGGGACTTGTAGAACCGCTTAGGGGACTTTTTAAGGACGAGGTCAGAGCTCTCGGCAGACAGTTGGGGCTTTCCCGTGCTTATGTTGACCGTCAGCCCTTCCCCGGCCCCGGTCTCGGTGTCAGAATTATGGGTACTATCGACAGCGAAAAGATAGAAATTTTGCAAAATGCGGACGCTATCTTCCGTGAGGAAATTAAAAATCACCGCATAAAAGCCGACCAGTATTTTGCGGTTTTGACAAATACCCGCTCGGTAGGTGTTGTGGGCGATTTCCGCACTTACGATTACACCGTGGCACTAAGAGCCGTTAAGACCTCCGACTTTATGACCTGCGAATATGTGCCGATTCCCCATAAGGTTTTGGGCGCTGTTTCGACAAGAATTGTCAACGAGGTTAAGGGTGTCGGCAGAATCGTTTACGACATTACCGGCAAACCCCCCGCAACTATTGAATGGTGTTAAAAAATTTGAGTCTTTCCTTTCGGAGAGGCTCTTTTTTTGTAAAAAACAAAAAAATAACTGTCTTGGATATTGTTGCCATATAATCGTTGATTTTATTTTGCTTATATGCTATAATATGTGTACCACACAAAGTTTAATATGTATTATCTTGAGGTGTATATTTTTATCTTTTGGTAAAAATGTATGCTCTATTTAAGCATTTCAGGATAATGCATAAATTTTGTGTGGTAGCAATTAGGAGTTATACATTTTTCGTGTGTGTAGCTTCGGTTGCACACACTTTTTATTTTCAGGGGGTTGTTCTATGAAAGCCAAGTTATTTAGGATTAACGCTCTATCGTTGTTTTTATCTGTTATGATATTGTTCTGTTCGTTGCCGACATTTTCTTTTATTGTCGGCGCAAATTCAGCAACGTCTGGACAATGTGGAGAGAATGTTTTTTGGCAATATGATGAGGTTTCTCAAACTCTCACTATCAATGGGCAAGGAAAAATGTACGATTATTCTATTGATTTTAATTCCTCACCTATGGCATCAAATGCACCCTGGTCAATTTATGCAGAAACAATATCAAGCATAGAAATTAAAAATGGCATTTGCAAAATTGGAGACTACGCGTTTGCTTGTTGTACAAATCTTGTTGATGTTTTTATTTCAAACGATGTAACAAATATTGGCAATAGGGCGTTTTACAATTGTCAATCACTTTGTAAAGTTGTTATTCCGGATAGCGTATTATCTATTGATTCTGATGTGTTTTGGAAATGTTCTTCATTATCCGTTGTAACAATAGGGGCAAATGTATCGGAAATTAACGATTTGATTTTTTCTGATACCGATAATCTTCATCTTATTTGTAAATCAGAGTATGCCGTGAACTATGCAAAAAAATATGGAATAGATTACGAAATCGATATTTCTATTAAATACGACGGTCGGTGTGGAGAGAGTGTTTTTTGGCATTTTGATGAACTTACTGACGCATTATTGATTTATGGTAATGGTAAAATGATTCCCTTTTTGGAAGACGATTATTCGTGGAATGAATTTATTCCAAAAATCAAGAAAATCACTATTGATGATGGGGTTGACGAAATTTACAGTAGTGCTTTTTGCAATTTTCCTGTTCTTACAAATGTTGTAATAGCAAACTCCGTTTCGAAAATTGGTTCATACGCTTTTTCAAGTTGCCCATCACTTACAGACATTACCCTTCCTAACGGTTTGGAAAATATTGAAAAATATACTTTTGCTTCATGCTCGTCCCTCAAAACGATTTCTATCCCTTCAAGCGTTTGCGAAATTAGCGAAGGTGCTTTTGAATATTGTTCAGAACTATCAAATTTCAAAATCCCAGAAACAGTTACAACCATCGATTACCGTGCATTTTATAATTGCTCTTCTCTAAAATCAATTATCATACCGAAATTCGTGAAATATATTTATTATGAGGCTTTTGCTGGATGTACCGACATTTCAATCATTGAAGTGGAAAGTGGAAATCAAAAATTTCATAGTTTTGAAAACTGCCTTATCGAAACCCAATCAAAAGAATTGTTAATTGGATGTAAAAATAGCATAATTCCTACTGATGGTAGTGTTACATCTATTGCTTCCCAAGCATTTTATTGTTGCAAAGATTTAAAGAATGTTATTATTCCGAATTGTGTTGAACGAATTGGCTCATACGCTTTTTTTAGATGTGAGTCTATTACAAGCATCTCTATTCCTTGTGGAGTGACTAAAATATATTCGAATACATTTAGTCGTTGCAGTAGTCTCGTTTGTGTTTCATTACCAGACAGTATAACCAGTATCGGCGATTGGGCGTTTGATGGTTGTGTTTCACTTAAAATTATCAACATTCCAAAAAATATAGTCGATATTGGTTCATATGCATTTTCTGGATGCAGCAATATCACAAGTGTTACAATTCCAAAGGGAACATTAAACATTGGATATTCCGCATTCTCAAATTGTAAAGAACTTAAAAACATTACTATTCCAAACAGCGTGAAAAACATTGGGAATTATGCATTTTTGAAATGCACCAAACTTAACGATGTATATTTTGTAGGAAATCAAGAGCAGTGGAATGTAATTGATATTGAAATTGGCAATGATTGTCTTGTTAATGCTTCAAGAAGATATTGTTTGCATACTTATGATAACTCCTGTGACACCACCTGTAATGAATGTGATTTTCAAAGAACCATTATACATAGTTTTGTTGACGGAAAATGCACCGTTTGCGGACTTCAATCTCTTTTAGGCGATGTAAACGGCGACAATGCGGTTGATGCAAAGGATTTGACGGATTTAATTTCAATTTTGCTCGGTGTTTCAAGCCAAACGGGAAATTCCGACTTGAACAATGACGGATGTGTAAATCTATGCGATTTGGTAATTCTTAAAAAACTTTTTGTGAAACAGTAAAATTTTCGGCAGGAAAATTCCTGCCGATTTTTTTAATTTTACTATTGATTTTTCAAAATTTCGGGCTAAAATTAAGGTATAGTCCCTTTGGGATAAATTTTATTTTGAAAGGTGATAATTATGAACAAATACAACGGTACTAAAACCGAAAAAAATCTTTGGGAAGCCTTTGCGGGTGAATCCCAAGCAAGAAACAAGTACACCTACTTCGCATCTGTTGCAAAGAAAGCGGGTTATGAGCAAATTGCCGACCTTTTTCTTGCTACCGCTAACAACGAAAAGGAACACGCTAAAATTTGGTTTAAGGAATTAAACGAGCTCGGCACGGTTGAAGAAAACTTAAAGAGTGCTGCCGAGGGCGAAAACTTCGAGTGGACCGATATGTACGAAAGAATGGCAAAGGAAGCCGAGCAAGAGGGCTTTACCGAGCTTGCCGTTAAATTCCGTGCAGTCGGCGCTATCGAAAAGGCACACGAGGAAAGATACAGAGCACTTCTTAAAAATGTTGAAGAAAAGGCTGTTTTCGAGAAATCGGGCGTTCAGGTTTGGGAGTGCAGAAACTGCGGTCATATCGTAGTCGGCACAAAGGCTCCCGAGGTTTGCCCCGTTTGCAACCACCCTCAAAGCTATTTTGAAATCAAAAAAGAAAATTACTGATAAGTTTTCTATATAATAAGGGGATGTAAAAGCTTTTGTTTTTACATCCCCTTTTGTTATGCCTTATGTTTATTTTAAGTTTTTAGGCTCTACACCGATTTCTTTTGATAGGTTGCTTACCGAATTATGACAGGTAAAGAGCAAAACTTGGGTATTTTTCGAATAGTTCTTCAAAAATTCAAGTGCGGTTTTAGTTCTTTTATCGTCATAGTTTGAAAGCGCATCGTCAAGCATAATGGGTATCGGCTCGTTCTCGCCTATAAGCTCACAAACGGCAAGACGCATTGAAAGCATTGCTTGGTCGCAGGTGCCCGTAGATAAGTAGTCAATTTCGTGCATACCGAAAACACCGTTTTGTTCAACCGTCATATCAAACGATTTTGTAAGCCCCACCGACTTGTATCTGCCGTCCGTGAGATAAGAAAAATTGTTAAGAGTTTTTTCCTCTAACGCCTTTCCGTAGCTTCGCCTTACATTCGCAAAGCTTTCGCCCAATACTTCCATTGCCAAATCGGCGGCATCAACAAACTCTTTTTGCTTATCCGACTTTTCTTCCCACTCATCAATCTCACGCTTTACGATTTCGGGTTGTTCGGAGTTTCTAAACGAGGTTTTAAGCTCGGTTTCTATTGCGGTTACGGCTTGTTTTATGTCGGAAAGCGTTTGCGAAAGGCTTTCTTTCTCTTTTTCTACGGCATCAAAATCAATATTATCGTATTTAGAGGTGTCGCTCATTTCCGCAAGTTTTTTCTTCGCATCTTCGTAGGAAATATCCCCCAAATCCTTTGCTATAATATTAAGTTCGAGCTTAATATCCTTTTGTTTGTTCGCCTTTTCTTCTATCTCGGCGATATCGAGATTTTCGATATCAAGCCCCTCGAAATAAGGCGCATACTCTAATTTCAAAGCATTGGATTTTTCTGTTTCCTCCGCCAATTTTTGCTTTTGCAAAGCCTTATCGCCCTCCCGCTTTTCCTTAACCGTTTTATCGGCGTTAAGGGCACTTGTCAGCATATTCATTTCACTCGATTTTGTTGCCGATTTTTGAGAAATTACCGCAATTTCGTTATTAAGAGTTGCGGTTTTTTCTTTTGCCTCGGCATACTCTTGCTTGGCGGTTGCAAGTCTTGATTTGTCATTAGGTTTTATGATAAAGCACAAAACGAAAAGCACAATTCCGATAGCCGACAGCGCATAACAAAGGCTATTTACAATCAAACCGCCTACCGCACCGAGCAGTACAAAAACAATTCCGAGCACAAACAAAACAGGCGAAAAGGATTTTTTTGCATTCTCGCTTTCCTTCATTTCTTTTTCGGCAACATCCAGCTTTTTATAAACGCCGTCAAGAGCATCGTTTTTTAGCCGTATTTCTTTTTCGAAGTCTAAAATTTCGTTTTTTAATTCCTCGATTTTTGCCTTCGTTTCCTCAACATTTAAGTTTTCTAAAAGCTTGTTTTCTTCCTCTAATCTTTCTATTTCGGCGTTGATTTCGTTTATTTTTTCTTTTTGAGCATCTAATTTTGAAATACAAAATTTAAGCTTTGAAACAAAGTTTGAGTCCATTATTTTTCCGTTTCGCGTCAAACCCTCGTTTAGTATATCAAGCTTTGCTTTAAGCTCTAAATATTTACTTAATTTTTCGGCGTTTTTTACATCATCCTTACTGTCGCAAAGCTTTTTAACCGCCAAATATCTCTTGCCGAGCTTTCCGAAGCTTTCGTTAAGCCCGTCCTTTTTTTGATTTAATTCCTGTTTTCTTTTTGCGTCCTCTAACGCCTTATTGTAACGCTCTTTAAGTGCTTCAAGCTTAGGTATCGCCTTTATATAACTGCCCGTTCTGCCCGATTTTGAAATAATCTTTTCACGGGCTTGTGTAATTCTCTTTTCAACCTTTGAAAACGAGGTGTCCTCGTCGCCCGTAAGCGCTACCGCCGAAAGTCTTGAATTAAGCTCGCCCGAGGCGGTATCATCAAAGCCTATGCTCCGCTCACTTGAAATAAACATACTCTTTTCAAAGGCTTCCGCACCCATACCGAAAAGCCGAGCGCCGATTTCGTTTGTTTCGTTTTGAGCCTCTCCCGTATCGGTGTCGGTAAGGGTAATTTTATCGGTGGCGTCCGACTTGTTAAAAATTCGTTCGAGCATAAACCGCTTATTGCCGTGCTCAAAATAAATTCTACCGCCCATTTGAGAGCCGTCAAAGGGGGCATACTTTACTCGGGGACTTGAAGAAACGGTTTGGGTTTTCTTGCCCGTGCCGTAAAACATCGCCTTAATAAACGCCATAACGGTGGTTTTTCCGTTTTCGTTTTCGCCGAAAATCACATTAAGCCCGTCGGAAAGCGAAATAGTAAAATCTTTAAGTCCGCCGAAAGCAGATATATAAATCTCAGTTATTTTCATTATACTCTACCTCCCCCGAAAATGCTTTAAGCCCTATCTTTAAGGCATACATAATTTTGTCCTTATTATGAGGCTCGTTTTCCGCCTTTTCAAGCATTCTTCTTATGAATTCGCCCTTAACCGAAACCTCGTTTTTAAGCTCGTCCAAATTAAACTTAACGCTCGTTTTATCGTAAACCTTTGCAAAATAACAGTTCTCTTTAAGTCGCTCGGCTATTTCAAATGTGTTAATCTCGGTGTTCTCGGAAATCTCGCCCACAAGCACAATTTTATAAAGATTTTCGCCGTAGTTTTCTCCGTATTTTTGTGAAAGTGTTTGTTTAACAAGCTTAAAAATCTCTATCGTATCGGAAAGGTCGGTAACATCGACACTTTCGCTTATGTGCATTCTCTTGCAAACCGGCACAAACCTTAAATCGCAGGTGTTTTTGTCAATAGTGCCTATATACACACCCTTTTCGCCAAGCTCATCAAAGCCAAGCCCCTCGGGACAACCGCAGTAGGCAATATAGGTGTTCCCTATTTTTTGAGGAGTAGTTCTTGCGTGGATATGACCGAGCGCAATATAGTCCATTCCGCTTTCGATAACAAAGCCGTCGCTTATCGGATTTCTACCGCTTGCATAACCGTATTCGCCGTGAATACACATAATATTTATATCGTTTTCGTCGGGAACTATCGAAAATTTGTCCTCGCCGTTTTCTAAAATCTCGCTAAACGACCTACCGTAAATTTTTACTCCCTCTTTTACTTCAAAACAGGTGTCCTTTGTCGGAAAAACATAAAAATTTTCGGGCAAACTGTTTTTAAGAAAGGGAGAATCGAAATTAAGCGGGTCGTGGTTTCCCGCCGAATAGTAAAATTTAATTTCACTTGCCGTTTTAACGGTATCGAGTATCCTTTCCGCAAACGAGGTTTCTATCTTATTAAAATCGAGCAAATCCCCCGCAATCAAAACGGCTTCCACCCCGTTTTCCTTTGCAAGTGATACTATTCTTTCAAAGGTCATAACGGCTTCAATCCGTCTTGACATTGACCTTTCACCTAAAAACGACACATTGGCACCGATATGCAAATCCGCCGTATGTAAAATCTTAATTCCCGACAAAAAATCGCCCCTTTTATCCGTATATATTTAATAATATCATTTTAGTATATAATATTCAAGAAAATATTGCTTTTAAGAGCTAATTGTAATATACTGTAAAATAGATTATTGTGTTTTGAGGTGAAGAAAAAATGGATATTCATATTAACGATAGGCTTTTAATGAAAAAAACACACCCCTGCGGTAATAATTTTTTCACTGTCCTTCGTATCGGTATGGATTTCCGTATCCGTTGCGACAAGTGCGGCAGAGAGATTATGTTGCCACGGGTTAAGGCCGAAAAAGGCATTAAGAAAATTTATCGTGACGGAGAAGAATTATGATAGACAAACTCTCGGCGGTTGAGAGCCGATTTGAACAAATAAGCATTGAGCTTACCCGCCCTGAAACAGTTAGCGACACCGCTACCTTTACAAAGCTTATGAAAGAGCATA
>DCHX01000032.1 GCA_002315685.1 Ruminococcaceae bacterium UBA1741
AACACATCTATTGTAAACCTACAAAATTTTGTATTTTCAAGTAGTATTATTCTTGAAAAAACCTGATAAATAGTATATACTATATTAGTATATTTTTGTTTTTATGAAAAAAAGGAAAACTTATGGACAGTAGGGTAGAAAATATTAAAGGCGTTTTAGAGCCGTGTGAAGCCGCAATAATTAAAAGTGATGTAAATAGATTTTACTTAACGGGCTTTTCTTCAAGTGCCGGTATTTTGTTTATTACAAAGAAAAAATCCTATCTTCTTATAGACTTTCGTTATTTTGAAAAAGCAAAATCGGTTGTAAAGAATTTTAATGTTATTCTTCTTACCGACACATTTAAGCAAATAAACGCGCTTTGCGATGAAAATAATATAAAAACTCTTTATACCGAATGCGACAGAATAAGCGTTAGTGAGCAATCGGCATTTTCGAAAAACATTGCCGGTGTGTTTGTTTCAAACGACAACAAAATCGGTAAAGCGTTAGAAAATGTAAGGGGTGTAAAGTCGCCTTACGAAATATTAAGTATTAAAAAAGCCCAAGAAATTACCGACAAAACCTTTTCTTATATTTTGGAAAGAATAGATGTCGGCAGAACGGAAAAAGAAATTGCTCTTGAAATGGAGTTTTATTTAAGAAAATCGGGCTCTGACGGTGTGGCTTTTGATTTTATTGCGATTTCGGGCAAAAACACTTCGCTTCCTCACGGTGTTCCTACCGATAAGAAAATTGAAAAGGGCGATTTTGTTACAATGGACTTCGGCGCCAATGTAAACGGCTATAAAAGTGATATGACAAGAACCGTTGCGGTAGGTTTTGTAACGGACGAGCAAAAATCGGTTTACGAAACTGTTTTGAAAGCGCAAGAGGCCGCCTTTTCTCATATTAAACCCGGTGCCGTTTGTAAGGATATTGATTTTGCTTCAAGGTCGCTTATTGATAATGCGGGATATAAGGGTTGCTTTGGGCACGGGCTTGGGCACAGTGTAGGTATTGAAATCCACGAATCGCCCTCATTTAATACCCGTGATAATACAATCCTTAAAAGCGGAAATGTGATAACCGTTGAGCCGGGAATATATTTAGAAAACAAATTCGGTGTCAGAATTGAAGATATGATTATCGTAAATGATACTTCGTTTGAAAATATTACAAAGAGTTCAAAAGAGCTTATTATTTTATAATTTGAGGTTGGTTTTATGCTTTTTAATGCACTGAGGGGCGGAATTTCCCTTACCGATGTTATACTTTATGTAATTTCCTCCCTAATAGTTATTTTTATTACAATGCCTATACACGAGTTTTCTCACGGGTTTATTGCGACTAAGCTCGGGGACCCGACACCTAAATATCAAGGTAGGCTTACCCTTAATCCTTTTGCTCATATTGACTATTTAGGTGCACTTTCTATTTTGGTTTTCGGATTCGGTTGGGCAAGACCTGTTCAAGTAAATATGCGAAATTTCAAAAACGAAAAGGCGGGTATGGCTCTTACCGCACTTGCGGGACCTGTTTCAAATATAATTGTTGCTACTATCGCTGTTTTTCTAAATAAACTGATTTTTTATGTTTTCGCAAATATTGTCGGGGATACTTTGTTTAGTATAGTGAATTTTATTGAGCTTATTCTTTATTGGATAGCGCAGATAAATGTCGGTCTTGCGGTGTTTAATTTTATTCCCATTCCTCCGCTTGACGGCTCGAAGATTATTGCGGTAATACTTCCCGACAGGATTTATTACAAGCTTTTAAGATACGAGCGCTATCTCATTTGGGCGGTTTTTGTTCTCATTTATTTGGGTGTTCTTGATACACCGCTTTATTATTCAAGAAACCTCATTATGTCTGGTATAAATTACATTACCGCTTTGCCGTTTAATATTTTTTGATATTGGGAGTTAATATGGAAAACCAAATTTCCTATAAGATTGATGCGTTTGAAGGTCCGCTTGACCTTTTGCTTCAACTAATCGCAAAAAACAAACTTAATATTTTCGATATAAATCTTTCGGTGCTTATTGACCAATATCTTGAACAAATTGAGATGTTTAAGCAAGACAAGCTTGAAATTTCAAGCGATTTTATTACAATGGCATCAAGACTTCTTTATATTAAAACCGTAAGCCTGCTTCCTAAACACGAGGAAGCCGAACAGTTAAAGGAGGAGCTTACGGGTGAGCTTATTGAGTACAGTATTTGCCGAAAGATAGCCGAGAGATTATCGCTTATGACGGGCGGATTCGACCGATTTGTGAGAATTCCTACCGAATATGATTTCGACAAAACCTATGAAATTGTATCTGAGCCGGATATACTGCTTGATGCGTATGTTTCGGCTGTGGGTAGGGGAAAAAGAAAGCTACCGCCGAGCACCGCACCTTTTACCAAGATTGTTGCGCGGAAAATTGTGGCGGTTTCTTCTAAAATCGTATTTGTTATGAGAAATCTTGTTAAAGGCGGAAAAAGTAAACTCAGCACTCTTTATTCTACCGCACAAAGCCGTTCCGAATTAGTTGCAACGTTTCTTGCGGTTTTAGAACTATGCAAATCAAACAGAATTGAGTTAGACGGCGATTCGGACGATATGGAAATTAAACTTGTTAAGGGGCATAAAAGATGAACAAAGAACAAAAAATATCCGCTTTTGAGGCTGTGCTTTTTTCGTCGGGTGAGCCTATGAGCATAGACAGGCTTTCTCAAATCTTTGAAGAAAGCAACGAAAAAATAGAAGAAATTGCGGACGGTCTTTCCAAAAGACTTGATGAGCAAAAATGCGGAATAATACTCTTAAAGCTTTCAAACACATATCAGTTGGCGTCGGACGAAAAATATGCCGAATATATAAAGAAAGCATTTGATATTAAGCGAAAGGCTCCGCTTTCTCCTGCGGCACTTGAAGTTTTAGCGGTTGTGGCATATAATCAACCTGTAACAAAATCCTTTATCGAACAGGTGCGTGGTGTTGATTGCTCGGGTGTTGTTACTACCCTTATCGAAAAAGGCTTGTTAGAAGAAAGAGGGCGCCTCGAACTGCCCGGCAGACCGCTTTTGTACGGAACCACCAAGAATTTTCTTCGCTGTTTTTCAATAAGCGACCTATCCGAGCTTCCGAAGCTTCCTAACGATGAGCCTCAAATAAACGATGTCGGTGAGCAACTTACTATCGAGAATGTCGAAACCGATGAAATGGGTGAAGAACAAGAGTGATTGCCTTATATATTGTTTTAGGGCTGTTTTTATTAGTCGCTTTAATCCTTTTGTTGCCGATAACGGTGTTTTTAAGCACGGAAGATGACTTTGTCTTTACACTTAATTACGGCGGAATAAAGATTGTTGACACAAGGCAAAAGGAAGAAAAGACCGAAAAAAGTCCAAAACAAGAGCAAGAGAGCAAAACTTCAAAAAAGCAAAAACAAAATAAAGTCAAGGAGCTTATATCCGAGCAACTTAAAGTGCAAAAAGAAAAGCGCGGAATAAAGGGAACTATTGAGTATTACTCTAAAATATTAAAATCGGTTTTCTCCAAGCTTAAATTTGTACTGAAAAGGATAAAGTTTAAGCTTTTTGATTTGGATATAGCGGTGGCTACTGATGATGCCGCAAAAACTGCGATAGAGTACGGCGTTGTTTGTACGGCGGTTTTTCCTCTTTTATCCTTATTTGCTCAAAATACAAGCTTTAAGATTAAAAATGTAAACATCAGCACGGATTTTAATAAAACATCATATTTATTCAAATTAAAGTTAAAAATAAAGACAAGACTGATATATGCGGTTATTGCTTCTGTCGGTCTTTATGGGGAATTCAAAAAATTAGAAAAAGGTGAAAGTGATGAGTGAAAATAACATAACCGGAATAATGGATACTACACTTAATAATCTTCGTACAATGGTTGATGCCGATACGATTATCGGAACACCTCTCACGGTGGATAACATTACACTTATTCCCGTGTCTAAGGTTTCGTTTGGACTTGCAACCGGCGGAAGCGATTTTCCGTCAAAATCGGGTAATCAGCTTTTCGGCGGCGGCGGAGGTGCAGGTGTATCTATCAACCCTGTTGCTTTTATCGCTATAAATAACGGAAATGTTAAAATGTTGCCGATTTACAACGAACTCGGCACTATTGATAAGGCTGTAAATATGGCACCCGAGCTTATTGATAAGGTTAAAGGGCTTTTCCAAAAGGACAAAAAATCCGAATAATTTGAATAACTTATTTTCCTCCGACATAAATTTTTGAAGGGGGAATTTTATGAAAAAGGTATTTTGTTTTGTTTTGTGCGTTGCGGTTTTTATGACCGCTTTGTCGGTTGACGGCATTGCAATTTCCGCAAAATCTGCGGTTGTTATCAGTGGTGATACAGGCGAAGTTCTTTATTCGCTTAATGCAAACGAGCGGCTTTCAATGGCAAGTACAACAAAGATTATGACCGCAATATTGCTTCTTGAATACGGAAATCTCGAAAGAGAAATTACCGCAACTAAGGAAATGGTAACTGTTGAGGGTACGGCAATGGGACTTCTTGAAGGCGATAGGGTTACTCTTAACGATTTGCTTTACGGACTGTTGCTTCAATCGGGCAACGATTCGGCTAACGCTATTGCAATTTCGGTTGCGGGCAGTTTAGATAAGTTTTGCGATATGATGAACGGCAAAGCGAAGGAATTGGGACTTAAAGATACCCATTTCGAAACGCCTTCGGGACTTGATTCAGACGGCCATTACACTACGGCATACGAATTGGCTTTGATAACAAAATATGCTTTTTCTTTTGAGGAATTTGAAAAGGCGGTTTCGGCTGAAAAAAAGACAGTTTGTTTCGGAAATCCGCCATATAACCGTACACTTTCAAATCATAATAAGCTTCTTAATACCTATGATGATGTTGTGGGCGTTAAAACCGGTTATACGAAAAAATCGGGAAGATGCTTGGTGTCGGCTTCTAAAAAAGACGGTAAGTTCATAATAGCCGTAACCCTTAACGACCGCGATGATTGGAAGGACCATAGGACACTGCTTGATATAGGTCTTGCAAGTGTTAATAATGTAACTGTTTGTACTGATGACAGTGCTTATGTTTCGGTAGTTGGCGGAAAGAAAAACGAAATTGCCATAAAGCCTATAACCAAATGCGTTTGTACCGCCGACAGCTCTATTCTTTCGGCAAGTGTGTATGTGAGCGGATTTTTGTATGCACCTGTCAAGGTAGGTGAAACAATAGGCAGAGCGGTTTATTATTGCGGTAATGAAATAAAATATGATGAAATAATAACAGCCGATACAAAAATACCTAAAACTAATGTTTCAAAATTCAGGTTGTTTTTAGAAATAACACATTTAATAATTAGGAGTATAAATGAAAGATAATAAAGAAAGACTTCAAAAATTTTTGTCGGAGTGCGGTATTGCCTCACGAAGAAAGTCGGAGGAACTTATACTTGACGGGAAAGTAAAGGTAAACGGCAGATTAGCTAATTTAGGCGATAAGGTTGACCCTAAAAGAGATAAGGTTACCGTTCGGGGAAAGAGGGTAATTCCCGTTACCGAAAAGGTTTATATTATGCTACATAAGCCGAGAGGCTTTGTTACTACTATGAGTGATGAAAAAGACCGCAAGTGCGTTAGCGATTTGGTAAAGGATGTAGGTGTAAAGGTTTTTCCGGTAGGACGACTTGACCGCAACTCCGAAGGACTTTTGCTTATGACAAATGACGGTGAGATTTCCAATAAGCTTACCCACCCGTCAAGCCATGTTAATAAAACCTACCGTGTAACCGTAAACGGTAATGTTACTGATGAGCAAATTGAAAAGCTTTCAAACGGAAGCATCTCGCTTGACAATAAAAATGTTTTGCCATGCGATGTTTTCGTGCTTGAAAGAAAGTCTGACAGAACTGTTCTGTGTTTTATAATAAGCGAGGGCAGAAATAGGCAAATCAGAAGAATGTGCGAAGCGGTAAGGCTTGATGTTATCCGCTTAAAGCGCACCGAAATTGCGGGAATAAAGCTCGGTATGTTGCCGCAAGGCTCTTGGCGAAACCTTAACGAAAGGGAAATGCAAAGGCTAAACGGTATAACGGGCGGAAAGGCAGAATAAATGATTAGCGTATTACCTGAAAAAAATAAAGATAAGATAAAAGAAATTTTCGGCGAAAACGGTCTATCCTATAACGAAAAATCGGGCGGAGTTTTTGCTACGCTCGGCAGTGAAGTTTTAGGATATTGTCTTTACTATTTGGACGATAAATCTATGACCGTATTAAAGCTTTATCCGCAAGATGACCTTATGCTTGCGGACGGGATTTTAAGAAGTGCACTTCATATTTCGGCGGAGCATTTTGTTATGGATGCAAGATACAGCGAAGAAATGGATGAAACGGTTTTTGCCAGACTTTGCTTTATTAAAGACCGAAAAAACCGAACACTTGATATAGACAAGTTGTTCGGCGGTTGCAGTTGTGCTGAAAAATAAATGAAAAAAAGAAAAAAACCTTGCAAAACCGAAAAAAATATGTTATCATATTATTTACTTAGACGGCATATCGGTTTTGCCAAGATTTTTTGGAGGTTATAATAATGAATGCGTGGCAGATTATTTTAGGAATAGCGGTAATCGTTGTTTCTTTATTTATCATTGGTGTAGTTGTTTTACAGCAGGGACATCGTGCCGGTATCAGCGGAGCAATTTCCGGTGGTGCTGATACATTCCTTTCTAAAAACAAGGCTCGTACGCTTGATGCTACATTAGCTCGTCTTACAAAATGGATTGCTTTGCTCTTCTTTGTACTTGCAATCGTTGCTAATGTTTTTGCTCTTAAAGGTTAAATAAGATATAATTTAAGCACCGACTTTGTCGGTGCTTTTTTT
>DCHX01000006.1 GCA_002315685.1 Ruminococcaceae bacterium UBA1741
TAATAAAACCGCTCTTTTTGTTTTTTATTGTTATGCCTTACCGTGAATATTTAACAGTCCATTATGATAAGCGTGGTTTATCGGAATAAGAAACGCCACCGTAGTAATAGGCAAAAGAATACCGACATATTTAAGCATAACCGATTGAACAAGCAAATTATATAGTCCGTGGTAAATTATTATAGCCGATATAATACCTATAAGCCCGAAAAAATATCCTTTTTTAATATTCTTTACAAAGCATATTCCGAAGCCTAATGCACCTCCGCAAAGTCCGTGCATAAATCCGGCTCCGATACCCCTTGCAAATGACCAAAGCAAAGCCTGTTCGGTACCGTTTTGAAAATATATTACGATGTTCTCAAAAATAGCAAAGCCGACACCGATAGCAAGACCTATCGACATACACTCTTTTGTAGTCGGCTCATCCATTATAAAGAAAATCGAAAAAATAAGCGGTATCGCTTTTAGCAACTCCTCCACAATAGGAGAAACGGTAGTAGAATAATACAAAAACTCTTTATTGATAGAGTTCATAATAATATTATTAAGTTCCGACGCCAAAAGGCATACGGTAATACCGATAATCAAAAAGCCGAAAATCTTTTTGCTCTTTCTGTCGGCAAAGCCGAGGGTGAGAAGCAATGGGATAACAATAAACAAAAATATGTTATAAATTACATTCGATTCCATTTTTTGTTTCCCTCCTCTAAAAAGACCGGCATTAAAATATAGCAAACCGTACTGACCGTCAGCGATAAATGCCAAGCGCAGTTTATCAGTGTTTTATTGGTTAAAATCCATATCATTTCGGTAAGCATAGTTGTCAGATTACTTATAAAAACCAACACAAAAAACGGCTTAAAGCATTTTACAAAGCTCTTTTTCGGATAGGGTGTAATAATATTCAAAAAGCAAAAATATGCACACGGCATAGCCGAAAACATAAGAAGAGTAGGGATAATCATTTTTTCAAAGCCTATTTTGGAAAACAGCATTATGCCCCAGCAAATTGCGAAAAAAATCGGAACGCAAACAGATTTTTGCTTGTATTTTTTAATGTTTTGCACTTCGCAGGAATCTACCTTTTTTATTGTACTGCAAGAAAAGGATATGCTTAAAAAACCGCTTACAACACCGATACTTCCGAGCGAAAAAACCATACCGTCCGCACCCGTTATTTCAAGCAAAAGCATATACAAATAGCCTATCGCAAAGCCGAAAAATCCGAAAACAACAAACGAATAGAAAAAACCTTTATCCTTTTTCCTCATATTAACCAATCCGAAAATAAGAGCAAAAAACGCCGAAAAGGTTATTATCATTGAACAAATTATTGTATATTTCATAGTTTACACCCCTAAAACATAAGATTATTCTTTTTCAAACGAATAGTCTAATGCTTTATTCAAATAATCAATAACATTTTCACTAACGGCTTTTTTTGAAAACAAAACATAGGATTTTGCGTTACTTTTATACTCTTTAACCGTTTTGTCCATCTTTTCCTTCGTGCATTTTTCGTAATTGTTATTCTTTACGGCACAATAATCGTTTTGGTACAAATCAAAAATAACCTGTTTTCCGACATCGGCATTTATACCGCTTCGTTCTGAAATCAGGTCGCTGTCCTCATAAATGTAGAGGTCATTATCAGCCGAAATGCTATCAAAATCAGGCTCTCGTTCAAGAGCATAATACTCGCCGTTTATATATTTAAGAATAATCAAGCAAAGCTTACCGCTTTCGTTTGTATAAGAAATTACGGCAGTAGGATTTTGCTTTTCATCCACAAAAGCGGAGTTAATTTTTGCGTTTTGTTTACCGCTTAGCTCATAGATTTTAGTTTGAATTGTTTTTGCAAAGGCTTCTTTATACGATTTGTAAGTAGTTTCTTCCTTGCTTGACGAATAAACGAAGGGCTTTTCTTTCCAAATTTCAAAGTCCTCCGTTTTTTCGCTTTTTTTAAGCTTCGCAACAATAACGACAAGAAGAACAGTCGCGAAAACAACTAACAAAACCGAAATACCGATTATTTTTTTTGTTTTACTTTTCATCGACCTTATCCTCATTCTTTTTAGCTTTCTTTCGTTTCCTTGCGACAACAAGTGCAGTTCCGCCGCAAAGGACAAGTATCGCAGTAATAACAATTACCGCAACCGCATTAGAGCTTCCTATAACGGTGCCGACACGGCCGTTAATGGCACGGAAATAAATAAATTTTAATCCGTGCTCTTGTGCATAAGTGTCTGCCGTAGAGCCGTCATAGCCTCTTACCGTAACACCGTCGGGAATCGCACCGTCTTGAATAACGCAGTCTCGGTTATGCACCGTAACCGTTTCAATATTCGGACACTCGCAAAAAGCAACATCGTCAATAAGCGTACACTTTGAATAAACCGCAACATCGGTAATCGCATCGCCGTAATCGCACCAATCGGGTAGATAAGAAACCGTACATTTCATAGCACCCATAGCGCCGGGCTTTGTGTAGAACAAAAGCATTTCCTTTTTGTAGTTCTTCATATCGCCCTCTAATGTAATAGAAAGAAGACCGTATTGGTTAATACTCCAACCCGTACTTTTTCTTCTGAAACAAAGCTTAAAGGTGCCGTTCGTACCTGATGACGCATTGTTTGTCGTAACCCAATCCCGAGTTTTATATTCTTTATACTTTGAAAGTGAACTCGACATAACCGTAGAGGTTGAAAGTTGTGTAATCGGGTCTGCCTTCTTGGTTTTGGTTACATACAAATATGTATAATCTCCGCCGACGCCTTTGTTAAGGTCGCCCGATATACAGTCGTAAACAAGTCCGTCGCTTGTTGTGTATTGAGAATCGTGGCTTTTAGAGGATTTACATTGAATTTCAATACCCGTTAATATGTCGGAATCGCTTTCGTCAACAGTTGTAGAATAACCGAAGTATATACAGTTTCCGCCCAAATTTGCATTTTTATTTTGGTCGATAAATGCGGTACAGCCTTTACTGTATAATTCGCTTATACAGTCTTGTCGGCTGCCGCAAGAGGCATAAACTAAATTCTTAATATAGCTTTGTGCCGTAGAATCGGTCAACTGTTTAAGCTTTATTACATAATCCTCGCCCGTACGGCAAACATTATCGGAACAAGAAACGGTAGTACAGTCGGGTTTCAAATAATCCGTATCCAAAACAATATCGGTAACAGGAGAGCCTAACTGTCCGTTTTTGCTGGTATAAATAGCATAATTTCCCGAAATTCCCTTAACCTTGTCGCCCGTATAATCAAACCTTGTGCCTTGATGGTCAAGCTTTGTTGCGATAGTTTCGGTAGAATTTCCGTACCATTTTGTTGTAGCGGTACGAAGACTTTCCATAAGATAGTCGGTGTACTGAACCATAATATATGTCGAGGCACCCTCGTAATAATTATAGCGGTACAAATCAAAGGTTTCGCCGCCGATAGTATATTGCTGTGCCACCCTCGGTTGTGCACCGTAGCTACGGGTAAGATTTACCTTTATAATTTCGCCCTCGCCCTTTGAGAGAAGCTTTACCATAGCTTGGTCATAGGAATATTTTTCTTCGTTATCCTCAGTAGGCTCAATAGTTGCAACCGTTATACCGCTTACATATTTTCCGCGCTTTGCAACACTGCCGCGGTAGAAAATTCGCAAATAATTTTTGAATACTATCGGTTGATATAACAATGTATCAACATCATCATGGCTTGTTCTTATTTCGTAGTCCCACTCGAAAGTCAGGTTGGTAGCACAGTTTGCATAGCAATCCGTAATATCGTGAACCGGCTTACAGAATACGGTTTCGCCCTTTTCATTTACAAATGCGGTTCTTCCCGCTGTATCCTTATCGGTGCAGAAGTTAATGTCATCCATAGTAAGAGGTGTCTTACTTGAATCGGGACCTGCAACATAAAGTCCCATAATAGGCGTATTTTCGTAAATGCCGAAGTTGTTAATAGCCTTAATAGAGGTAGCCAAATCTTCAAAGTCGGCGCCCTCGTAGGATTGACGGGTAATAAATGCGTTAGAGGGACGGAGCAACCTATAATAATCGTCCGAGAAAAATCCCTCGTCGCAAACACAGGCAAATGTTTCACAAGCGGCATAGCCCACACCCGCTAACGACATATTTTCAAACAGTCCCTCCGCCGAGCTTGAAGCGGTGTAGGAGGAAATTTCGGTTATGGCACGGTAGGGGTTATGGGTTGTAGAATAAAGCATATATGTAGGACATTGTGTTGCGCCGTCCGACAAATTATGCCCGCTTATATTAGGTACTGCCTTAAATCCGTTTTGCGCCGCAAAGGAAAGGTTATCATAATAACCCGAGCTGAACGCAAATCCCGAAATATACTCGGGGTCCTTTGAGGTAAAGGTAATGCTCGGCTTAAAATACATATAAAATGTATTATTCCAAACGCCGTCCTTCATAAGTCTTATACCGTTATTCTCGTTACAGCCGATATAAAAGTTATAACATTCTCCGCCTGAGAACATAATAACAGGCTCATAACCCGAATCGGCAGATAGTTTTGTTTTTGAAAACTTAAAGTCCGCAATTATAGCCGAGCCGTTTGATTTTTGCCTTGTATAATAAATGCTTGTTTTGGTAACTAATTCGCCCACTAATGCGTATTCGACAGCCGAGCCGTCCGACTTATTACCGTACAAAAAGCTTTTTGCGGAATAATAGTTGGCAACACGAATATCGGTAATGGCATCATTTGCATTACTCGTTGTTTTATAACCGATATAGCTTACCTTTTCCGTGTTGGGCGTCAAGTTTTGCTCAACGGGGGTAAAGCCCATTTTTATAATACCGAGTCTTGCGGCTTCGGCGGTTTTTTCAGCCGACAGCATAATATCGGCAAGATATTTTTGTCCGCTGTCGCCGTCACGGGGAGTTCCCTGATAGAACATATAAAGCGGAGCTTTTGAATTAC
Source organism: Ruminococcaceae bacterium UBA1741 (assembly GCA_002315685.1). Classification (GTDB taxonomy): domain Bacteria; phylum Bacillota; class Clostridia; order Oscillospirales; family Acutalibacteraceae; genus UBA737. The sequence goes on from DCHX01000006.1 coordinate 4,950, forward strand.
CCTCAAAGCTATTAAGATTTGCGGTATCTATATAACCGAATCTTGAAACGGGGGTATAGTTTTCGGGTGGAGTATCGGTGTCGGTTTGGAAAATAAAGGCATTATCATCCGTAACAATCGGCTTTCCCGCCTCATCGGAATATGAAACATACATTACATCCCATTCCTTACCGTTTCCGCAGGTAATATCAATAGGATTACCTTTTTTATCCGTTACGGCACTGTACTCGGTGAACTGACTTCCCACAACATCGAAAATAACATTCGGCTTGTTAGGTAGCACATCTTCTTCCTCGTCATCATCAAATATCGCCTTAAATATCGCAATAATCACGCATATTACGATTATGGCAAGTATCACAAGTGCAATCACTATCGCAACCGTACCCACAACACCCGCGACTACCGCTCCTATTGACATCGTCATACCGCCCGACGCAACACCGATAGAGCCGGAGATTAAGGCTATCACACCGACATTAACCAATGTCGCCATAGTAGTTCCGGCTATTGCGGCGGTTATACCGAGAGTCAGCACCGCAACAACAAGGAAAGACCCTGCAACCATACCGCCTATCAAAATAATATTGGTAAGTGCTTTTGTGAGGTTATCGTCTTCGGTTTTTTTAACAAGCTTATCAAACGAAGAACTTGCGGTTCCTACTCTTTCAGCCTCGTTTGTAAAGGCAATGGTTTGGTCGTAAATATTTCGGTTTACATTATAGAAAACCGAAATTCGTTCAAGCCCTAATTCTTTTATCTTGGCTTTAAGCTCATCAACGGCGGATAAAGCAGTTTCCTTATTTTCCTCGGTATTTGCATCCAAAGCCGAAACAAGTGCCGAAACACCGCCGTATTGAAGGGTAAAAATCTGACCTTTTGTAAGGGCCGAAACAAGAGGATAAATTCGGTAGGTTATGTTGTCGGTTTCTTCTCCGTCTTCATCAAACGGATCACCGCAGGTATAAATATATTCGGCAAGATTTTCGTATTTTGAGTTAGGCAAAGAGTATTTGGAAAGCTTTTCGTAAAGACCGATAATGTTAGCATACTTATACATATCCTGTTCTTCTTCGATTTCGCTGTTCTTATACTTTTCGTTGACAAAATTCTTCCAAAATTCCTTAGTTTCCTGCTCGGTAGGCTCGTCAATATCTTCGGCTTCAACTTCGGGACTCTCGTCCTCCTCGTATTCCGCAAAGAAATCAAGCGCCTCGTCATAATCCATACCGAATTCCTGCAATCGCTCAATAACACGAACGGATTTTGCCCAATAATCGGCATAGGTTTCGTTACCGCTTGCCTTGGCTAACTTCGAGTAGTCAAAATCGTTAAAGTTTACCTTTGCCAAGCGAGTTGCAAAGGAATCGGTATTGTAATCGGCAGTACCTAAATTAAGGGCACTGTAAATAGTTGCTACAACATTATCCGAGCAAATAAGAAGTATATCCTGATAATCGGTATCTTTTCTGTTCGAATCGAAAAGATAGGTAGAAAGCTTGGTGCCGTCAACCTCGAACAAATCAAGAATACTTACGGCAGTAATAGCCAGCGGACTGCCCTTTTTGTAGTTTTCGTCAGTTTCAAGACAAGCGTCCTTTAAGTATTCGGCAGAGGTCGAGATGCCGGTTTTCCATTCGCTTACAAGGTCGCGGTACTTCTTTTCGTTAATTCCGCCCTTTGCATTCATAAGACGAATATCTGTAATGGCCTTTGACTTGTCGGTAGTTGTTTTGTAGCCTAAATAGCATACATTTCCGCTGACACCTTCCCGAAGGTTGCGGTCAACAACCTGAAAGCCCTCGCTTTCCAAAGTCGCAACCGCCTCCTCTTTCGTAGCGGCGGTTGCCATACGAACCTCTTTAAGATAATGAGGAATACTCTCGGCAACGGCTTTTACGGGCACCTGCGCCAAAACAGAGACAACCAAAACAAGCGAAACAAAGGCAGAAAGTATTTTTCTATACACCCGTTTTATTTTCATACCTATGCCTCGGTTTGTTCTTCTCTTTTTTTCCTTTTGTATAAAACTTTATCTAATCCGAACATTCCCAATGCGCCTACAAGAATTCCCGCAACTGCGGTTACGGCATAGTATCCGTAAGAAACGGCAGTTCCCGAAAGCGTACTGTTTGTAGTTTTGAAGAAAAGATATACGCCCGTTTTGTTTGTGCAGTTTTTGTTAAGGTTGTAAGCCGCTTTTTCGCCGAATCCGTGCAAAGCAAGATTATACGAAGAATCACCTGCAACATTGGTGGATTGTGTAACGGCAGAGGCTAAAATCGGGCTTCCTGCGGAGGCATCCTTTGTATAATAAAGTGCATCCCATTCGTAAGCCTTCCAGTTATTAAGGTCGGCATACTCGCCTGTTGTATCCTTAACCGCATAATAGTAGTTATATTTCCTCGTTCCGTCCGAAAGATATGTTTGGTCAACCATAATTCTCGGAATTACGGTATATTCGGGCTTGTTATCGTTATATGCCTTATATTCTTTATAAAGGAAAATGATAACCGTAATAATAACAACAGCTATTGCAACAGCCGAAACAATTTTCGAAACACCCGCAATTTTTGCCCAAATTGTACTTGCACCCTCGGCAATAGCCTCCGACCTTGCGGCAGCTATCTCCATCGGATTTATAGTTAAAATATCTTCACCTATTGAAACGGCTTCACTTCCCCAAACACCGGTCCATGATTCAACAACAATTCCGGTTGAAACAAATCCCATATTAGCAAAAGCGGATTGGTATGCCATAGTTACGATAGCACCTACCTTAGCCGAAGAAACGGCAAAAAGCACAGCACTTACCGCACCGATAGTAGCGGCGGTACCGATAATCGAGTAGAAAATAGTTTCGGTCTTTTTGCTTAGGTTACCCTTATACCAAGATGTATCGCTTGATGAGGTAGCATTACGCATAGCCTCATTTGTAAGTGCGATACCGTCCGAATTAAATATAGAACGGTCAACACCGTCAAAAACCGAGGCGGATTCGAGGGTTGTTTCCTTTGACTGTTTAATCAATTCATCAAAAACCTCGTCATTAGCCAATGCAAACTGAATGGTATTACATAAGCTTGCATAAGGTAATGTCGCAATTTGTCCATCGGTCATAGCCTTTGCCATAGGATAAAGACTCTTGTTTTCCAAGCTCTTTAAGTCCTGCATAAAGAAATCAAGTAATGTTCCGTTTTTATATGTTGTAGCTCTTAAACAGTCGTATGTACTCGCATAGTTAGTAACAATACTCTGCTTTTCTTCGGTGAGAGAATTATAATAAGCCTCCCACTCTTCCTTTGTAGCATCTGCACCCAAATTACTTGCGTTTAGTATATCGGCATAGCTTTGCATTTCTTTTTGGAACGCCTGCATAGTTCCGAAGATAGTTTGGGCTTTTTCATCAATATCCAAGCCGTAGCTTTCGTTTGCAGGTGCATTTATAAACGAATCCAACCAATTAGAAGAACATCCGATACCGAGACAGCTTTCAATAGCACTTACGGCAAGTGTCGAAGCCTGCATAAAGATAACCGAAAGCTGTTCCTTTGTTGTGCTTTCGTTTACGAATATATCGCCGAGCTTGTTATTTGTATCCCCGAAATCCTCATCGGTAAATCTATTAAGCATTTCATAAGCCAAGAGGGCGGGTTTTTTATTATTTTTATAGTTTTCTCTAAACTCGGTAACGGCACAATAAAGAGTATCTACCATTGTATCGGCACTATCTTTGTACTCTTTAAGAACATTTTCATATTCCTGAAAGCTGTAACCGCCGTTCATATTCATAACCGCAATATCGGTAATAGCTTTACTTACATCCTTTGTTTTTTTAACGCCGATAACAACCACACCGCTGTTATTCTTATTAACATTATCGCTGATACAGGTGTATCCCGTCGGCAGCTTCTTTTTTGCCGCCGCAAGAGTAGAGCCGGTAGAAACAACCATATCGCTTATGTATTCGGTTGAAGCACCGTCGGCAAGTGCGTGTACGGCAGTAGTCATCGAAACGGTAACGCCGAGTGCAACCGCCAAAACCTTCATTAACAATTTTCTTTTCATTCAAACCATTTCCTTTCGGATAATTTTAAGCTTTCATAATTTTACAAATTGTAAAATATTACATATTAAATTATACACTTTTCGGCAAAAATTGTAAAGAGAGTTTTAACAATATTCCCGAATTATTCCATAAGGCTTAAAGGTTTACAATAAATTTACAATTCGGCTATTGAGTAAATAATAAATTTATGGTAAATTTAGAAATACAGTATTTATTAGGAGATGACGCTATGTGGGGACCTCCGCCTATGGGTATGTTTAACGCCACCGAAAAGCTAAAAGAACCGAAGCCCGAAAAATTATCCGAAGTGCCGATGTATTTATGGAGGGTAGTATCTAAATTTTTCTCACGGCTTTTTTATATATTCAGGCTTGTTTGGGAAGCAAAACCGTGGATTTTAATTGTTATGATGTTAAATTCACTCCTAAACGGTGTATTTCCTGTTATTACCGCACTTATTTCCGCACAGGTGCTTAATATATTAGCCGAGGTAATAAAGGGCACTGTTGACTCCTTTTATAAAATAATTTATATCTTGATTTTGCAGTTTGCGTTTCAGTTTTTCGTTTCCCTTACCGGCAATATACATACTATGATTATGCGGGTTGCAAATGAGCTTGTAACTAATGCGATAAAAATAAAAATTATCTCAAAGGCAAAGGATATTGACCTTAAAAATTTCGATATGCCGGAATTTTACGAAAAAATGGAGAACGCGCACAGAGAGGCGGGTATGCGCCCAGTAAACACCTTAAACTCCCTTTTTTCCATAATTTCTTCAATTATTTCGGTTGCAAGTTTTATAATAATTCTTGCAAATGTAAGTCCGTTGGCACCCGTTATTATGGTAGTTCTTGCGGCGCCTGTTGCCGTTGTAAACTACATCTACCGCAAAAAGAATTTCCTTTATATGCGGTTTAGAAGTCGGGACCGCCGTGAAATGAACTATTACAGCGATGTGCTTGTCGATAAGGATTTGGCAAAGGAAGTAAAAATATTTTCGCTTTCCGAAACCTTTGTAAATGCTTTCAAAACCACCTTTAACCGATATTTTATCGGAATAAAAAAACTCGCCGTTTCCGAAGGCTCGTGGAATATCGGCATTTCGGTTGTGTCAAGCTCTGTTAATTGCGGTATTTTTCTCTTTATCGCTAAAAAGGTGTATGACGGCAGTATGAAGCTCGGCGATTATAATCTCTATACGGGCGCTTTAAGTTCAATTTCAAGCGGAGTAAACAACCTTATTTCCACTACCGCATCTATTTACGAGGGAACGCTTTTTATTGACAATATGATAGTATTTATGAACGAAAAGCCTACAATAGTACCTATAAGTCCCGAAAATCCGCTTCATATCAAGCGCCATATCGGTCATACTGTTGAATTTAAGGATGTCAGCTTCAAATATCCGGGCGGCTCGGGAAGAATGATAATAAAGCACCTTAATCTTTTCCTAAACGCCGGTGAAACCTGTGTGCTTGTAGGCTTAAACGGTGCAGGAAAAACCACGCTTATTAAGCTTTTAACCCGACTTTATGACCCGACCGAAGGGGTTATTCTTCTTGACGGAGAGGATATTCGCCGTTACGATGTTAAGGAATTATACGAGATGTTCGGTATCATTTTCCAAGATTTCGGCAAATATGCCTTTTCGGTTAGCGATAATATCGCTTTCGGACAAATAAACAAAGAAAAGAACGAAAAAGAAATACGGGAATCGGCGGTAAAATCGAGCGCCGACCCGTTTATAAACAAGCTTGTTAAGGGTTATGACACTCCCCTTACAAGATATTTCGACGAGGACGGAATCGAGCTTTCCATAGGTCAATGGCAAAAGCTGTCAATCGCCCGTGCATTTTATTCCGACTCTGATTTTCTTATCCTCGATGAGCCTACCGCATCGCTTGACCCGATGGCTGAACAGGATATTTTTAATCAGTTTGATACTCTTCGCAAGGATAAAACTACTATCTTTGTTTCTCATAGGCTTTCGAGCGCAACTGTGGCATCAAAAATCGTGGTGCTTGAAGACGGTGTAATAGTTGAGCAGGGAAACCATAAGGAGCTTATGGAAAAACGGGGAAAGTATTACGAATTGTTCTCAACCCAAGCTATGCGATATGTTATGGACGATAAGGAAAGAGCGGACGCAACGGCTATGAAAAAGCCTCCTATGTTTGAGGGTAATCCCCCCGACCGCATTCAAAAATAATCTTTAATATTTAATAAAATCAGTTTATTGAAAAGCAGGGTGATAATTTGAAGATTAAAATGTTATCGGTTTTATTGGTATTGGTGCTTATTATCTCGGTTTTATGCTCCTGCAAGGGTATGACGGAGGATATGTACAGCAACTTTTCGATAATAGAAGAAACAGTCGAAATTATTAACGACAAATATAACAATGCCGTAAACAACGACAAGTCGGAAAATAAATCTACGGCAAAAAATAACGGCAATTCTTCAAACGAATCGCCGACATTACAAACAAATGTTAAAACTAAAATCGAAAAAGAAATAACTACCGATGACGAAATAACCGAGCCGTCATCAAATTTCAGCGAAAGCATTAAGTCGTATAATAATCATTTAGCCGTACCGACAAGCGAGTATTATCAGTTTACCTGTTTAAGCGGAGCCGAAAAACAGCTTTACCAAAGTATTTTAAGTGCCGTTTCATCCTCTAAAAACATTGTAAACACCTCGAATTTATCCCTAAACGAAAATCAGGTTCTTTCGGTTTTACAAAAGGTATTGTCCGATTATCCCCAATATTTTTATGTTTCAAGATACTGTATGGTAGCCTACGGCTTGAAAAGGCGGAATATCCGTGCGATGGTTTTGCTTTATACAGACGGCGAAGCAACAGATGAATTTGACGAAAACTTAAATTATACAAAAACCGCAAACCGAACTGTAATAAACCGAAAAATAGATACTCTGCAATCCTCGGTGAACTCTATTGTAAGCCAAATCCCCGACAACGCATCGGATATAATCAAAGAAAAAATCATTCACGATTATGTCGTTAAATCGGTGGCTTACGCAAATGATGAGGCGGAGAATATCGAAAATACGGATAAAACATTACCCCACGCATTTGACTTATACGGCGCTGTTGTCGAAAAGTCGGCGGTATGCGAGGGGTATGCAAAAATGTTTCAATATTTATGTTATTGTGTGGGCATAAATTCAACACAGGTAATAGGAACCTCGAACGGCGGAAATCATATGTGGAATACCGCAAAAATAGACGGACAGTGGTATCAAATTGATGCTACTTGGGATGATTCCGAATATATTTCGTACGATTATTTTAACCTGACAAACGCCGAAATATCAAAAACCCATTCTATTGACCCGTCATATATCTATGCACCCGAATGCAATTCAACCGAAAACTCATTTACAAACACATTTGCGGTTTGTATCACAAGCTTAGATACCGAGCCTTCAAACTACGAAAGCAAAATATCAAATCTTATCGGTGCAAACGATAACTGCCTTTACCTTTATTTTAATTCAGACGCACAAGCGGGTCAAAACGCCCGGATAAAATATCTTCAAAAAAACATTTTATCCAAAACCTCTGATTTCAACAAATATCTCAGAAATAACAACATCATAATTTCAAGACTTGTAGGCAAATTGGGAGAATACTATCTTTTCTCGTTGAATCGCTGACAAGCAGGAAAATCAAACGGCAATTAAATAAAAAATTCATCCGCTCTTTCAAACAGCGAAATTGCCTCCTTATAATAAGGCAAGAGGTCTTTTCTTTGGCGGTTAATAAGCTCTAATGCGCTATCGTTTTCCATTTGCGAATGCTTTGCAACCATAATAAGACATCTGAGACAGCCGAAATATTTAAGCATTTTGTTGACATCATCCATTTTGTCCTCAGGAACATTCGAGAAATACTTTTCGACAAGTGCTTCCCAAACCTTTATCGGCAACAGTTCGTCCTCAGGCTCAATACCGAAAATAAGCTTTGCACCGAAGGTAGTTTCTCTTAGAATGCAATAATGGAAATATTCCGCACCTATGTCAAACAACGGGTGTCCTACCGAAACATCCGCCATATCTACGAAAATAAGCTTTCCGTTTTGCACCATTATATTACGGGAATGACAGTCAACATGTATCATTGTAGAGCGTCTCGGAACGGCATCAATCATTTTGTCGATTATTTGAAGCTCGTCATCGCTCATAAACTTTTTAAGGCCTTTTGACCAAGTATGATATTTATTGTTTATATCGGGGAAAACACCCACCTCGGCAGGTGTAGAATGAAACTGTTTAAGCAACGAAACATACTTGTCGGTAAGCTCGTCAAACTGTTCGGGATAATCCATAAAGTTTTGGGAAAGCGTATCGGCATCTAAAAGCTCAAAGCAAGTGCCGTACGAATCCCCTACCTTTACAACATCAAAAGGAATAGCGGTAGGAATACCCGAAACAAAGGATTTTTTCGCACTTGCGGTTTCGTTATAAATTCTGTCAAGGGTAATTCTCTTGCTGAACACCTTAACAACGGTATCTCGGTCAATTCGGTAAACGGTAGAGCTAAGTCCGGCGCCTACAATCTTACAACCTTCAACCGAAATTTCACGCATAGTTTTCTTTGTGTCAAACATTCCCGTAAAGCCGGTAATGTTCAAAATATCGTAAACATCGCGGGAAACATTAACGATAGACATTTTTTCCGCCTGTTTTCCGATTTTAAGCAAAACACGAAGTCCGGCGGAAGCTATGTATAACAGATTTTTGCAATCAATAACTATATTTGAATTTGGGTATTTGTTTAGTATCTCCTGCGCATTCAATTCGGTATTGTCGGCATTATGAGAATCTATTCGTTCTTCTAAATATAAAGTAAGTACATTTTCTTCAAATTTATAATCCATAAAAATCACCTCTTTGCCTATTATACAGACATTAGACCGAAAAAGCAAGAACCGAAAATTTATGCCGAAGAACTCGACTTTAACCGAAAAACTGCCGAAAATTCCGTGTTTTAATCTATCGGTTGAGGGCAATAAGGTTTATGCTTTTTCTTTTACGGCTGCTTATTATCCGAAAGACAGCAACAAAATAAAATATAACATACATTTTACATCCTTTTTTAGTTGCGAATAATATATTTATTTGATATAATAATAATTGTATAAAGTAGTATGGAATAAGATGTGATTATATGAAAATAAGCCTTAATCCGAATGAAGAAATTGTAAAGGTCGTAAAGGAAGGCCTTTAAAAAAGCGGCGGCTACTGTCCTTGCAGGCGTGAGCAAAACGAGGATACCAAATGTATGTGCAAGGAATTCAGAGCGCAAATTGACGACCCGAATTTTGAGGGCTTTTGTCATTGTTTGCTTTATTATAAATCATTAGAAAAGTGAGTGATTATTATGGCTGAGGTTACCGTTACAAAAGAAAATTTTGAAGAAGAGGTTATTAAATCTCCTATTCCCGTTTTAATTGACTTTTGGGCTTCTTGGTGCGGTCCTTGTATGATGCTTTCCCCTATTGTTAAGGAAATTGCGGACGAAAACGAGGGCAAAATTAAAGTTTGCAAGGTTAATGTTGACGAAGAAAACCAACTTGCATCGGTTTTTAATGTTGACAGTATTCCCTCTCTCTTCGTGATAAAAAACGGAAAAATTACTAATAACCGTGTAGGATATATAAGTAAAGAAGATATACTTGATATGCTTTGAGGTGCTTTATGAAAATAATTGATTTACTGAAAAACGATACTCTTTCGCTGTCATTTGAGGTTTTTCCGCCTAAAAGCGATATGGGTTTTGAGTCGGTTAAAACGGCCACCGAAGAAATCGCAAAGCTTTCGCCCTCTTTTATGAGTGTTACATACGGCGCCGGCGGAGGAACAAGCCAACATACTCTTGATATTGCGAAAAACATTAAGGACAAATACTCCGTTCCGACTATTGCTCACCTTACCTGCGTTTCTTCTTCAAAAGCGTTTGTGCAAGAAAAGATAAAGAGCATAAAAGAGGCGGGTATCAAAAATATTATGGCACTAAGGGGAGATATTCCCGCTGATAAAATCGGTGCCGACCGTAGCGGTTGGGACTATCTTCACGCAACCGATTTGATAAAAGACATTAAAAGAATTGCGCCCGAAATCACGGTGGGCGGTGCCTGTTATCCCGAGGTGCATCCCGAAAGTCTAAACCAAAAGGACGATATTAAATACCTAAAAGAAAAGGTTGACTGCGGTTGCGAATTTTTGACAACCCAAATGTTTTTTGACAACAACCTTTTATACAACTTTCTTTACAAAATCAGAGAAGCGGGTATTACCGTTCCGGTAGTTGCGGGAATTATGCCTATTACAAATGCCGTTCAGGTTGAGCGTGCCATAAAGCTTTCCGGCTCACTTATGCCCCAGCGGTTTAAGAGCATTGTCGATAAATTCGGCTCTGACCCTAATGCTATGAAACAAGCGGGTATCGCTTATGCTACCGACCAAATTATCGACCTTTTCGCAAATAATATCACAAATGTTCATATCTATTCTATGAATAATCCCGATGTTGCTAAAACAGTACGCAACAATTTGTCCTCTATTATCGGAAAATGACAGTAATTACAAAGGATTATAACGAAAAAATGTCGTCCTTATGCGTTAATATGCACGAGGTATTAAGATACCTTAACGGTAATGAGGACAACGAAACACTTGAAATAATAAACAGCAGTTTGGATGAGTTGGGCTCGGATTTTTCTTATAGGGTTTGCTACTCGGTATTTCCCGTTTGTGTGGAAAACGATAGGGTTGTTTTTCCTTTTAAGAGTGTAAAGAGCAAGGACTTGGCTAAATGTCTTAAAGACTGTAAAAGTGCGGTGATTTTTGCCTCTACTATCGGTTTCGGCATTGATAGAATGATTAAGAAACACAGCCTTATATCTCCTCTTAAATCGGTTGTTTTTCAGGCAATAGGCGCCGAGCGTATTGAGTGTCTTTGCGATACCTTTTGTGAAGATATCAAAAAAGAATACGGCAATATAACCCCTCGCTTTTCCGCAGGCTACGGCGATTTAGAGCTTTCATTTCAAAAGGATATTTTTAAGGTTTTGCAGTGTAGTAAAAACATAGGTGTCAGCCTAAACGGCAATTTACTTATGTCCCCTACTAAATCCGTTACTGCAATTATAGGTGTTAAACAATGAATGTACTTGATTACATAAAGGATAATATCACATATCTTGACGGCGGAACGGGCACTATGCTTCAAGAAAAAGGTCTTAAATCGGGCGAGCCGACTGAGCTTTGGAATATTTCGCACAAGCAGGATATTATCGAGCTTCACAAATCTTATTTTGATGCAGGTTCAAATATTATTACCACTAATACCTTCGGGGTAAATTCTCTTAAATATGATGATAAAACATTAAACGAGTTGATTGTATCTGCGGTTGATAATGCAAACACGGCATTAAAGCTTTCAAAAAACAAGCAACAAAAATTTATAGCATTCGATTTAGGTCCTACGGGAAGACTATTAAAACCGTTAGGCGACCTTGATTTTGAAGATGCGGTTGAGATTTTTGCTGAAAATGTCCGTATTGCAAATAAGCTTAAAATAGATTTGTTTGTAATTGAAACTATGAATGATTCGCTTGAAACAAAGGCCGCCGTTTTAGCGGTTAAAGAGAATTCAAACCTACCTGTTTTTGTTTATAACGCTTACAGCGAAAACGAAAAGCTTATGACCGGCGCTACACCCGAGGTTATGGTAAGTATGCTCGAAGGGCTCGGGGTTGATGTAATAGGTGTAAACTGTTCATTAGGTCCTAATAAGCTTAAAAATGTAATTAAGCGGATTTTGAATGTTTCTTCCGTGCCGATAGCCTTCAAACCAAATGCCGGACTTCCCGAGGATATAAACGGCAAAACCGTGTTTAATGTTTCGCCCGAAGAATTTTCGGCGGTTATTGCCGATACCGTAAAATGCGGTGTCGGGCTTGTGGGCGGTTGTTGCGGTACTACTCCCGAATATATTAAATGTCTTAAAGAAAAAACAAAAGACCTTAAAAAAATAAAAGAAACCGAAAAAGATATTACCGTTGTTTCATCTTATATGTCGGCGGTAACCTTTTCGGACAGTCCGATTTTAATAGGCGAAAGAATAAATCCTACGGGTAAAAAACGCTTTAAGCAGGCACTTATTGAAAACGATATAGGCTATATTTTGAACGAGGGTATAAACCAGCAGGAAAAGGGCTGCCATATTCTTGATGTTAATGTAGGTATCCCCGATATTGACGAGCAAGAAATGTTGCCTAAAACCGTTACGGCACTTCAAGAGGTTTGCACTGTCCCTTTGCAGATTGACACCTCTAACCCTGTCGCTATGGAAAAGGCTATGCGTATATATAACGGAAAGCCTATGATAAATTCGGTAAACGGCAAGAAAGAAAGTATGGAGGCGATATTCCCTCTTGCTGAAAAATACGGCGGTGTTATTGTTGCGCTTACTCTTGACGAAAACGGTATTCCCGAAAAAGCCGAAGACCGATTCAGTATTGCCGAAAAAATACTTAAAACTGCCGAAAGCTACGGCATTTCTAAAAAGGATATTGTTTTTGATACACTTGCTATGACAATATCCACAAATAAAAACAGCGCAAACGAAACAATAAAATCGCTTAAAATGATTAGGGAAAAATTAGGCTGTCATACCTCGCTCGGTGTTTCGAATATTTCGTTCGGACTTCCGAAAAGAGATTTTGTAAACGGCGCTTTCTTTGCTATGGCACTTGAAAACGGACTTTCGGCGGCAATTATGAATCCGTTTTCCGCCGAAATGATGAAGTCTTATAAAACATATTTGCTTTTAAGAGGAAAGGACGAAAACTGCCTAAATTATATCGAGTTTGCTCAAAATGCCGAAGAAATGTCGGTTAAGGATACAAAAATCAAAACCGATTCCTCAAAGGATATTTCACTTCAATATGCTATTATAAAGGGCTTAAAGGCTGATGCGGGTAGGATAACCGCCGAGCGAATAAAGAGTGAAAATCCGCTTGATATTGTAAATTGCGACATTATCCCCGCACTTGATAATGTGGGCAGAGATTTCGAAAACAAAAAAGTATTTTTGCCTCAGCTTTTAATGAGCGCCGAGGCTTCAAAATCCGCTTTTGAGGTTATTAAATCCGAGTTTTGTGCCAACAACTCAACTAAATGCACCGTGGTTATTGCAACCGTTAAGGGCGATATTCACGACATAGGCAAAAATATTGTTAAATTGTTGCTCGAAAACTACGGATTTAGGGTTGTTGACCTCGGAAAAGATGTTCCGCCCTGCGATATTTTAGAGGCAGTGCTGAAAGAAAAAGCACCCGTTTTGGGACTTAGCGCCTTAATGACCACAACCGTACCCGCTATGGAGGAAACCATAAAAATCATTCACGAAAAGGCTCCGTTTTGCAAGGTTGTTGTAGGCGGTGCGGTGCTTAATCCCGAATACGCAGAAAAAATCGGAGCAGATAAATACTCAAAGGATGCTATGGAAACCGTTCGGTTTGCCGAGCAGTTTAATTAGAAATTAAAGGACAGAATATAAGGGGGCGATTTTTTGTATCCGTTTTTGCTTAAAAATTTTGACAGCGAATATACTCTTAAAGACAAAAACCTCGTAAAGCTTGACGGGCTTTGCGGAGATGTTCCCGTTCTTTCGCAAAAAATGCTTTTATCCTGTCGCACGAAACAGCCGTCGGTTATTCAAAACGGAGGATTTCAAGGTGCTTTTCTAAAAGATGTAATACTTAAAAATCCTTCGGTTTTAGGTAATCAAAGCGGTATTATCGGCTTCCCTTTCAATATTAGAAGCGTTACCGCAAACGAGGACATTCCTCTTAGGCAGTCGCCGAGCAAAGAAACACGAAAAAACAAAATGTGGTATATTATAGATGCAAAAGAAGATGCCGTAATTTCCTACGAGCTTAAAGACTTAAACGGATTTACGGGCGAAATTCAAAGCTGTATTCTGAAAGACGGCGATATTGTTTTTATACCTCCCGAAACAAGATACTCTATCGGCAAGGGAATTACCTTTGTTGAGTTTGAGTTTGTGCTGAATGATAACCTGTCGGAATTTTACATTTTGTCCGCCGAGGAAACATTTGAAACGGCACAGGATATTACGATTTTTCCGTTCGGTGTAGTTAGAAATCTGTCAAGCGAAAACGGATTTATTTCAGACATGTTAAAGTTTAACGGAAAAGCGGGACTTTGCGAGGAAAACAGTTTTTTGTCTGTCGTGGTTTTAAGCGGAAGTGTTTCGCTTTCCTATTCGGACGGCAGTATGAAAATCGGCGAAATGCAAAGCGTTTTCGTCCCTGCAAAAACCCGTATTGAGCTTTTGGGCACTGCCGATATTATTTTATCACACATATAAATGAAAAAACACACGAGAACCGTCCCGTGTGTTTTTTTACATCTTCTTAAAAACAAGTTTATGTTCATACTGAATACGTTTTTGTGCCATAGACTGACATTCTAATTGTCGAATATCATCAGCCACTAAGTTCCAACCATTCTCACAAAATATTCGATACAGCCATTCAACAAAAGATACTTTTGATTTGTTTCTATGTGTATCTGCTACAGTCATACAAAAGTATCCGCCTTCTTTAACAAGCGAAAATATATGTTTATAAACCAATTCCATTTCGTTAAAAAAGTCTTCAACCGCATTTGAACGATTTCTCTTTGTTCGAGAACCTGTTTCTTCTTCAGATTTTTTGTTTACATCCCATCCAAACCAATAATACACCAAGCGGTTATATTTTACGAAATCAACCGCAAAGGGATACGGGGGTGAAGTGATTACTAAATCAAATTGCTCGTTAGGCGAATAATCGATAATATTTGATAATTGTATAGAAACATTACCAACTCTATTTGGCAAAGCTGAAACCAGTTCAATATAGCTTTTTTTCAAAGCATAATATTTATTACGAAACACTTTTAAAGCATCGCCCGTATATTTTTTGTTTGGCAGAACATTATCGGCAATATATCCATTGTTCCAAATACTTCTTTTATTAGAAACGGTTTTTAATATTGATGACAACAAAACTTCAAAGACATTCCTATAATCATTAGATTTAATTTTAGAAATTAAAAAAAACAATTTATCTATAACTTCACTCACATCTTTAGTATACCATACTTCTTTGTCCGGAAACGAAACAGTTGTATATTCCGTAAGTGTAGTAAAATCCTCTATTATTTCGTCGAAAATACAATCTAATTCACGAATATCAGGAATAAAGGTCTTTGCCAAAGAAATTTTAACAGCAATATTGTTCATATCAACGCCAACTGCATCACGCCCATTTAGCAATGCTTCTAATAATGTCGTGCCACTACCACAAAACGGGTCGAGTATTTTTTGACCCGTCTTAGAATATTGCAACATAAAGTCTTTTGGTATACTTGGAATAAATTTTGCGTGATATGGATGTATGCCGTGAGTACAGTAATTATTTGACTTCATTTTTTTTAAACACCAAGCAATAGTGATGATGGATATTAGGTACAAACGTTGATGGGAATCCCCATATCCCTAATTTTTTATCTTCTTGTAACCAAATTCTTTCACCACAGAATTTCCATTTCTTTTCAAGTTTTTTTACAATATCCCAAGCCAGCGTAATATATTCGCCATTATCATTTCGAAAGTTTTGAATTACTATAACCATATATTTACCTGGCTTAAGTTTTGAATAACAAGAGTTGAATATTTTGGCAAGTTCACCTAAAAACACATCATAATCATTAATATTACTTAAATCATTATCAAAGTTAGAGTATGTTAACTGCAATCCCTTTTTTTCTCTATCGGAATGCTGAGAATCGCTATTACCCCTTTTTTTGCTTAGTATATTCCAATATGGCGGTGATGTCATGATAAAATCAATAGTATCCTTTGAAATGGATTTGATTTTTTCGCGTACATCACCATTGAAAATTTTAGCTTTCTCTGAACAACGAGATTTGCAAATCTCATAAAAATAAGGATTTAATTCTATTCCTACACCTTGTCTATTGTTTCGCTCGGCCGATACTATGGTAGAACCAACTCCGAGAAAAGGGTCAAACACTACGTCGTTTTCATTTGTAAAAAACTTAATAAATTCATCCACCAACTCTTCCGGATATTTAGCGGGATGTTTTATTTCGTTTTTTCCTCTTGATTTGCTACTTACTTTAAACCAACTTTTTGTAAACTGTATCCATTCTTTCCCAGTTAAATTGTTCAGCCTTGCCACTATTCCATCAACCCCAAATCTTTATACACCATTACATACTGCAGATTCATAAACTTTTTACTCCAACGCCAAAAATGTGGAACGTCAATTTTGTTAAGCTCTTCACTTCTAATATTCTCCGTTTTACTATATAAATACTTAAGATAATTTTTTATAGCATCAAAAGAAAATGCAGTTACTATTGTAGGGATTCTCCTTGCTTCACTTATTTCAAATTGTATAGTGCTTAATTTTTCAATGAAACTTTTGCTTAATTCGTTTCCACGGTATCCGCCATGTTCATCTATTTTAGGCAACGAATTTCCATTTACAACCCAATACCAGACGCCATCAATTTGACCAAAGTTTTTTTCTTTTTGTAATGTGTTTATAATATCATCCGTTTCTTTCCTCTCATCAAATGCACGAACAGCGTTTCCTGCTTTGCATTCAACAATTATTGCTATTTGCTTGTTTTTTGAACCATCACGAATTTTTGCTTTTAACAATATGTCGCTTAATCTTTTTCCAGTCGAATTTGCTCCATACCATTTAATAGAAAAAATATGAAAATACTTATTTATAAATTCATATAAAGCTTTTTCGTATGCCGGTCCATTAGAGCCCAACGCTAATGGTCGAAGTTTTTCAAATTCATCATCGATCATTTTATTCTCTTTTACAACACTAATTGGAGAGTCGTTAAATTTAAGCTCACTTATATTTGAAACGTAATTCGATTCTTCTATATCAAAAAATTCGGTGTACGGATTAATAGACACTTGATTTTCTATACTTGAAACATAGATGATTCCTTTTTCGCGTTTTATACACCCCATGTTTTCTAATTCTTTTAAAATATACATTTTGTCGTCATGAGTAATATTTTTATCAAAAAGGTTGCTTTCATCAATTTGTTTAATGTTATTATAGGAAGCAAAATATAGTGTATATAATATTTTCCCGACTATAGGTGTAATAGTTAGTCCATTGATGTGATAATTGCAAAATGCTACTTTTTTTGCAAATTTTAATTCATTAATGTCTTTTTCACCTTTTGAATAATAGTTTTTGTTTCCGGATTTTTGTACGCCAACATAACCGGTTTCTTTCAAATATGGCTTCAATTGAAGTGTTGCTCGGTCAAGTTCCTTGCATATTGAATCGAATTTTTCCGATTCAAACAAATTTGAATAACAAGTAAAGTCTGAAATATCAGGTTTGATAAACAATGAAAACAATTCTTGTAATTTTTCCTCAGATTCGCTCTTGGAATATAGTACAATTGCTGAAATAACTCTTGGATTTATTAATTCGTATCCCAATGACAAATAATGCTTAATTGCTTTCAATGCGATTATGTATGGCCTTACTGTTATACTATACATTTCTAATGAATCATAATCCTTAGAAGAATTCCTATATTTAAAATCAAAAATCAATTGTTCCAATGATATTTTTTGGGACATGTAATCTTTTAATCTTTGTGAGACAAAATGTTTTTTATCTCCACCTGCTTGACTTTTATAATAAGTTGGCAGCAAGCCTAAAAAAGCAAAAAATTCAGTATAGTCTCTGACAGTTTCATTAAAAACTTGTTTAAATGTTTTCTTTGAAGAATATTTTAAATTCAACAAAGCAATGGCGTTCTCTTTCGTTGGATTACATAAGCAATCATCATATGCTTTTGATACTTCGGGGTTAATATGATTTCTTAAATTATTATGATAGGTTGAATGAAATATTTTTAATTTTCCCGCTTTTATTTCTTCAAGCAAAAACAAAAGTCGTAATTCTTCATAAAAATACGATTCTTTTGTTAAATCAATGCAGTTCAACATGAAATTAAACTCATCAATTCTTATAGAATTATGCGGTAAATGATATTTTTGAATTAACTCTGACATATTTTTTCTCCTGCTAATACAATATAAAACCCTACGGTACGGTTTTGTTGTGTTAGGATTTCGTTTTTTGTATCTAAAATTATTTCTTAAAGCTTTTAATTAAGTCTTCGGCGATTCCGTTAATGTGTTCTACCGTATTGATAATATCCTCAGATGTTGTATTGCCGTTAATCAAGCAAACACGGCAACACTTTTTGCCCTTTAATGTGGTAGTAAGGATATAAGCGTAACCCGCATCGTTAATTCTCTTTGAAAGCATATTTGTAAGCTCGTCATATTCGCTTTCGTCTATACCCTTTGGTGCTAAACGGAAGTTAAGTGCGGCGCAAGAGGGCGGTGCGATAATTTGCCAATAATCCTTTTTATTGAGTTCTTTTTCCATAAGACTGCAATTAAAGAAAGAGTAATCGACAATATCAGCCAACTTATCGGTGCCGAGAGCTTGAATAGTTGCCCAAAGCTTAACCGCTCTGAACGGACGGGACATTTCGACACCTCTATCCCAACCGTCTAAATGCTCACTTTGTCTTACATCCTCTAAATATTCGGGGTGTTCGTTAAAGGCATTAACCCACTTATCTCTGTCCTTTGCGATTACCGTGCTTGACGAATAGGGTTGCAAAGCCCACTTATGCGTATCCCAAGAGAACGAATCGGCAAGCTCCCTACCCTTTGCCAAATTATTATAAATATCGGAGAAGAGAATAGAACCGCCGTAAGCGCCGTCAATATGGAACCACATATCGTATTTTTCAGCCAACTCTGCAATCTCGCAAAACGGGTCAATCGAGCCGGTATTAGTTGTACCGCAGGTGCCTACGATTAAGAATGGGCGAAGTCCGGCATTTTTATCCTTTTCCAATTCCGCCTCTAACAAATCCATTCGCATCTTAAAGGCATCATCACTCGGAATTACCTTAATTTGGTCGGGGCGAAGTCCCATCATCTTCATACCCTTAACAACCGAGCTATGCGCTTGGTCGGAGGTGTATGCAACCGCAATAGGTAAATCCTTATTGTGATTAAGCTTATTTTCTCTTGCAGCTATCATTCCCGTAAGGTTAGAAAGCGAGCCACCGCTTGTGAAAACGCCGGTAGCTTTTTTGGTGTCAAAGCCTATGCGTTCAGCCATAAACGAAATCAATTTTTCTTCAATAATAGTAGCGGTAGGCGCCATATTATAAGCGGCGGTATTTATATTATAGATGTCGGCTAAAACCGAGCCTATAATGGAATAAGGCGAAATCGAACAACATACCAACGATAAATAGCGGGGGTGTTGCAAAAGCGTTTGACATTCAAAGACATTCTTTACCATTTCGTCGGCAACCTCTTTGAAATCTCTGCCCTCTCGGTTAAAGGTAAGGCTCGAAATATATTTTACGGCTTCTTCATTTCCGAGAGTATTTACCTTTTGGTCGCGCATATTTGCATTTAATTCAATAAAATTGCTCAAATACTTGGCAATTTCTCCGATTTGGTCTTTATTAACCTTATCCATTTCTAAATCATATTGTTTTCTGTCTAACATAGTCCGAGTCCCTTCCCTATTAAGTATTTTGCACACATTATAGCACAATATTTTCCTTTTTTCAATATCTTCTATATACATAAAATACTATATTTAGGGATTTTTTTAATTTATTCTTGACATTTATTTATATGTGTTTTATATTACTGTTATAGGTAAAAAATTACATCCGTTGAGATTTGGAGATACGGGAAATGAGAGGTTTTAATGGATCTTCTTGTTTTTCGTTTTTTTGTTTTTCGGATTTTAAGGAGGAAAAATTATGGCAAACAAAACCTGCGTTGTAGATTGGAAAACAATTACAAACTTTGTAACCGATGCTTTTGTAGGTTACGGAATACCGAGAGAGGATGCCGAAATTTGTGCCGATGTTTTGCTTGAATCGGACAAGCGAGGCATCGAATCCCACGGTGTAAACCGCTTTAAGCCGGTTTATCTTGACAGAATCCGTGACGGTATTCAAAATCCTGTTACAAACTATGAAATTATCAAAGAAACTCCTACTACCGCTGTTGTTGACGGACACGACGGTATGGGACAGGTTATCGGCTACAAGTCAATGCAACTTGCTATTAAGAAAGCAAAAGAGTACGGTATGGGTATGGTTGTTGTAAGAAATTCCTGCCACTACGGTATTGCGGGTTACTACGGCACAATGGCTACTAAATCGGGCTGTATCGGTATTACCGGAACTAACGCCCGTCCCTCTGTTGCCCCTACCTTCGGTGTTGAGGGTATGTTCGGTACAAACCCTCTTACAATAGGTATTCCGACTGACGAAGAATTTGATTTTCTTATTGACTGCGCTTCCTCCATTACCCAAAACGGCAAGGTCGAATATTACGAGCGAATTGAACATGATGTTCCGAAGGGTACTATCGTAGGTCTTGACGGCGAGCCGGTTGAGGGCGATGCGGGTGAGGCTCTTAAAATGATTAGAAACGGCACCGCCGCTCTTGCTACCCTCGGTGGTATCGGCGAGGCGCTCGGCGGTTATAAGGGCTACGGCTATGCTTTGGCTGTTGAATTTTTATCCGCCGCACTTCAAGACGGAAATTACGGCAAAGCACTTGACGGAAAAGACGAAAACGGAAATAAGGCACCTTACCATTTAGGTCATTTCTTTATTGCTATTGACACAAACCATTTTTTAGGCGAGGATGTTTGCCGTAAAAAGTGCGGAGATATTATCCGTGCAATTCGTGCTTCAAAGAAAGCTCCCGATGCCGAGCGCATTTATACCGCCGGAGAAAAAGAGTATCTTGTACGACTTGCCCGAAAGGACGGCGTTCCGATTAACGAATCGGTTCAGGCGGAAATTCTCGAAGTTCGTGATAAATTAGGTCTTACACAGTATAAATTTCCTTGGGAGGCATAAAATTGGATATTAGGCAGGAATCACTTAAAAAGCATTACGAATGGAACGGAAAAATCGAGGTTGTATCGAGAGTACCCGTAAACACAAGAGAAGATTTATCCCTTGCGTACACTCCCGGTGTTGCCGAGGCGTGTCTTGAAATAAATAAGGACATAGATAAATCCTACGAGCTTACAAGAAGAAATAATCTTGTAGCGGTTGTAACCGACGGCACCGCTATTTTAGGGCTTGGCGATATAGGTCCCGAAGCCGGTATGCCGGTTATGGAGGGTAAATGTGCGCTTTTCAAAGCTTTTGCGGATGTTGACGCTTTTCCGCTTTGCATAAAGAGTAAGGATGTTGACGAAATCGTAAGAACTATATATCTTCTTTCGGGTTCTTTCGGCGGAATTAACCTTGAAGATATTTCGGCTCCCCGTTGCTTTGAGGTTGAAAAGCGCCTTAAAGAAATTTGCGATATTCCCGTTTTCCATGACGACCAGCACGGCACCGCAATAGTTGTTGCCGCCGCACTTATAAATGCCTTAAAGCTTGTAAAGAAAAATATCGGCGAAGTTAAGGTTGTAATAAACGGCGCGGGTTCTGCCGGTATTGCAATAGGCAAACACCTTATGAACATAGGCGTTAAAAATCTTACTTTTTGCGATAGATTCGGTATAATTTGCGAGGGCGACGAGAACAACAACATAGCGCAAGAAGAGGTTTCAAGGGTTACTAATCTTGAACATAAAAAGGGTACTCTTGCCGATGCACTTAAAGGTGCCGATGTATTTGTCGGTGTTTCGGCTCCAAACCTTGTAAACGAGGAAATGGTAAAGTCAATGGCAAGTGATGCTATTATCTTCCCGATGGCTAATCCTACTCCCGAAATTATGCCCGATTTGGCTAAAAAAGCGGGTGCAAGAGTTGTAGGAACAGGTCGCTCCGATTTCCCGAATCAGATAAACAATGTTTTGGCTTTCCCCGGAATCTTTCGCGGTGCGCTTGATTGCCGAGCAACCTGTATCAACGAGGAAATGAAGGTTGCAACCTCCTATGCTTTGGCTTCTCTTATCCCCGACAGTGAGATAACCGAAGAAAATATTATCGCCCAAGCACTCGACAAAAGAGTATCCGAGGTTGTGGCAAAAGCAGTTATTAAGACCGCCCGTGAAACAGGGGTTGCAAGAATTTAATATATGGCAAATATAAACGACCTCTTTTGCGGGTTTATTTCATTTTTCAAAAGCAACATTTATCTATGCTTTTATTTGGCGTTTATAAATGTTTTAGCCATAATACTCTATGCCGCCGACAAAATTAAAGCTATCGGAAAATCAAGAAGAATAAGGGTGTCAACCCTTTTGGGTGTTGCTTTTTTAGGTGGCTCTGTCGGTAGCTTAATATCGGTTTATCTCTTTAACCACAAAACAAGAAAGAAAGCCTTTACGGTTGGAATTCCGCTTATTATAGTTATGCAAATCGCTTTGATATTATTTGTTGTGTATATAAAAATGTAGAATAAAAAATACCAAAAAACGCTTAAAATTTATTGACATAAATTTGTTTCGGTGGTATAATCCTTATAGTCTTTAATTCGATACGAGATATCGGCAAGATTTGATACATAGTAAATATTCAAAGCGGTAATACTATCGCCTTTCTTTTGCTACATTCGCCTTGCCTGTTTCGGCAAGGTTTTTTATTTGGAGGGAAATAGTATGAAAGCGAAAAATATGACTTTTTCAACCTATTTTAACGAATATCTCCCAAACGAATCATTTATAAACGAGGTAACTGCCCCTTTTGCCGAATTATTTAATTGTGCAAATTCAAATATTTGTATTTTTCCCGGTTTTTGCGATGTGCATGTGCATTTTCGTGAGCCGGGTTTTTCTTATAAAGAAACTGTTTTTTCGGGCTCTTTGGCTGCGGCTCACGGCGGTTATACCGATGTTTTCACTATGCCTAATCTGAAACCCGTGCCCGACTCTCCCGAAAATCTTAAAATCCAGAAGGAAATTATCGAAAAAGACGGGTTGATAAATATTCACCCATACGGCGCTATTACGAAAGGTCAATTAGGAAACGAGCTTGCCGACCTTTACGGTTTGGCAAGTGAGGTTGTGGCGTTTTCGGATGACGGAAAAGGTGTTCAAAGCGAAGAAATGATGAAAAGTGCTATGCAAAAAGCAAAGGCGCTCGGAAAAATAATCGTAGCCCACTGCGAAGACAACAGTTTGCTTAAAGGCGGTTACATTCACGACGGCAATTACGCAAAAGAGCATAATCACAAAGGCATTTGCAGTGAAAGCGAATGGAAACAAATCGAGCGCGACATAAGACTTGCAAAAAAAACCGGTTGCAGGTATCATATTTGCCATATTTCGACAAAAGAAAGTGTGAATCTTATAAGAGAAGCAAAAAAAGACGGCGTTGATATAACCTGCGAAACGGCGCCTCACTATTTACTTCTTGACGAAAACGATTTAACGGAGGACGGAAGATTTAAGATGAATCCTCCGCTTAGGAGCTATGAAGACAGATTAGCACTAATCGAGGGTATTAAGGACGGCACCATTGATATGATAGCCACCGACCACGCTCCTCACAGCGAAGAAGAAAAATCCAAAGGCTTAAAGGACAGTGCTTTCGGAATTGTAGGTATTGAAACGGCTTTTCCGCTTCTTTACACATATCTTGTAAAGAAAAATGTAATAACACTTGAAAAGGTGCTTGAACTGTTATGTATAAACCCACGAAAGCGATTCGGTATTCCTTTTTCCGACAGCTTTACGGTATTTGATTTAGAAAGCGAATATAAGATAAATCCGAATGAATTTTTATCAAAGGGCAAAGCGACACCTTTTACCGATACTCTTGTGTCGGGGCGCCCGATTTTAACCGTTTGTAACCGAAAAATTGTTTATAAATATATGTGATATACGGAGGCAAAAAAATGAGTAAAAGAACAGACATTAAAAAGGTATTGATTATCGGCTCGGGACCTATTGTTATAGGACAGGCCGCCGAATTTGACTATGCAGGTACACAAGCTTGTTTAGCCCTTAAAGAAGAGGGTTATCAGGTTATACTTTGTAACTCTAACCCTGCTACGATTATGACCGACACGGCTATTGCCGATAAGGTTTATATGGAGCCTCTTACTCTTGAATATATCGCAAAGATTTTAAGATACGAAAGACCTGATGCAATAGTTCCGGGCATAGGCGGACAAACCGGTCTTAATCTTGCTATGCAGCTTGAAAAGAAAGGTATTCTTAAAGAATGCGGTGTTGAGCTTTTAGGCACATCGGGCGAAAGCATTGAGCGTGCCGAAGACCGTGAGCTTTTCAAGGAAATGTGCGAATCCATAGGAGAGCCGGTTATTCCGTCCGAAATCACATATAATCTTGACGAAGCAAAAGATGCCGCTAACCGTATCGGCTACCCAGTTGTTCTCCGTCCTGCATTCACATTAGGCGGTACGGGCGGCGGTTTTGCCGAAAACGAAAAAGAGCTTGAAGAAATAGGCATTAACGCATTTAAGCTATCCCCCGTTCATCAGGTTTTAATCGAAAAGAGCGTTAAGGGCTATAAGGAAATCGAATTTGAGGTTATGCGAGACTCTAACGATACCGCAATTACAATATGCGGTATGGAAAACATTGACCCCGTCGGTGTGCATACCGGCGACTCTGCGGTTGTTGCTCCTATTTTGTCCCTTTCCGAAAAGGACCAAAAAATGCTTAACGACAGTGCTATTAAAATTATTCGTGAGCTTAAAATTTCGGGGGGCTGTAATGTTCAGTTTGCGCTGAACCCTAATTCGAGCGAATATTATCTTATCGAGGTGAATCCCCGTGTTTCCCGTTCTTCCGCACTTGCATCAAAGGCAAGCGGATACCCGATAGCAAGAGTTACCGCTAAAATTGCTCTCGGTATGTCGCTCGAAGAAATCGAGGTTGCGGGTGGCAACGCAGGTATTGAGCCTAATCTTGACTATATTGTTGCTAAATTCCCCCGTTTCCCGTTCGACAAATTTCAGGGTGCGCCTAACGATTTAGGTACACAAATGAAGGCTACGGGCGAGGTTATGGGTATCGGCTCTACATTATCGGAATGTATTCTTAAATCGGTTCGTTCGCTTGAAACGGGTGTTTGCCACCTTTATCTTTCAAAGTTTGACGATATGCAAACAAAGGAAATTTACACTTATCTTTCTTCCTTTAAGTCGGACAACCTTTATGCCGTTGCCGAGCTTTTAAGACGAGGTGAAAAAATCGAAAAAATACACGAGGTTACTATGATTACCGAGCTTTTCCTTGAAGCCGTTAAGACAATAGTTGATATGGAAAAGTTGCTTGTAGAACGTCCTGAGGATTTGCGCACCCTTAAATCCGCAAAGGTTTTGGGCTTTTCGGATAAGTTTATCGCAACGCTTTGGAATGTTCCCGAAAGTCAGGTTGCAAGACTTCGTAAGCAAAATAACATTACCCCGATTTTCCGTATGGTTGACACTCTTCACACGGGTAAATATATCGCATATCTTTATTCCTCATACATAAACCTAATTGACAGTAAATTCACAAACGAATCCCGACTTACCGATAAGCGCAAGATAATAACATTAGGTGCGGGTCCTATTCGTATCGGTCAGGGCGTTGAGTTTGACTATTCAACCGTACACGCCGTACAAACCATCAAAAAAGAGGGCTATGAAGCAATCATAATTAACAACAACCCCGAAACCGTTTCAACCGACTATACAACCGCCGACAAGCTTTACTTTGAACCGCTTACAACCGAAGATGTTATGACTATTATCGACTACGAAAACCCGGAGGGTGTAATTGCATCTCTCGGCGGTCAAACGGCTATCAACTTAGCGCAACCCTTAATGGACAACGGCGTTAAGATTATCGGTACCGACTGCGAGGCTATTGAGAAAGCCGAAAACCGTGATAGCTTTGAAAAGATTTTACTTGACCTTAATATCCCTCAGCCAAAGGGCAAGGCCGTAACAAAAATAGAGGACGGTGTTAAGGCGGCAAGTGAAATCGGCTACCCCGTTTTAGTTCGCCCGTCATTCGTGCTCGGCGGTCGTGCTATGCAAATTGTTGCTAACGAGGAACAGCTTCGCCACTACCTTAAAACCGCAGTTGAAATTGATGTTGACAAGCCTGTTTTAGTTGATAAATATATCCAAGGCAAAGAGGTTGAGGTTGACGCAATTTGTGATGGCAGAGATGTATTTGTACCGGGCATTATGGAGCTTGTTGAGCGTACGGGCATCCACTCGGGCGACTCTATAAGCGTTTACCCGACATTCAGCATTTCAAACAAGGTAAAGGGCACCATTTTACAGTACGCCAAAAAATTAGGTCTCGGAATAGGCATTATCGGTCTTTACAATATTCAGTTTATCGTGGATAACGAGGAAAATGTCTATATAATCGAGGTTAATCCCCGTTCTTCCCGTACCGTTCCGTTCCTTTCAAAATCAACCGGTTACAGTCTTGCGGATATTGCGACTGAAATTATTTTAGGAAAATCCTTAAAGGAGCTTGGATTCTTTGACATTTATCCCGAAGAAAAGGACAGATATTATGTTAAGGTTCCGGTTTTCTCTTTTAACAAGATAAAAGGTCTTGA
The DNA here is from genome assembly GCA_002315685.1 of Ruminococcaceae bacterium UBA1741. Classification (GTDB taxonomy): domain Bacteria; phylum Bacillota; class Clostridia; order Oscillospirales; family Acutalibacteraceae; genus UBA737. Next base: position 31,756 of record DCHX01000006.1, read on the forward strand.
TGCTTATCTTTCGCCCGAAATGAAATCAACGGGAGAAGCTATCGGCTATGACGATAAGCTTAACCGCGCACTTTATAAGGCACTTCAAGCATCCGGCACCCACCTGCAAAACTACGGCACCGTTTTTGTTACCGTTTCGGGAAAAGACAAGGAGGAGGCTTTACCGCTTATCAGAAGATTTTACAATTTAGGCTTTAATATTGAGGCTACTTTCGGTACTGCCGAATTCTTAAAATCCAACGGTATCAGAACGCACATTCTTAAAAAGATAAGCGAGGACGCAGATGAAATCCCGAACGCAATAAGACAAGGCCATATTGCTTATGTTATCAACACAAGAGATATAGGCTCTCAAACACAGGAAACGGACGGTATGAGCATTAGAAGACTTGCTACCGAAAACAATGTTACAATGTTTACTTCTCTTGATACCGTAAAGGTTCTTCTTGATGTACTCGAAGAAACAACCCTTACGATTTCAACCATTGACGCATAAGGAGTTCTTTAATGAAGCAAAGTATTTTTACCGTTATTTCAAATGACGCTCTAAACAAGAATGTATATAAAACGGTACTTTCGGGAGATACCTCCGATATTACCTCTTGCGGACAGTTTGTAAATATTAAGCTTGAAAATAAATATTTAAGACGCCCGATTTCAGTATGCGACTATGACGAAAATACCCTTACGGTTATTTATAAGGTTGTAGGTAGCGGTACCGCTCAAATGAGCAAATACGAAAAGGGCAAAAAGCTCGATATTTTAACGGGACTCGGCAACGGCTACGATAAAACTTTAAGTGGCGACAAACCGCTTTTAATAGGCGGAGGTGTGGGTGTTCCCCCTCTTTACAAGCTTGCAAAAGACTTAATAACAGACGGAAAAAAAGTAAGTATTATTTTAGGCTTTAACACAAAGGACGAGGTTTTTTACGAAAAAGAGTTTAAGGAATTAGGTGCCGATGTTTTCGTAACTACGGTTGACGGAAGTTACGGAATAAAAGGCTTTGTTACAGACGCTTTTACAGACGATTATTCTTATTTTTACACCTGCGGTCCCGAGCCTATGCTAAAAGCGGTGTATGCTAAAACCGATACAAGCGGACAACTGAGCTTTGAAGAAAGAATGGGTTGCGGATTCGGTGCTTGTATGGGTTGCTCTTGCAAAACGGTTACGGGATATAAGAGAATTTGCAAAGACGGTCCCGTGCTTACAAAGGAGGAAATACTATGGGAAAATTAAGTGTAAACCTTTGCGGTATAGAGCTTGATAACCCTATTATTCCCGCCTCGGGAACATTCGGCTTCGGCTATGAGTTCGCCGATATTTACGATATAAATATTTTAGGTACTTTCTCTTTTAAGGGTACTACAAGACAGCCCCGTTTCGGAAATCCTACACCTCGAATTGCCGAATGTAAAAGCGGTATGATAAATGCCGTAGGACTTCAAAATCCGGGTGTAGAAAAGGTAATAAGCGAGGAACTGCCCAAGCTTAAAAAATGTTTTTCTAAAAAGGTTATGGCAAATGTCAGCGGATTTTCTATCGAAGATTATGCTTACACCTGCGAAAAGCTTGACAAAGAGGATATTGTAGGTTGGATTGAGGTAAATATAAGTTGCCCTAATGTGCACGGCGGAGGAATGAGCTTCGGCACCAATCCTAAAAGTGCCGCCAAGGTGGTAAAGGCCGTAAAAAAGGTTACTTCTAAACCGATTATTATAAAGCTTACCCCCAATGTTACAAGCATTGTCGAAATTGCAAAGGCTTGTGAGGATGCGGGTGCCGACGGCATTAGCCTTATTAACACTATGCTCGGTATGAGAATTGACCTTAAAACCAAAAAGCCCGTAATCAAAAATATAATGGGCGGATATTCGGGTGCAGGTGTTTTTCCTGTTGCCGTTAGAATGGTGTACGAGGTTGCGAATGCCGTAAATGTCCCAGTTATCGGACTTGGAGGTGTTGAAACCGCCGAGGATGTAATCGAAATGATGCTTAGCGGTGCTACGGCGGTGCAAGTAGGCTCGGCAAATCTTGTAAACCCCTATACCTGCCGTGATATTATCAACGATTTACCTAATGTTATGGAAAAATATCATATTGAAAATTTAAGAGATATAATAGGAGGAGTTAATAATGGGTAAGGATGTAATTATTGCCTGCGACTTTGAAAGCGCCGAGAAAACCTACGAGTTTTTAGACAAATTTACCGACAAAAAGCCATTCGTGAAAATCGGTATGGAGCTTTTTTATGCCGAAGGTCCCGAAATTGTAAGACAAATTAAAAAGCGAGGTCATAAAATCTTTTTAGACCTTAAACTTCACGATATTCCAAACACGGTTAAAAAATCTATGGCTGTGCTTTCAAATCTTGATGTCGATATTTGTAACCTACACGCAAGCGGTACTGTCAATATGATGAAATCGGCGCTTGAAGGTCTTACCCGTAAAGACGGAAGCCGTCCGCTTCTTATTGCGGTTACTCAGCTTACCTCAACCGACCAAGAAAGTATGGAAAAAGACCTGCTTATCAAAGAAAAAATCGAGGATGTTGTTATCCACTATGCAAAAAACGCAAAGCTTGCCGGGCTTGACGGCGTAGTTTGTTCCCCTCTTGAAGCAGGAAAGGTGCACGAAAACTGCGGTAATGACTTTTTAACGGTTACTCCGGGTGTTCGTTTTGCAGACGGCGATATAGGCGACCAAAAACGAGTTATGACACCCGCCGAGGCTAAAAAAATCGGCTCGGATTATATTGTTGTCGGAAGACCTATTACCGCTTCAAGCGACCCTGTTTCTGCGTATAATCGCTGTGTAAATGAATTTGTAGATTAAGGAGAAAACATTATGGAACTTAAAAAAACTATTGCGAAAGATTTACTTAAAATAAAGGCGGTTTTCTTCCGTCCGCAAGAGCCGTTTACTTGGGCAAGCGGAATTAAAAGTCCCGTTTATTGCGATAACCGTTTAACCCTTACAAGTGTTGATGTACGACAAGATGTCGAAAACGGTCTTGCAACGCTTATTAAGGAGAACTATCCTGATGTTGATGTGCTTATGGGCACCTCCACCGCAGGTATCGCACATGCCGCTATCGTAGGCCACTTGCTTAATCTTCCTATGGGATATGTCCGCTCGGGAGCAAAGGACCACGGCAGACAAAACCAAATTGAAGGTCGCCTCGAAAAAGGACAAAAGGTTGTTGTTGTCGAGGACTTAATTTCAACGGGTGGCAGTGTAATTGAGGTTGTAAATGTTCTTCGTGATGCCGGTGCCGAGGTTTTAGGTGTTGTATCTATCTTTACATACGGTATGCAAAAGGGACTTGACCGATTAAACACTGCAAATGTTAAAAACATTTCGCTTACCGATTTTGACTGTATCGCCGAGGTTGCCGCCGAGGAAGGATATATCGAAAAGGAAGATATTAAAAAGCTTATAGCATTTAGGAATAACCCATCAGACGAAAGTTGGATAAGTGAAAATAAATGAGAAGTATAATTGATGTTTTGGATTTAAGTGTAAACGAGCTTGACGAGTTAATAAAAACCGCCGAGGATATAATGGAAAACCCCGACAAGTATGCCGAAAAATGCAAAGGCAAACAGTTGGCTACCTTGTTTTTTGAGCCGTCAACAAGAACAAGACTCAGCTTTGAGTCGGCTATGCTCGGACTCGGCGGAAGCGTTTTGTCGGTTACGGACGGCGCTACATCCTCGGTTGCAAAGGGCGAATCGGTTGCGGATACCGTAAAAACGGTTTCTTGCTTTGCCGATATTATCGCTATGCGTCATCCAAAGGAGGGCGCCGCACTTGTAGCTGCGCAAAGCGGAGATATTCCCGTAATAAATGCGGGAGACGGCGGACACTGTCATCCGACACAAACCCTTGCCGACCTTCTTACAATCCATAAGGAAAAGGGCGGTTTTGACAACCTTACCGTCGGTTTGTGCGGCGACTTAAAATACGGCAGAACCGTACATTCGCTGATAAATGCTTTGTCGAGATATAACAATGTAAAATTCGTACTTATAGCACCAAACGAGCTTAAACTTCCCGAATATGTAAAAAGCGGTGTTATTAAAGCAAACAATTCGGAGTATATTGAAACATCTTCGCTTGAAGAGGCACTGCCTAAGCTTGACATTCTTTATATGACCCGTATTCAAAGAGAAAGATTTGACGATAAGGACGAGTACGAGCGCCTTAAAGACAGCTATATTTTAGATGCCGAAAAAATGAAAAAAGCTAAAAGCGACTGCTCGGTTTTGCACCCGCTACCGAGGGTTAATGAAATAAATGCAGATGTTGACAGCGACAGCCGTGCTTGTTACTTTAAGCAGGTAAAAAACGGAAAGTATATGCGAATGGCGCTTATATTAAAGTTGCTTTTCGACAACTACACCCAAAAGGATGAGGAATACATTACCGATAAAAAATGCACAAATGTAAGATGTATTACTTCGGTTGAACGGGGTATCAAGCATAAGTTTATTTTAAGAAAATCCGACAACACCTGCCGTTGTATATACTGCGAAGCTGAAAACAAATAAGCATTATAAATGGGCTGTAAAACAGAAGTTTTACAGCCCATTTTGATATAGAATATTAAAATATTAAACTATCGCTTTTCTCTTGCAGGCGTCTTTACACTTTCCGCATTTAGTACAAAGCGAATAATCAATAACCGCAATATTATCAACTACCTTGATAGCACCGTTTTCGCAGGTTCTCTCACAAAGTCCGCAAGCGATACACGAAACAGCGCAAACCTTAACGACATTTGCACCCTTTTGCTTGTTAGAGCAATTAACCCTAACGGTTGTGCCCTTAGGAATAAGGGAGATAAGTGATTTAGGACAAGCATTTACGCACTTACCGCAACCGACACAAATATCTTCGCAAATAACGGGTTTTCCGTTTTGCATAGTGATAGCACCGAACGGACAAGCCTTAAAACAGTCGCCGTAGCCAATACAACCGTATTCACACTCAACCGGTCCTAAATGCACAAGATTAGCGGCAGCACAGCTCATCATACCGCTGTACAAGTATTTCGTTTTGGTAATTTCTCTGTTTCCGCCGCAGGCAATAAAGGCAACCTTCGGATTTGTGTCTATTTGAACACCCAAAATTTCGGCAAGCTTTGAAGCCGCCTCCGCTCCGCCGGGAGCGCAAAGATTAGGCTCGGCTTCGCCCTTTGCTATTGCCTCGGAATATCCGTCGCAACCCGAAAATCCACAGGCACCGCAGTTAGCACCCGGCAAACATTCTCTAATCTTTTCTTGCTTTTCATCAGTAGGCACACTCATAAATTTAGAGGCAAGTGCAAGTCCCAAACCGGCAACCAGACCGATTATTGTAACTATAATTACAGGAATAAGTATTTCCATAGTCTTAACCTCCTATTCCCGCAAAGCCCAAGAACGAAAGGGATACAAGCGCCGCCGCTATAAGCGTAATAGGAAGTCCCTTTAAGAACTCGGGTATGTCAGCCGTTTCAAGTCTTTCTCTGACACCTGCAAAAAGTATCATTGCAAGTAAAAATCCCGTTCCTGCCGCAAAGGCATTGAAAAGTGATGAAACGAAATCAAGATTATTTTGAACATTCAAAAGAGTAATACCCAAAACAGCACAGTTAGTAGTAATAAGCGGTAGATAGATACCGAGTGCCTTATAAATAGGCGGTATGTACTTTTTAAGCACAATTTCAATTAACTGAACTATTGCGGCAATTACAAGAATAAATACCACCGTTTGAAGATAGTTAAGATTATCCTTCAAAATATAAGTATCAATAGGCCAAGTAACTGCGGTAGCGATTACCATAACAAGTGTTACGGCAATACTCATAGAAAGTGCGGTTTTAACCTTTTTTGAAACTCCCAAAAACGGACAAATGCCGAGGAATTTCGAAAGCACCATATTGTTTGTAAGAATACCCGCAAGAAGAATCGAAGTGATAGCCGTTACCTTATTCATTTACAACCGCCTCCTTTTCTTCACAAGCACCCTCGTTTGCCTTTTCGCAGAAAGACCTTGAAGGACAGTTTTCACAGCCTATATGCTCAACTATCTTTTTGCCTTTTTTCTTTGCAAGAGCATTAGAAAGCGATACCAAGATACCGAACACGAAGAAACCGCCCGGGGGAAGCAGGAAGATTATCATCGGGGTAATATGTCCCGCGGTAACCGTTAGTCCGAAGACAGTACCGTTACCTAAAAACTCTCTTATCATACCCATAAGGGTTAGAGTACAGGTAAAGCCTATTCCCATTCCGAGACCGTCTAAAACACTCGGCAATACCGAATTTTTAGAGGCAAACATTTCGGCTCTTGCCAAAATTATACAGTTTACAACAATTAAAGGCAAGAAAATACCGAGAGATTTATCAATAGAAGGAGCAAATGCCTTAACAAACATTTGAACAACACTTACAAATCCCGCAATAATAGTAATAAACGCAGGAATTCTTACCTTATCGGGTATTACCTTGCGAAGCAGTGATATAGCGGCATTAGAGCAAACAAGCACCGCCGTTGCCGCAAGTCCCATACCGATACCGTTTTTAGCGGCAGTAGTAACCGCTAAGGTAGGACAGGTGCCGAGCACTAAACGAAGGGTAGGATTTTCTTCCAAAATTCCGTTAGTAAAATATTTAAGATTCTTTCCCATTTACTTTCCCTCGCTTTCCGAAGCTTTAATAACCGCACCGCAGTAATCAAGCGATTTGTTTACGGCACTTGTTACCGCTTTTGAAGAAATCGTAGCACCCGTTACGGCATTTATGGTGTTAGCATCCTTTGAGCCGCCGCTCTTTAATACCGAAATGCCTTTTTTAAGTCCGCCGTACTGCGAATAGAAGCTTTCGTTTGCGGTATTTTGACCGAGTCCCGGAGTTTCGCTTGTAGCATCAAGCACCTTTACCGATTTAACGGTATTATCGGTGTTAACAGCACACATAACCTTTACATCTCCGCCGTAGCCTTTTTCGGCAATAACAAATATATATCCTTCTGTTTTGCCGTCCTTTTTAGCCTCGTAATACTCTATTTTCTCATTTTCGTATGTAACGGATAATTTATCGTAGCTGTCGGCAGTCAAAACTTCTTTCATTGAGTCGTTTTGCGTTTTTGCCTCGATTTCAACGATTTTTTCCTTTGTTAATGAGTTTGTAAGACTAAGCGCCAATGTTACAACAATACAAATACAAACCATTACAAAGGTAGGTATTATTATTTCTTTGTTTTTTGCAAAAAGCTCTTTTATCTTATCCATTTGACTCAGCCTCCTTTACACCGAAAGGTTTTTTGGCAGTCAGCTTGTCAATATGAGGCACTAAAATATTCATAAGAATAATCGAGTACGAAACACCCTCGGGAAGATTACCGAATTTTCTTATTACAAATGTTATAAGTCCGCAACCTATACCGAAAATAAGCTTTCCCCATTTTGTAGCAGGACTTGTCGTATAATCGGTAGCCATAAAGATAGCACCTATCATAAGACCGCCCGTAAGAATTTGATAAAGCATTTCGTTTATTGAGCCTGAGAAAATAAGGCTCATAACGGCAACCGTTCCGATAAACGAAAGCGGAATAATCGGCTTAATAACACGACGGGCAACCAAATAAATTCCGCCGACTAAAAGTAAAAATGCCGATGTTTCACCGATACAACCGCTGTTCATACCGAAAAACAGTTCTTTTACGGTAGGAACGGCAGCACCGGCAATTCCCCTAACCTCCAACGGTGTAGCACTTGTAACGGTATCAAGCGAAATAGGCTCAACAAAATTCGAAGCACCCGCTAAAAACGAGGGGAAGGATACTAAAAGTATAATTCTCGCACCGATAGCAGGGTTTACGAAGTTATAGCCGATACCGCCGAACATTTGCTTTATTACAATTATTGCGGCAAAAGAACCGATGGCCGCAACCCAAAGAGGAGTTTTAGGCGGAAGATTAAGTCCCAAAAGAAGTCCCGTAACGATAGCCGACAAATCGCCTACCGACTGAGGCTTTTTCAGAATTATGTTCCATAAAAATTCAGACAAAAGCGCAGTCAAAACGCAGGTGCAAATTACCGCAGCCGAATAAAGCCCGAACAGGAAGCATCCGTAAACGGCGGCAGGTAAAAGCGCAATAATTACATCAAACATTATACCGTTTGTGCTGTCGGCGTGTCTGATATGAGGAGAAGAAGAAACGGTTAATAAATCATTCATTATTTCATCCTCCTTACTTCTGCCTTTGCAACCCTCATAACTTGGGTTAAAGGTCTTTTGGCAGGACATACGAAAGAACAGCTTCCGCATTCCATACATAAATTAACATTAAGCTTCAAATAATCTTCAACATTTGAGCAACGGTTAGCCGTTTCAACCTTTGCAGGGGTAAGTCCCATAGGACAGCTTTCGGCACATCTTCCGCAGCGGATACAGGGTGTTACCGTGTCGGGCGCTTTCGATTTCATAACCAAAACCGCATTGGTGCGCTTTTCGACAACACTCTCCTTGTCGGCAATACTGTTACCCATCATAGGACCGCCCAAAATAATCTTGTCGGCGTCATCATTAACTCCGCCGCAAAAATCAATAAGCTCAGACACCTTAGTTCCTATCGGAACAGTAACATTTTTAGGCTCTTTCACGGCAGTACCCTCAACCGTAATCCTCTTGCTTACAAGCGGAATACCCTTTGTAATAAAGCGATACAGCACGCAAAGACTTGTAATATTCATTACGATACAACCGACATCGCTCGGTAATTTTCCCGCAGGTAAAACACGGCCTGTTGCCGAATAGATAATCACCTTTTCGGCACCCTGAGGATACTTTGTAGGCAATTTCATAAGCTTTACCTTATCATCGAAATCTCGCTTATCGGTAGCGATAGCATAAAGATTTTTTATTGCCTTCGGCTTGTTGCCCTCAACACCGATTACAACCTTTTCGATTTTCAGTACATCCTTTAACAGATAAATACAATCCACAAGGTCGTTGGGATTTTCCATAGCTTCTCTGTAATCCGAGGTTATGTACGGCTCACATTCGGCGGCATTTACCACAAGAGTATCTATTTCGCAGGTTTCGGGATAATTAAGCTTTATATGAGTCGGGAAACCCGCACCGCCGAGACCTACAAGTCCGCAAAGACGCGCCGCCTTTACAAAATCCTCCTTTGTCTTAATAGGAAATGGCTTTAACTCTTTATCAAGCTCCATCTTTCCGTCGGATTCTATCTCGATAAAATCTGTTTTTTTGCCGTCAACATTCCTTGAAACGATAGCAGTTACCTTTCCCGAAACGCTTGAATGTATAGGTGCGCAAACAGGTGCATCATTATCGCCGATTTTCGTGCCGACAAACACCTCTTGTCCCACCTCAACGCAAGGCGAACACGGTGCGCCGATATGTTGAGAAAGCGGAATACACACCTTTTCGGGATTAAAAAAGACCGTTTCAAGCTCCGCCGTGCCTTTAAGGTGAGGCAAGGATATTCCCGAACGAATCTTCTTTATAGGAGATAAGATTCTTTCTTTTCCCATTTTAGACCTCCTAAAATAATAAATATTTATATTATTTTACTATATATATGCTTTTTTTACAAGTGGATAGTTAAATAATAGACAATCATTTTTTTGCACAAAAAACCCGCCGATAACAATTTATCGGTGGGCTTTTAGGTTTATCTTTTTGAAATTTTCAAAACTCTGTTAATAAGGTTGTCATCAATATAATTTTTTTCTATCCTGAAAGTCCAATTACCCTTAGGAACACCCGGGATATTCATTCTGGCTTCCGTTCCCGACATAAGCCAATCCTGCATAGGAATAATAACCGTTTCGGCATTGGATTTCATAGCACCCTCAATAAAATTAAGAGGCACGGGCATACTCTCGGTTTCGGGATATAATTCATCCATCTTTTCCTTTTCGTAAGGCTCACAACTATTATAAAAGCCGAGCATAGTATCGTTATCGTGGGTTCCCGTGTAGCAAACGCAGTTATTCGGGTAGTTTTTCGGCAGATGAGGGTTAGTGTCATCCCCCGAAAATCCGAACTGCAACACCTTCATATTCGGAAATCCCGTTTTAGAAACCAAATCCTCCACAAGCGGACTGACGGCACCTAAATCCTCGGCAATTATCTTCATATTTTTGATGTATTTTTGAGCCGTGTTCCAAAAATCCGTTCCTACGCCGATTTCCCACTTGCCGTTCACCGCATCTTCGCTGCCGTAGGGAATAGTATAATAATCGGCAAAGGCTCTGAAATGGTCTATACGCACAACATCAAAAACAGAAAAATAATGTTTTAGTCTTTTTATCCACCAATCGTAGTTATGCTCTCTTAAATACTCGAAATCATAAATCGGGTTGCCCCAAAGCTGACCTGTTTTTGAAAAATAATCGGGAGGCACACCTGCCACTAACGAGGGCTTAAAGTCTCCGCAAAGCAAAAAGTTTTGCGGGTTTGCCCAAACATCCGCACTGTCGGGCGAAACATAAAAGGGTATATCCCCTATCAGCTTAATATTCTTTTGCTTCGCATATCTTTTAAGCTCGAAAAGCTGTGCATAAAAGAAATACTGCGATACCTTATGAAATCTTATTTCGTCCGCATTATCTCTTTTAAGCTCCTCAACGGTTTTTTTGTCCCGTTCCTTAACCTTTTTCGGAAGCATATAAAGAAATTCGGTATTATAGGCTTTAAGCGCCGCCATAAAAGTCGCATAATCTTCAAGCCAGTAATCGTTTTCCCGGCAAAAAATTCGGTAATCTTCATTATCGGTATCAAAATTTTCAGTAGCTTTTCTTATAATGGGAAGCTTAAAATTTCTGACAGCTTCGTAATCTACATCCTTCGGAAAATCAAAGGCACCTATATCACTTGGGGATAAAAGTCCCTCTGTTATTAGAAAATCAAGGTCGATATAAAGTATTTCACCCGCATAGCAAGAGGGCGACTTATAAGGCGAATTACCCTCTCCCAACGGCACAAGAGGCAATAACTGCCAATATTTTTGTTTTGTTGTTACCAAAAAATCAATAAACCTGTAACTTTCAATTCCGAGCGTTCCTATACCGTAATTTGAGGGCAATGACGAAATCGCCAAAAGTATTCCGCTTGACCTACCGTTATCCCTTAACAGCACCTGCCGCAACTCCCTTAATAATATATTTTTGGCAAGTGAGATAAAAAATCACCACGGGAACGATAGCCAATACAAGCATAGCCATCATAGCGCCCATATCAATAGAGCCGTAACCGCCTTTAAGATACTGAACGGCAATAGGTATGGTTTTATAGTCGCTTCCGATTACCAGATAAGGCAAAAGGTAGTCGTTCCATATCCACATAGTATTGAGTATTGCCACAGTAATTGCGGTAGGCTTTAATATCGGAAAAACAACCTGCCAAAAGGTTTGAAACGCATTACAGCCGTCAATAGTTGCGGCTTCTTCAATACCGAGCGGTACCGATTTAATAAATCCGCAAAACATAAAGACCGAAAGCCCTGCGCCGAACCCTAAATATATTAGTATAATTCCAAGCGGATTGTCAAGTCCCAATACATTAGCCATTTTTGACATTGTAAACATTACCATTTGAAAGGGCACTATCATAGAAAACACGAACATATAATATATAACCGAGCAAATCTTTGATTTTACCCTTACTATAAACCACGCAGTCATAGAGGTAAATATTATTATTACCGCAACCGACACTACCGTTATGAAAGCCGACCATAAAAACGCCGACCAAAAGCCCGTGTTTTTGACACCCTCAGTATAGTTTTCGAGTCCTACAAAGGTTTCTTTTGTCGGGAATACAAATGGTGTTTGGCTTATTGAAAATTTTCCCTTAAATGAGTTCATAAGGACAATAGCCACGGGAGCCATAAAGACTGCCGCAACTATTGTGAGAATAAAAATCCATATTATTTGAGCTTTTTTCTGCATTTAGCTTTCAACCTCTTTTTGCCTTGTTAAATAAAGCTGTAAAAGCGCAATAACCGCCACCATTATTGCAAAAATAACCGCTTTTGCCTGTCCTACGCCCTCAAAACCGATTTTGCCGTAAAAGGTGTTGTAAATATCGAGTGCTATCATTTGGGTTTGTTTGCCCGGTGCACCTGCGGTTAGGGCTAAATTTTGGTCGAACAGCTTAAACGAGTTTGTAATAGTCAAAAACAGACAAATTGTAACAGAGGGCATAACCGACGGAATAACTATATTAAATAAAGTTTTGAAACGCCCCGCTCCGTCAACCTTTGCCGCCTCTAATATATCGGTAGGAATATTTTGAATACCCGCAATATAAATTATCATCATATACCCTATCATTTGCCAATTCATAAGAACAATAAGTCCGATATATCCGTATTCGGCATTAGAGGTAATCGAATATCCGAAGCCGTACAAAACACCGTTTATTATCAGTTGCCAAATATATCCCAACACTATTCCGCCGATTAAATTCGGCATAAAAAACACCGTTCTGAATAGGTTTGTGCCCTTAATTCCTCTTGTGAGCAAGAGCGCCAGTAAAAAAGCGAAAATGTTCACTGTTATTACCGATACCACCGCAAATTTAACCGTAAACCATAACGAATTTACGAAATCGGAATTTTCGCTGAACACCTTAATATAGTTTGAAAATCCAACAAAGGTTGCATCGCTTACACTTCTGAAATTGCAAAATGACAAATATATTCCGAGAATTAAAGGAATTAAAAATGCTATAAAAAATGCAATAAGGGTAGGCAACATAAAAACGGGAAACCACTTTTTTAAGCTTTTATACATTTAACTGCGTTCACTCTTCCATTTATCCTTAACGGTTTTTGAAACCTCGTCATAGGTTTTAGTGCCTTGAACATAGTCAAGCAAGGCACTGCCGACATCCTTTTTATAGTTTTCGCTCGGGAAAGAGGTAAAAATCCAGGGAATTGTTTTTAAGCTATCATCACGCATATATCTTACAACCTCTTTTGCAAGAGGGTCGTTCGGAAGCTCACTGTCGGTAAAGGTATCAAAGGGTGTTATAAAATCAAGCTGTTCGGTTACATATTTTTTGCCCGTTTCGGACGAAAACAGCCAATTCAGGAAATCGAGCGAAGCCTCCTGCTCCTCTTTTGTTGCCTGTTTGTTTACGGCGAAATAGTTTTCGGTGCCGATACAAATGCCTTGCTCTTCTTCACCGCTTATTCCCATATACATAGGCAAAAACTTAATTTTATCTTCTTTTACATTATTTCCGCTTACCTTTTTAATTTGCGACCAAGCCCAGTTGCCGTTTTGCACCATTACCGACTTGCCGAGTGCAAATTCCGCCATTGAATCGTCGGTGGATTTTGAACCGAGCAGGGTTTTTTCGGTTACCGAGTTTTCAACATACAAATCAAAAAGATTTTTATACTCTTTTTCGTATCTGAAATCCAATTCTTTTGCATTAAGCCCTGCAATAGTCGGGTCCTCGTAATCATCATTTGCCTCAAATTCGTAATAAAGAGGCACATTCAGTAAATGGGTTTGCCAACGCCATTCCTCTCCCGAGGATAAGGAGGTAGAAGAAAATACTCCCTCGATACCTAATTCTTTTTTCTTTTTTTGCATATCCTCAACAATTTTTTTAAGCTTGTCGAAGCTGTCGATTTCGTCCATTGAGGTATAATCGTTATTTCGGTCTTTAAGGGAGAAATATTTATCGGTCAATTCCCCGTTGTAAATAATTCCGTAGCCCTCAACCACATAGGGAATTGCATATACACCCTTGCCGTCATCCCCTTTTATAGCAAGGCTTTTGTCAGAAAGGTGGGAATAAATCTCGCTTGACTCAATATTAAGACAGTAGTCCTTCCACGACTGATAGCCGATAGGACCGTTCACTTGGAAAATCGTAGGTGCGTTCTTTTTGGCGATTTCCGATTTGAGTGTTTGCTCGTATGTGTTAGCGGCGGCGGTTACCACCTTTACCTTAACCCCCTTTTCTTTCTCGTACTCTTTTGCAATTTCTTCGTAAATTGTTGCCGATTCGGGTTTGAAGTTAAGAAAATAAATTTCGGCGCTCGACTTTTTGCAACCGCAAAGCGATACCGACATTAAAACTACCGTAACCAATAATAAAAGTGAAACAATTTTGTTTTTCATAATAACCCTCCGTTAATATTTCTTTTTCTATCTTTCCACATAAAAAGAAAAAAATTCAAAATTTTCCTTGACAAAAACAAAATTCGGGTGTATTATGCAACTGTACTAATTGACATAGTACAGTTAAGTGAGGTGAGAATATGTTTCAAATTGACTACCGAAGCGGAGTTTCTATTTGCGACCAAATAATAAGTAATATTATACGGCTTAAAAGCTTAGGTGTATTGACGGCGGATTCTAAGCTTCCGAGCGTTAGGGCGTTAGCCTCAAAATTATCGGTTAATCCGAATACCGTTCAAAAGGCATACACATTGCTTGAAACAAACGGAATTATCTGCACGGTAAGAGGAAAAGGCTCGTTTGTTTGTGATGATGTTGCCGTAAACGAAGCAATAAAGGAAAACGCAAAGAAAGATTTCAGAAAAGCTGTTAAAACGGCTTTTGAATTAGGTCTTAATGATAACGAGCTTATTGAAATAATAAAAACTCAAAAGGAGAACGAAAAATGATAACGGCTAAAAATCTAACCAAAGAGTTTGAAGGCTATTTAGCGCTTGATGATGTTTCATTTGAAATAGAAGACGGCTCGGTTTTCGGACTTGTCGGCTCAAACGGCTCGGGAAAATCAACCCTTCTTCGTTTAATTTCGGGTGTTTTATTCCCGGATAGCGGTGTTGTCGGAATTGACGGAATACCGTCATTTGATAATCCTACCGTAAAATCCCAAATTGTATTTTTAAGCGATACACCGTATTTTCTTAATCAAAGCACACTTAAAGAAATGGCGGACTTTTATGCCCAAATGTACCCGAATTTCAGCTTTGACACATACAAAGAACTGCTTAAAGTATTTCCTCTTGACGAGAGAAAGAAGATTTCTTCTTTCTCAAAGGGTATGCAAAGACAGGCATCTTTGATTTTAGCACTTTCTTCAAGGCCCCGTTATTTGCTTATGGACGAGGCATTTGACGGACTTGATGTTGTAATGAGAAGAACATTGTCTAATGTTATTTCAAAATCCATTGAAGAAACGAATATGACGGTAGTTATTGCCTCTCACAATTTAAGAGAGCTTGAAGAAATTTCCGACCATATCGCCCTTATCCATTCGGGAAAGCTTATAAGAAACGGCAAGGTTGATGACCTTTGCTCTAATGTTCATAAAATTCAGGTTGTATTTGAAAACATTCCCGAGCTTTCGGTATTTAATAAGCTTGAAGTTATGAAGACCGAACGCACCGGCTCGGTTTTACAAATGGTGGTGCGTGGAGAAAAGGACGAGATAATGAGTTTTATTAACACATTATCCCCTGTTTTCAGCGAATGTATTGAGCCATCGCTTGAAGAAGTATTTATTTATGAATTGGAGGTGTCGGGTTATGATGTTAAAAACATCCTCGAATAAGGTAAATCCCGCAACAAATATGTTCAAATTAGGCTTCAAGAGAAATCTCGGCATACTTGTTCTTGTAATAATCGGATTTTTACTTGTTTGCCCCGCTTATTTGCTTATTAACCTTAACAATGTAGGCACATCTATTGCTGACCGCCAAGCATTCTTTACAGCTTGGAACGACGGATTTTCGCTCTTTTGCGGTATTGCCTGCGGTATTGCGGTAGTAGGCATTAACCTATTAAACTTTTCGTTTATGTTCAGAAGACCGTCCTCCGACTTTACCGACAGTCTGCCCGTAAAACGAACCGAGCTTTTTATTGCCCGTGTTATTTCGGGATATATTTTGTCGATTATCCCCGCAATAATCAGCCTCGTTTCATTAGGCATAGTTTCCCTCTTTATAGTAAAAACCGCAATTATATTAAGGCTTATTACAAACATTTTTTATGTTTTGCTTGTTACCGCATCAATGTCGGCAATATCAATGATATTTATTGTGGCATCCGCAAATGTGTTTGACTTTTTGGTTTCGTTTGCCGGAATAAACGGCGGATTATTGCTTTTCGGCCTCATTATTACTACTATGTTTGAAGATTTGCTTTTAGGATATGCCAACACCGCAACTCTTAAAGTTCTGAAAGCGATTTCCCCTCCGTTTTATGCTTACTACGGCTTCGTAAAGCATCTTTATTCAAGCAGTGAGGGACTTATAAATTTAAGCTTTATAATAAGATGTGCGGTAACGACAATAATTTTCTTTATTTTTGCACTTTTGTTATACCGCAAGAGAAAAACCGAAAACAGCGGAAAAGCTTTTGCTTATAAATTTATCTATTTCGTTTGTGCTTTTCTTATTTCGATTTGCGCTTCCTATGTGTTCGGCGCTATATTTGCCGACGGTACCGATTACACTTCGCCGATTTTCTATATTTTCGCTTTAATAGGTGCCTTGATTTCCTCGGTAGTTTACGGTGCCGTTACATTCAGAGGCTTCAAAACCCTTAAAAAGTCTTTAATTGTCGGCGGTGCTTCGTTTGCCGTATTGGTCGCAAGTGTTTTCATAATTAAATCAGACCTTGTCGGCTTTAACAAAAAAATACCGCAAATCAAGGATATTAAATATGTTACGGTTGATTTAACCGGAGAAACAATAACCCTTAAAGACCCGCAATTTGCAATAGACCTTCATAAGAAAATCATTAACAACAATTATGCCGTAAATGCCTCAGATATATACGGTCCTAACTGCCATTGTGTAGATATTAACTATGTATTAAACGACAAGACAACCTTAAAGCGTTCGTATTGGCTTTGTACCGATAAAATTGATAATGAAATTGATGCACTTCTTAAAAGCGATGACCGATTTGACGGAATACTTAAAAAATTAAGCCGTACCACCCCGTCCACCGTTTCTTTCTATCAGATTGACAATAACGGAAACGAAGCACTTTGCGATTCGTATTTAACCTATGAAGAATGTATTAAGTTTATAAAAATCTATAAGCAGGATGCAAAAAATACTGCTACAAACCTTTCTTCGAACCATTTGGGCCACTACACAATATCTTGGAACGGTGAATCATATTATGCTAACGAATTCTATTTTGACGAAAGCTTTGAAGAAACAATAAAATATTTAGATTCGCTTAATCTCAAAGACCGAATCCAAAAATACGAAGATACGCTTTTGACGGACATTGTATATGATTAGTAAACCTAAAAAAAGGCGGAGGAAACTCCGCCCGATATTCAAAATATTGTTTACTTTAATAGCTTTAAGTGTGTTTCTTTATTTCGCCGTTCCTTTCGGAATTGATATTCTTTCAAACGGAAAAGGAATTAAGTTTATAGGAAAGCCCGTAAATCTTTTGTCCTACGATGCACCCTCTTATGTTGATGTGCAATTACTCGATATAGGAAAAGCAAGAAAGGGTAAAAAGCTTACCGCAATAAACAATATTGTGGTGCATTATACCGCAAATCCCGGCACCTCCGCACAAAATAATCACGATTACTTTTCAAAGCCCGATACAGATGTTTGCTCACATTTTATCGTGGGTATTGAGGGCGAAATAATACAGTGCGTACCGCTTGACGAAAAGTCGGCGGCGAGCAACGACCGAAATTTTGATACCGTTTCGATAGAGGTTTGCCACGAAACAACAAGCGGAGAGTTTTCAAAAGCGGCTTATTCCTCTCTTGTTAAGCTTACCGCTTGGCTTTGTCAAAATTCGGGACTTGACGAAAATGATGTTATACGGCACTACGATATTACGGGTAAAATTTGCCCTAAATATTTTGTAGAAAACAGAACCGCTTGGAAAGAATTTAAGTTAGATATTAAAAACGAAATAACCGCACAAAAAAAGGAGTCTTAACAGGACTCCTTTTTAGCGTCTTGACAAAACCGTTTGTGTTTTGTAATATCATTTTAAGGGGTGAAAGTTTGAAAGATAAATCTTCCAAACTTTAAAAATTATAACGCGCCGTTTTTCTCGCCTCTTGCGAGGCAACCGAAAAACATGGCATTTTATGACCATTCCTTTCATTGGTCATTTGTGCCTAAAAGCGAAAGCTAAAAGGAATGGTCATAATTATGAACGGTTTTTATGAGGCATTAAAGGGCTTTACCGATTTGCCTATCAGTATTTTGTCATTGGTGTTCGGATTTGTTTTGTTAAGGCAAAAAAGCTCTTGGAGTCCGTTTTTCTTTTTACTGTCATTCTCGGCACTGCTCGGAACGGCAGCACATACACTAAATCTTTCTTCGGCCGTAAATGATATTGTTTGGACTGTTCTTTATCTGCTTTTATTTGAATGTGTTCGCCGTTTTACCACCCTTTTTTGCGGTTACATAAAAGGTTCGCCTATAAAAGAGCATTATTTAATGTATCTTTCAAAAGCAGTTTTCTACATTGTAACTGTTGTTGTAAAAATCAACTTTACCCATATTGATATTTATGTTTTTACGGCATTTGCGGGAATTTGCATTATAAGGATAATTATTTACGCAATAATAAAAAAGCGTTTTCCAAAAAGAGCAAAAATTCTTGTTTTGTTGCTGATACCTCCCGTGTTGTTACAGTTTTTTGATAAGCTTATTCCGTTTGCGGTAGTTTTTGAACATATATTTATTTTACTTGAAATCGTTGTCGCATACCTGATAGCAAAGGATATGCAAAACGGGGTGTGTTCGGAAGAGCAGTAACAAAAATCAATGATGTCGCCGACTTTGTCGGCTAATGATGTTTCGCAGCAATACTACGAAATGATGTTACGACACTTCGTGCCGCAATGATGTGATGTTTGCTCTTATGCCCCGCAGGGCACATCATCAGCGAAGCGGCATCATTGCCGAAGGCAACATCATTTGCCCGAAAGGGCAAACATCATTCAAAAAAGTCCCTTTTGTCAAACGACAAAAGAGACTTTTTTGTTGGCACGCCCGAAGGGATTCGGTCTCGCACTGCGGTGCTCGGTCCCTCAACGGCTCTGACAGTCCACCGGACTGTCATTCACTACCGTTTCGCTTTCGAATCCCTTTCTCTACATAATAAATTAAGAGGAAGCACCGTAAAGGTGCTTCCTCTTAATTGGCACGCTGAAAGGGATTCGAACCCCCGACCCTCTGCTTAGAAGGCAGATGCTCTATCCAACTGAGCTATCAGCGCATATTTACGGCGGTCTTTTAGACCGCCATAGTATTCTAACACAAAACTTTTATTTTTTCAAGTTTTTTATTAAAAAAACTAAATTATTTTGTCATAAGCTCACAAACAAGGTTGCTGTGCTCTACGGGATTGTCGATGGTTTTACCGCCGATAAGGGATGCTTCGGCAAACAAAAGCTTCGCATATTTTGCCAATGTTTCGTTGTCTTTTCCGTAGATTTCCTTAATTTTTTGTGCTATCGGGTGTGTCGAATTGATTTCGAGGACTAACTGTGCCTTTACCTTATTTTCGTCGCTTCCGGGCATTGCGTTAAGGGTTTTTTCCATTTCGAGCGAAATTCCGCCCTCACTTGTAAGGCAAACCGGATGGTTTTTAAGCTTGTTTGTGAAACGGATTGCATTTACGCTCTCGCCGAGTGCTTTTTTCATTTCCTCAAACATATCCTTAGCCGATTCGTTTTCGCTTTCCAACGCCTTTTTCTCGTCCTCGGTATCAAGGTTTAGATTTTCGTCGCAAACATTCATAAATTTCTTGCCGTCATATTCACGAAGCATCATAAGAGAGAATTCGTCAACATTTTCGGTAAGATAAAGAATTTCAAAGCCCTTATCCTTAACGGCGTCGCACTGGGGCAAAAGCTCGATTCTTTCGGTTGTTTCCCCGCAGGCATAATAAACGGTGTCCTGTCCCTCTTTCATACCCGAAACATACTCTTTAAGTGTAACATACTTATTCTCTTTTGAGGACTTGAAGATAAGCAAATCTTTAAGGGTGTCCGCATTCATACCGTAGCTGTTATAAACGCCGAATTTAAGCTGAACGCCGAACGCTTTGAAAAACTCTTCATAAGCTTCACGCTCATTTTTAAGCATTTTTTCAAGCTCGTTCTTTATCTTCTTTTCAAGAGTTTTTGCGATAAGCTTTAACTGTCCGTCGTGTTGAAGCATTTCTCTCGAAATATTAAGGGATAAATCCTCACTGTCAACAAGACCTTTAACAAAGCTGAAATAATCGGGCAAAAGCTCGGCACACTTATCCATAATAAGTACACCCTTTGAATAAAGTTGAAGTCCCTTTTCAAATTCCTTTGTATAATAATCAAAGGGGGCGTGTTTCGGGATAAACATTAAAGCATTATAAGTGGCGGTACCCTCGGTAGCGGTATGAATTACCTTAATCGGATTTTCATAATCCATAAATTTCTCTTTATAGAAGTTGTTGTAATCCTCGTCTTTAAGCTCGGACTTCGACCTCTTCCAAAGCGGAATCATACTGTTAAGGGTTCTGTTTTCTATAACATCCTCATATTCGTTTTCCTTACCCTCAACCGCCTTTTTGGTTTCAAAATCCATTACGATTGGGTGGCGGATATAATCGGAGTATTTCTTAATAAGTGAGCTAATCTTATATTGGTCAAGATACTCGCTGTACTTTTCGTCCTCGGTATCTTCCTTAATGTGCATAGTAACGGTAGTGCCGACACTCTCTTTGTCGCAGGTAGAAACGGTATATCCCTCGGCACCCGAAGACTCCCAACAAAAAGCCTCGTTTGAGCCGAACGCCTTTGTTTCAACAGTAACCTTATCGCTTACCATAAACGCCGAATAGAATCCGACACCGAATTGACCTATAATATCAACTCCGTCTTTTTTGTCGTTCTCGCTCTTAAAGTCAAAGGAACCGCTTTTTGCGATAGTTCCCAAGTTTTTATCAAGCTCTTCCTCGGTCATACCGATACCGTTATCCGAAACCTTGATAGTTCTGTTTTCCTTATCAAGCTCGATTTGAATTTTGAAATCGTCAGCCTTAATGCCTACCGAAGAATCGGTAAGGGACAAAAAATAAAGCTTATCAATAGCATCAGACGAGTTAGAGATAATCTCCCTCAAAAATATTTCCTTATGGGTATAGATTGAATTTATCATCATATCCATAAGCTTTTTTGATTCCGATTTGAATTGTTTTGTTCTCATTTTATCACCCTATTTAATATTTTTTTGGAAACAAAAAATGCCGTAATGACACAAATAATGTCCTTAACAATAAACGGCAGAGAAACCGCCGAAAAGGATTCGAATATGCTTCTTCCCGAAACCGCCGAAAACCATAATACACCGCAAATATGACAAACAGCAAGTCCTAAAAAGCCAAATAACAGTCTTATCGCTTTTTTGTCAAAGCGTTTTGCAAACGAACATAAAAGCACAAAGGGCAAAAAGCCGAATATAAAACCTCCCGAAAATCCGAAAAGCACCGAACCCGCACCGAAGTTTGCAAAAACGGGGACGCCGAAAAAGCCCAAAATAATATAGGCAATAACCGAAAATGTTGCATAAAAGCAAGGCAAACAAAATCCGCAAAGTGCTATCGCAAAAACCTGCCCCGTAAGAGCAACCCCCGTTGCAAGAGGTAGCGATATTTGCGAAAAAGCCGAGATTACGGCAACAAATACCGCCGATAAAGTAATGTTCTTTATTTTTTCGTTTTTCATAAATCTACCTAAAAAGCGAGGATGCGGATATTTTTATTTCTCCCGAATTAAGAAGAATTTTCTTGCCGTTTTCAATTACTATAAGCTCTCCGCTTTCCGAAATATCAACCGCATTTGCGGTATGCAGGGTATTATCTTTCAAATATTCAACGGTTTTGCCTAATATAAGGGAACGGCTCTTATATTCAAAAAAATATTCTTTTTTATTTTCGAATATATCAAAAAATTCTTGTGTAAATTTATCTATTAAAGCCTCTTTAACACCCTTTTTTTCTTTATCTGACAAAGAGGTTGCAATATCCTTTATATCTTCGGGAAAATCGTTTGTGAATAAATTAAGTCCCACACCCAAAACAACCGAATCAAAGGAATTATTATCCGAATTAAAAATCCCCTCGGTTAAAATACCGCACACCTTTTTGCCGTTTAAGTATATATCGTTCACCCATTTTATTTGGGTTTCGATACCTAAAACCGAGCTTATCGTCCTTACCATAGCAACCGATGCCATAACCGTAATGTCCGTAGCTTTTTCGACCGCTCTATCGGGATGAAAAAGCACAGACATATATATACCACCGAAAGGAGAATAAAAAGTTCTTCCGAGTCGTCCTCTGCCGGCGGTTTGTTTATTTGCAACTATTAAAATGTTTTCTTTCGTGTTTCTTGCAAGCTCTTTCGCATATTCGTTAGTTGACGAAATTTCGTCAAAACAAATCTTTTTAAGCTTATATGTCATTTTTTTCCATACTGCCTTTTCCGAAAGCATAAGCCTTAATGATAAAGAAGGTAAGCGGACCGCTTAACATAACCGCCACGAAGGTAGCCCAAAACTGATTAAGCCCGAGTGCCGAAAAAGCACCGGCGTGGACTAAAACATAAACCACAAAGCTCGGAATATAAGATATTAAAAACCGCTTATACTTATTAAAAGTAGGCTTTTCTTCAAAAATATATCTGCACGAAAGCAAATAAGCGCCTTGAAGCGAAAGAATATATCCGATAACGGCGGAAATGTTTTCCTGTTCGATTAACAGATTGGAAAGCAAAGAAATTACCGAAGTATTAAAGGTATTTATAAAGCCCAAAAGACAAAATAAAATAAAGTTTCTATTCAAAAAGGCCTTTACGGCTTTTATAAAAAAGTCCTTCATCCGCTTCCCTCCGTTTATTTTTTTCGAGCGCAACAATTATACCACATTAAACTTAAAATTTCAACATAAAGAAAGCAGGTCATACGACCTGCTTTGTAGGTTTACAATAGATGTGTTACAGTAGCGAATAAAAAAAAGAGTGACGAATGGAAAATCCTGTGTTACAGTTTAGTTGCTCAAAAAA
>DCHX01000003.1:0-152 GCA_002315685.1 Ruminococcaceae bacterium UBA1741
TTCAATCTTTCTGTAAAGCATAGCGCACCTCCGAAATGACTTTTCAATGAGATTATAGCATATATTTTCTGACATTTCAATAGTTTTTATGCTTATGTTTTATGACATTTCAAATTATTGCATCATAAAAAAGCACCCCTGAGAGCAGAAAA
>DCHX01000003.1:322-15192 GCA_002315685.1 Ruminococcaceae bacterium UBA1741
CCCCCGCAACCAAAAATCCACCTTTTTCAAGGTGGATTTTCTTTTACTCAAAATGCCCTAAACCCTTGTATCAAAGAAATCTCTTAACACATCGAACCTAAAAGGATATGCGTTTGAGCCATAATACTTCAACTTTCGGTTGCTGTTTGAAAATTCAATTTCAACTTTCCATTGCTCTCCATCAAGTACCGGAGCATGATAGCAATTTTGCCATTTTTCTATTTTTATATCCTCTATCATATCAAGAAAATCTTTTTTTGTAAAGTCGGCAATACTTTCAGTTGATGCTTCAAAAGGCCTACCTATGAAGTATTTAATTGTATCGCCCTTTATTTCAACAATATAATTTTTATCACCTTGAAAGAAACCGCCAATAGAAAAAGTGAACTTCTTAATGTCTTTGAGTTTGTTTTTTAATTCTAATTGCTTTAATTCGGCTTTTGTCGGCACATATTCTCCGCCAGCCTTGGCTAATGCTTTTTTTGCCTCTTCAAGATAGAGTTCATTCATTAGAAATCTCGTATCAGGTGACGGGCAAATACACATTTCCTCGTGATATTCATACGGTCTTTCGATTACTTTCTTACAATGAGAAAGTTCTTTTTTGATAATACGGATTTGTTTTTCGATCTCACTTACTGTTTTTCCTTTTAGGAATATTTCTGCATATTCTTCGGGGCTGACCATCATAACGAATTCATCCTTTCAATTTTTTTGCTATGATACTGATATTGTATCACATGCAAAGTCCCGAAATACGGACAGTAATTATGACCACCGGCTAAGCCGGTGGTCATAATTATTAAAACAAACCTGTTATTTTTCCGTTCGCATCGACATCAATATTTTCAGCGGCAGGTTTTTTAGGAAGTCCCGGCATTGTCATAATATCTCCCGTAAGGACTACCACAAATCCGGCACCTGCGCTTACCTTAACATTTTTAACTGTTACGGTAAAGTCTTCGGGTGCGCCGAGCTTTGTCGGGTCGTCAGAGAAGCTATACTGTGTTTTAGCAATACAAACCGGGCATTTGGAAAACCCTAACTCTTCAAGTTGAGCGATTTGTTTTTTAGCATTAGCCATAACATTTATACCGTTACCGCCATACACCTTTTTAACGACCGCCTCGATTTTTTCGGTCAAGGTTAAATTATCCTCATAAGAGAATGTGAAGTTACCTTTTTCTTCTTCACAAAGTCTTACAACTTCCTTTGCAAGTTCAATACCACCGTTACCGCCGTCAGCCCATACGGTTGAAAGAACGGTATTAACACCGAGTTCATTACATTTCTTAATAATAAAGTCGATTTCATTATCGGTATCGGTCGGGAAGCGGTTTACGGCAACAACGCACGGAAGCTTATATACATTCTTAATATTAGAAACATGGCGAAGAAGATTCGGTATTCCCTTTTCGAGTGCCGTTAAATCTTCGGTTGCAAGTTCTTTTTTATCAAGACCGCCGTGCATCTTTAAGGCTCTTACGGTTGCAACTATTACAACCGCATCGGGAGTAAGCCCTGCCATACGGCACTTAATATCAAGGAATTTTTCGGCACCCAAGTCAGCACCGAATCCGGCTTCGGTTACGGTATAATCACCCATTTTAAGTGCCATTTGTGTTGCCATTACCGAGTTACAACCGTGCGCAATATTTGCAAACGGTCCGCCGTGAACAAATGCAGGTGTTCCTTCAAGTGTT
The DNA here is from genome assembly GCA_002315685.1 of Ruminococcaceae bacterium UBA1741. GTDB lineage: Bacteria > Bacillota > Clostridia > Oscillospirales > Acutalibacteraceae > UBA737. The sequence continues at coordinate 2,026 of DCHX01000003.1, forward strand.
TGAACAAGGTTTGGCTTTAACGCATCTTTAAGAAGTGCGGTCATAGCGCCATGTGCATTAAGGTCGCCCGCAGTTACGGGCTTATCGTCATAGGTATAGCCTACAATGATTCTTGAAAGTCGCTCTTTAAGGTCGGAAATCGAGGTTGCAAGGCAAAAAACAGCCATAATTTCACTTGCAACGGTAATGTCAAAACCATCTTCTCTCGGAGTTCCGTTTACCTTACCTCCAAGTCCGTCAACAACAAAGCGAAGCTGACGGTCATTCATATCGACACAACGCTTCCAAGTAATCTTTTTAACATCTATGCCCAAAGCATTTCCTTGTTGAATATGGTTATCAAGCATAGCGGCAAGTAGGTTATTTGCAGCACCTATTGCGTGAAAGTCGCCCGTAAAGTGTAAATTTATATCCTCCATCGGAACTACCTGCGCATAACCGCCACCTGCGGCACCGCCCTTAACACCGAAAACGGGACCTAACGACGGTTCTCTTAGTGCAACGGTTACATCTTTACCGATTTTACGAAGTCCGTCGGCAAGACCTATTGTCGTGGTTGTTTTTCCCTCTCCCGCGGGAGTAGGTGTAATAGCGGTTACAAGAATCAATTTACCGTTTTCCTTTTGAGTTTCGCTTAAAAGCGATAAATCAACTTTTGCTTTATAATTGCCGTATTGCTCAATATATTTTTCGTCAACATGAGCGCGTTTTGCGATTTCTTTAATATGTTCGGGTTTGCACTGTTGTGCAATTTCAATATCAGATAAGTAAGCCATACAAATTCTCCTTATTTTTTGAAATATTTAACGGCGGATTCAAACATACGAATATCATACTCGCCCGGAACATTTTTGTAAAGTCCCGCGCCTATTCTTTCGCTATGTCCCATCTTACCGAAAACTCTGCCGTCAGGCGAAGTAATACCCTCAATAGCAAAAGCGGAATCGTTGGGATTAAAGTGAATATCATTTGTAGCATTACCGTTAAGGTCAACATACTGTGTTGCGATTTGACCGTTTTCGGCAAGTTTTCTTATAAGCTCGTCGCTTGCTAAAAATCTACCTTCGCCGTGAGAAATCGGAACATTTATTATATCACCGACATTCATAAGAGAAAGCCAGGGTGATTTATTGGAACAAATTCTTGTACGAACTATTCTTGATTGGTGTCTTGCTATTGTATTATATGTAAGGGTTGGGCAATTTTCGTCAGTATCTATTATTTTACCGTAAGGTACAAGACCTAACTTAATAAGTGCTTGGAATCCGTTACAAATACCGCACATAAGACCGTTACGATTGTCAAGAAGCTCTGTAACACCCTGTTTTATTTCGGGATTACGGAAAAACGCAGTAATGAATTTACCGCTGCCGTCAGGCTCATCTCCGCCCGAAAATCCACCGGGTATAAATATCATTTGTGAAGATTTAAGCTCATTTGCAAAGTTTTCTACACTTCTTGAAATACCTTCGGCAGATAGGTTGTTGATAACCATTATTTGAGGCTCGGCACCGGCATCTCTTACGGCCTTTGCCGAATCAAATTCGCAGTTAGTTCCCGGAAATACGGGGATTAAAACCTTTGGCTTTGCTACACTTATGGAAGGCGAAGTCCAACTATCTGTCTTATACGATAATGTTTCGGGCATTTTACCGCTGTTTTTAATATTGCAGGAAAATACACTTTCTAATTTATTTTCATACAAATCAAGCAAAGACGAAAGTGCCACAGATTCATCATTATAGGAAATTTCATTCTTTTCGGTAATGACACCGATGACATCTTTATCATTTTCCCAGTCGGTTACTTCGAGAATAAATCCTGCATAATTGTAGCCGAAAATGTCATTGATTGATATATTCTTACTAAACTCAAATCCCAAACCGTTACCGAAGCACATTTTCATAATAGCTTCTGCAATACCGCCCATTGTAGGAGTATAGCAGGAAACGGCTTTTCCCGATTTCAAAAGCGAAGCTACCCTATCAAACAGTTTAATCAAATAATCGGTTTTCGGAATGTTATTCTTGTCATATTCACAAGGCAAGAACACAACCTTATTACCGGCATTTTTGAATTCGGGTGAAACAATTCTGTTTGTATTTGAGGTAGTAACCGCAAACGAAACAAGTGTCGGGGGAACATCAATATTTTCAAAGGTTCCGCTCATAGAGTCCTTACCGCCGATAGCACCTATACCTAACTCCATTTGTGCCTTAAAAGCACCAAGGAGTGCGGAAAGAGGTTGACTCCAACGCTTACCGTCTTTTCCGGGATGCTTAAAATATTCTTGGAAAGTAAGATAAACATCCTTAAAATCGGCACCCGTTGCAATTAGTTTACAAACCGATTCAACAACTGCCAAATAAGCGCCGTGATACGGACTGTTTTCGGTAATAAAAGGATTGTAACCGAAAGCCATCAATGAACAATCGTCAGTATGTTTCTTTTCAACGCTGATTTTTTGTACCATTGCTTGAATAGGTGTAAGCTGATTTTTACCGCCGAAAGGCATAAGCACAGTACCCGCACCGATAGTAGAGTCAAATCTTTCGGAAAGACCTCTCTTTGAGCAAATATTAAGGTCATCTGCAAGTTTGGTATAATTTTCGGTGAAACTACCTTTTATTTCACGGTATTGCACGACACCTTTTTCGGTATTTATTACAATATGCTTATCTGCACCGTTGGAATTTAAGAATTCACGACTAATATCAACAATGGTATTTCCGTTCCATTCCATAACAAGACGGGGATTTTCGGTAACAACCGCAACCGGTGTTGCAACAAGATTTTCTTTATCAGCAATAGCCAAAAAAGCATCAACCATATCGGATTCAACTACAACAGCCATTCTTTCTTGACTTTCACTTATCGCAAGTTCTGTACCGTCAAGACCGTCATATTTTTTAGGAACGGCATTAAGGTTAATTTTAAGTCCGTCGGCAAGTTCTCCTATTGCTACCGAAACGCCACCTGCACCAAAGTCATTACAGCGTTTTATCATTCGGCAAGCTTCTTTATTCCTGAAAAGTCTTTGTAGCTTGCGTTCCTCCGGAGCATTACCTTTTTGCACCTCGGCACCGCATGTTTCAAGAGAAGAAACCGTATGCGATTTAGAGGAGCCGGTAGCACCGCCGCAACCGTCACGGCCGGTAGCACCGCCTAAAAGTATAACAATATCTCCGGCAGCAGGAACCTCTCGCCTTACATTTTCTTGGGGAGCGGCGGCAATTACCGCACCGATTTCCATACGCTTTGCGGCATAACCCTGGTGGTAAATTTCATCTACTATACCTGTTGCGAGTCCTATTTGGTTACCGTATGAAGAATATCCCGCGGCGGCAGTTCTAACGATTTTTCGTTGCGGAAGCTTGCCGTTTATTGTTTGGTCAAGTGGTTTAAGCGGGTCAGCCGCACCTGTAACACGCATAGCGCCGTAAACATAGCTTCTGCCCGAAAGCGGATCACGAATAGCACCGCCGATACAAGTAGCCGCACCGCCAAAAGGCTCTATTTCGGTAGGATGATTATGTGTTTCGTTCTTAAATAGCAACAGCCAAGGCTCACTGACACCATCAACCTCAACATTTATCTTAACAGTACAAGCATTTATTTCTTCGCTTTCATCGAGCTTATCAAGTTTACCTTGCTTTTTAAGTGCTTTTACCGCAAGTGTCGCAATATCCATAAGACAAATGGGCTTTGTTCTGCCTAATTCCTTACGGGTATTAAGGTATTCGTTGTAGGCATCTTCAATCAGCTTATCTTCAAAGGTTACATTATCAATTACCGTTAAAAATGTTGTATGACGGCAATGGTCAGACCAATATGTATCTATCATACGAATTTCGGTAACGGTTGGGTTTCGGCTTTCCGACTTAAAATAATTTTGACAAAAAGCAATATCGTCAGCATCCATAGCAAGACCGAAATCTTTTACAAAATCTTCAAGACCTTTTCTGTCAAGCTCCAAAAATCCGTCAAGCGTCTTTACAGTAGTCGGAATTTCATAGTTGGTAGCAAGTGTTTGAGGCTTTTCAAGTGTTGCCTCCCTTGCTTCAACGGGATTTATTACATACTTCTTAATGGCATCAATATCCTCACCCGACAAGTCGCCCGAAAGCAAATAAATCTTTGCCGTACGAATAGTCGGACGCTCGGATTTAGATATAATTTGAATACACTGTGCAGCAGAATCGGCACGCTGGTCAAACTGACCCGGCAAATACTCTACCGCAAAGCAAAAAGCATCACCGATTTCAATATCATCCGATACAACATCAAGTTGAGGCTCGGAAAAAACCGTTTTTTTAGCATAAGAAAACAATTCTTCCGTTATATTTTCAGCATCGTAACGGTTGATAATTCTTACACCTTTAAGCCCTTTTATCATCAAAAGCTCTTTTGCCTCACTCAATAAACTGTTTGCCTCATGAGCAAGCTCGGGCTTTTTTTCCACATATACTCTGTAAACCATTATTTTCCTCCGTAAGCTTTAAGCGCCTTTTGACCGATATCGTGTCTATAATATGAATTATCAAAGGAGATTTTGCTTACCTTTTCATAAGATTTCTCTATTGCCTTATCAAGTGTTTCGGCAACTGATGTAACGCCTAATACACGACCGCCGGAAGTCAATAGCTTTCGGCACTTTTTTACGGCACCGGCAACATATACGCTATCAGACAGTTCTTTTGGGATTTTAATTTCAAATCCCTTTTCATAAGAAACGGGATAACCGTTTGAAGCCATAATAACGCAACAAGCATTTCCGTTTTTAATTTTAATATCGGTGTCTTGAAGAGTGCCGTTAGTAGTAGCCATCATAGCCGTTAATAAATCGCTTTCAAGCAGCGGTAAAACAACCTGTGTTTCGGGGTCGCCGAAACGGCAGTTATATTCAATAACCTTAGGTCCGTCTTTTGTAAGCATAAGCCCGAAATAAAGACAACCCTTAAATGTTCTATCCTCTTTGTTCATTGCCTCAATAGTGGGAATGAAAATAGTTTCCATACATTTTTCGGCAATATCGTCGGTATAATACGGGTTTGGCGCTACCGTACCCATACCGCCGGTATTAAGTCCCTCATCATTATCGCCCGAGCGCTTATGGTCCATAGAAGAAACCATAGGCTTTACACACTTGCCGTCGGTAAAGGCCAAAACCGAAACCTCGGGACCTTCCAAAAACTCTTCAATAACGATAGTATCTCCGCTCTTGCCGAACTTTTTATCCTGCATAGCTTCAATTACGGCATTTTTTGCATCATCACGGGTAAAAGCAATAGTAACGCCTTTACCGAGTGCCAACCCGTCCGCCTTAATAACAGTGGGAATAGGAGAATTATCAAGATAATTAAGCGCATCATCCATATTGTCAAACACTTCATAAGAAGCGGTTGGAATATTATACTTTTTCATTAGGTTTTTTGAAAAAACCTTACTGCCCTCTATTATTGCGGCATTGGCTCTCGGTCCGAAGCAAGGAACATTAACCTTTTCCAAAGCATCAACAAGTCCCAAAACAAGCGGGTCGTCGGGAGCTACTACGGCATAATCAATTTTATTATCGGTTGCAAATTCAACGATTTTTTCTATATCGCAAGCGCCGATATTTACGCACTCGGCATCATTTGCGATACCGCCGTTTCCCGGAATTGCATAAATCTTTTTAATATCTTTGTTTTCTTTTAACTTTTTAATGATAGCGTGCTCTCTGCCTCCGCTACCGACAACAAGAATGTCCATTTTGCACCTCGAATATCAGTGGTGGAACAAACGCATACCGGTAAATGCCATTGACATATCATACTTATCGGCACACTCGATAACCAAATCATCACGAATTGAACCGCCCGGTTCTGCAACATACTTAACACCGCTCTTTTTAGCGCGTTCGATATTGTCGCCGAATGGGAAGAATGCGTCAGAGCCTAATGCTACGCCGTCAATAGTAGCAAGATAAGCCTTTGCTTCTTGTTCGGTTAAAGGCTCCGGCTGTACCTTAAAGTATTTCTGCCAGTTGCCGTCTGCACAAACATCTTCTTCGTTTTTATTGATATATCCGTCAATAACATTATCACGCTCGGGTCTGCCGAGAGTATCTAAGAAAGGAAGATTAAGCACCTTATCGTGTTGTCTTAAAAACCAAGTATCAGCCTTACTGCCGGCAAGACGGGTACAGTGAATTCTCGACTGCTGACCGGCACCAACACCTATTGCCTGTCCGTCATACGCAAAGCATACCGAGTTTGACTGTGTATATTTAAGTGTAATAAGCGAAATAATCAAATCACGAATAGCACTCTTTGGCATATTCTTATTCTTAGTAACTACATTTGAAAGCAATTCCTTATTGATTTCAAAGTTGTTTCTACCCTGCTCGAAGGTAATACCGTAAACCTGCTTATGTTCGATTAAAGCAGGTACAAAATCAGCATCAATTTTTACAATGTTATAGTTGCCTTTGCGCTTTGATTTAAGAATTTCAAGTGCTTCATCGCTATATCCGGGAGCAATAATGCCGTCAGAAACCTCACGCTTAATCATAAGTGCGGTAGTCTTGTCGCAAATATCCGATAATGCAACCCAGTCGCCGAAGGAGCACATTCTATCGGTACCACGGGCACGAGCATAAGCACAAGCAAGTAAAGAATCGTCAAGCCCCTCAATATCGTCAACAAAACAAGCCTTTTTTAACTTTTCGGGAAGCTTAATACCAACAGCGGCAGAAGTCGGGCTTACATGCTTAAAAGAGGCAACCGCGGGAAGACCTACCGCCTCCTTTATTTCCTTAACAAGCTGCCAAGAGTTGAAGGCATCAAGGAAGTTAATATAACCCGGTCTTCCGTTTAAGATTTCAATCGGAAGCTCACTGCCGTCGTGCATAAATATTTTAGATGGCTTTTGATTTGGGTTACAACCGTATTTAAGTTCAAATTCTTTCATTTTTCATTACCTCACTTATTAAGATTTATAAGTCTGTTTTCTTCTTTGCCTGTTTCAAGATTTGTGTATCTAACATAAAGAGAAATGCGGTTTTCGTGGTTAAGTGCATCCCAAAGCGAATTTGTGAAATTATCAATATCATTCGGAATTGCTACTCTTTCGGGCTCACCTTGGAATGTCGGAAGCGGATTACCGTCGCCTACATAGGTGTGAATAAAGTGTCCGAGACCGTTTAGCGAAGCATAAGAAAATGTATATCTATTACAAGCACTTCCCTTTTCATCGGCACTTTTAAGAATACTCATTTCGTATGTAAAATCGTTATCGTTAAATTCCAAAATACCGCTGATACGAGGGGTAAAGTTAGGAGCATCCGGCTCAAATTCACGGCTTGTAAGCGACTTCTTAAAGCACTTTCCTGCCTTTAAGCCATCATAAATCGTATCGGTTTGGTCGCCGTTTGTAACGATTAACTTGTTTTCATACTTTCTTTGAGCAGCATAAATAATAAGGCTTGGGTCCTCAACCTTTGAAGAATCAAAAGGCTCGGTATATAATACACCGTCCTTTTCGGTAAATACACGGTTACGGCTATTTGCACTTCTGCCCATAATAAAATAAGCAGAAACGGCATTTTTTCCGTCCTCTGATTTTCCGATAACAATTCCGCGACCTACATAACTATTATCACGAATAAGCTCTGCAATATCATTGATTTCATAAACACTCATTTTATTCTTCCTCTTTCAATATTTTTTGTGATACTATTTCAACAGCCCTCGGCAGTATCTTCCATTCGGCAAGTCGCATAACCCGTTTTTGTAAGCTTTCGGGGGTCGAATTTTCAGGTACAGTAACCGCTTTTTGTAAAATAATTTCTCCGCCGTCGGGAATTTCATTAACAAAATGCACCGTAGCACCCGTAACCTTTACTCCCTTTTTAAGCGCCGCCTCGTGAACTTTCAGTCCGTAAAAGCCCTCGCCGCAAAATGACGGGATAAGCGACGGATGAACATTTATTATTCTTTTATCATATTTTTTTGTAAAGTCGGCAGTAAGAATGCACATAAATCCCGCAAGCACAATAATATCAATACTGTTTTGAGTTAAAAGCTCGGAAATTTTATTTTCCATCCCTACTTGACCTAACTCTTTTTTTGAAACAACCGCCGTTTTTATATTTGCATTTTCGGCTCTTTTAAGTGCGTAAGCATCGGATTTATTAGAAATTACAAGCTTAATCCTTCCGCTGTTTATGATACCGCTGTTTTGCGCATCAATAAGTGCTTGTAAATTAGTACCTCCGCCCGACACTAAAACCGCAATATTAACATTATTCCTTTTCATTATCGGCACCTACCTTTGATAATAAAGGTAATATAAGACTGCCAAGCGTATTACCTAAAATTGCGGAAATTTCAAAAGTGATTATTTTTGCGTTATAAATACCCGAAGTGCCGAAATAAAACATATCGGCAACCGAATGTTCAAAACCGCTTAAAATAAATACTGGAATACAAAAGATAATTCCGAGAGGTGTTTTCTTTGACTTAAAAACCTCAACCGCTAAATACATAAGTATTCCGCAAAAAATCGCACGGATAAAGGTAATAACAAAGCTTTGTTCAAGCTTCAAATTGCAAATCGTGTTTGCCTTTTCGCCGAGACTCGGTAATGCAAAACGAATTAAAAGCCCTAACAAAAAAGTAACTATAAGGTTTGATAGCAGTCCTACCGCTAATGATAAAATGTTTTTAGCTGAATAATCGTAAGCCAAATAACCTATCTTTCCGGTAAATAAGTAATATCCTAAATAGCAAATACAAAGAAGTGCAACCGAAAAAAGAGCGGCACCGACATATTTGTTATCACAAGCCAAAAACACACTTCCGCCAATAGCAATCATAATACCTGCGGAAATACCGCCGGTTATTGTTTTCAGCATATTCTTATCCTCTCATCCGATTTTTCAATCTTACCGATTACATAAGCATCTTCGCCGTTTTCTTTAAGAATAGCGAGAGCCTCGTCAACATCTTCTTTTGCTACTACAATACTCATACCTACACCCATATTATAGGTATTAAACATATCACGCTCGGTAATATTACCCGTCTTTGCAATAAGGTCAAAAATCGGTAAAACCTTAACGGCACTTTTCTCAACAACAGCACAAAGTCCATCCGGAATACTTCTCGGAATATTTTCATAGAAGCCACCGCCGGTAATGTGAGAAATTCCTTTTACTTTTACCTTATCAAGCAAAGCAAGAACAGGCTTTACATATATCTTTGTAGGAGTAAGCAAGGCTTCGCCGAGTGATTTGCCCGAAAGCTCTTCAAGTGGGGTTTTTAGGTCGCAATTTTCAATATCAAAAACCTTTCTTACAAGAGAAAATCCGTTTGAATGAACACCGCTTGAAGGAAGAGCAATTATAACATCGCCCTCTGTCATTGTCTTATTGTCGATAATTTTATCTCTATCAACAATACCGGTGCTGTAACCTGCAAGGTCATATTCATCAACAGGATAAAATCCCGGCATTTCGGCAGTTTCACCGCCGATTAAAGCCGCACCTGCTTGAACGCAACCCTCACAAACTCCCTTTACTATATCGGCAATTCTTTCGGGAACATTTTTTCCGCAAGCAATATAATCAAGGAAAAAAAGCGGTTTTGCACCACCGCATATAATATCGTTTACACACATAGCAACACAGTCAATACCAACTGTATCGTGCTTATCCATAAGAAAAGCAAGTTTAAGCTTAGTACCTACACCGTCAGTACCGCTGACAAGAATAGGATTTTTAATTCCGCTTAAATCAAGAGAAAAAAGACCGCCGAAACCGCCGATATCCGAGCAAACGCCATCGGTCTTTGTTGAAGCAATATGCTTTTTCATAAGCTCTACCGACTTATATCCGGCAGTAATATCAACACCGGCTTCGGCATAAGCTATTGATTTAGAATTTTCTATCATTGTTTATTCCTTTCCGTTCCAACAATAAGTACATAACTTACAAGTCGGAAGTCCTATCGCTTTTTCGAGACCCTCAAGGGTTTGGAATTCAAGTGAAGCTAAATGTAATTTTTCACAAATCGCTTTGCGTAAATTCTTTCCACGCTCAGTAGAGCCATCACTGTACTCATCAATATACTTAAAGCCCTCTTCACCTTCAAGCTCAACAATAATTTTTCGAGTAAGCAAATCCAAATTTCCGGTAGAACGGGAAAAATTAAGAAACTTACAACCGAACATTATCGGAGGACAGGCAGAACGCATATGAACAGCCTTTGCACCGCTTTCGTAAATAAAATCAACCGTTTCGCTAAGCTGTGTTCCGCGAACAATAGAATCGTCAATGAATAACAGTTCTTTGCCGTTGATAAGCTCATTAACGGGAATTTGCTTCATTTTGGCAATACGGTTTCGCTCCTTTTGGTTAGCAGGCATAAAGCTACGAGGCCAAGTAGGAGTATATTTAATAAAAGGTCGGGCAAAAGGCAGGTGAGTTTTATTTGAGTAACCTATTGCGTGAGGAGTACCCGAATCAGGAACACCCGCAACGCAGTCAACATTAGGTAATGTTCCGCTTTTCATTTCGTTTTCAGCCATTATTTCTCCGTTGCGATAACGCATAGCCTCAACATTTATTCCCTCATAGGTTGAAGTCGGAAATCCGTAATAAGACCAAAGAAACGAACAAATACGCATTTCCTTGTTGCCTTCGCTTAACACCTTCAAATTATCAGCGGTAATCTCAACTATTTCGCCGGGTTTAAGCTCATAATTGTTCTCATAACCTAATTTTTCATAGGCAAAATGCTCAAAAGAAACACAATAACCTTTTTCGTTCTTACCGATATGAACAGGCAGTCTGCCGAATTTATCTCTTGCGGCGATAATACTTTCATTCTCGGTCATAATGATAATCAGCGCCGTGCCGTCTATCATATCTTGGGCGTAATGAATACCGTCAACAATCGAGCTCTTTTGGTTGATAAGTGCCGAAACAAGCTCGGTTGTATTTACTCCGCCACCGGCGATAGCGTTAAGCTGTCCCGCACACTCGTTAACATAATAATCAACTAACTCGTTTGCATTATTGATAACACCTACAACTATGATGGCATACCTACCGAGAGAAGAACATACAATAAGCGGTTGTGGGTCGCTGTCGTTTATTGAACCTATTGCAATATTACCCGACATACGCTCCAAAATGCCCTCAAACTGAGTGCGGAAGGGAGCGTTATTTATATTATGTATTTTACGCTGTAAGCCAAGCTCCTTTGAGTATGCCGCAATGCCCGCACTTTTCGTTCCTAAATGCGAATGATAATCAATACCGAAAAAGACATCCGACATCACATCTCTATTGCCTACAACTCCGAAAAATCCGCTCATAGTCAGACTCCTTAATTATTTTGCTGCGAAGAATAACTTTGAAAGTGTCATAGGGTCAACATATTCGCCGTTCTTGTAAACACGCATATTGCCCGAAGCAATTTCGTCAATAAGCATTACATTGCCGTCGTTGTCATAACCGAATTCAAATTTAATATCATAAAGCACAAGACCTTTATCAGCTAAATCGTCAGCAACTATCTTTGTAATCTTTTGTGTCATAACCTTAATTTCATCATATTGAACTTCGGTCATAATACCAAGTGCCGAAAGAGCATCCTTTGTTACAAGCGGGTCGCCCTTTTCGTCATTCTTGAATGTCATTTCAACATATTGAGGAAGATCGCTGCCCTCGGCAATATACTCTCCGTATCTACGGGTAAAGCTACCTACTGCTTTATGACGGCAGATAACTTCAAGACCGTTACCGAACACTTTACCAGGAACTACTTCCATAGTGGTATCGTCAAGATTAGCGTTTACAAAATGAGTTTTGATACCTGCATTATTAACCTTTTCAAAGAAGTAAATCGACATACGAAGGTTTACATCACCCACACCGTCAATTGTAAGTCCTACTGAATTCTCGCCCGGGTCAAAAACGCCGTCTTTACCTGTGCAGTCATCTTTGAATTTCAAAAGATAATTTCCATTTTCGAGTGAGTAAACATTTTTTGTTTTTCCTGTGTAAACGAGTTCCATAATAAAATCTCCTTAAATAATATTAGAAATTAAAGCTTCGCAGCTATTTCTCTGTCTTTTGTAAGAACGGCATTTTCATCAGCAGTTCTTTTTTCTTTAAGCTTTTTTGAAAGCTCGGGTTCGCTTATTGCTAAAATCTCGATAGAAAGCAAAGCGGCATTGACTCCTCCGTTTATCGCAACAGTTGCAACCGGTATTCCGGAAGGCATTTGTACTGTTGACAATAAGGCGTCAATGCCGTCAAGTGTATTAGATTTGCAAGGTATTCCTATAACCGGTAGGGTTGTTCCTGCCGCAATGGCACCTGCTAAATGTGCAGCCATACCCGCAGCCGCAATAATTACACCAAATCCGTTAGCCTCGGCATTTTTAGAGAACTCCGCAGCCTGAGTGGGTGTTCTGTGCGCAGAAAAGATATGCACTTCGTACGGCACACCGAAGGATTTAAGCGTATCAATAGTTTTTTGCAAAATAGGTAAATCGCTGTCGCTACCCATAACAATTCCGACTTTTTTCATAAAAATCCTCCTTTCAAAATCAAAAGAGCGCAGTTAAGACACATAAAAATCTTAATCTGCGCCCAGACGGTCGGCATATTATATCCTCTTGCTCCCTTGCAGTAATCTGCTGTTCCGTCAGTAACAAGAAGTTCATTTGTATTATATCATAGAGGCAATATACTGTCAACCTCACAAACATAAAAATACTACATTTTTTTACAAAAAATTATGTGCATTTTTTATAAAACAAAACCGCACAGCTTTTACAAAACAAATTGTGCGGTTTACTTATTCTGATTAAAAATTAACAAATTCAAATGCCGAGAAATCACATTCCATATTTTCTACTTCAACAAACTTCTTTAAGCAATGTATTAAATCGCATATTCCTACTCTGCTTTCCTCCATAAAGGAGTTTTGCTTGTCGGTTGTGCCTTGGTAGCTGTCGCAGTTAAGCGGATATTTATCGGAAAATACAGACGGATCAATATATCCGCTTGCGCTGCGAATACTCTCACCGCTATCTCTATAATAGCGTGAGGACAGATACTCGTATTTTCCGTTATAACCGCCACGCATACGAAGGTAGAAATTTATACTGTAT
>DCHX01000008.1 GCA_002315685.1 Ruminococcaceae bacterium UBA1741
AATAATACCATAATTTCTTAAAGGCGGTTTATTATGGTAAAGGGTGTTAATAAGAATATTATCGAAGTAAACGATACGGGTAGCGAAATCTTTGAAAGAATTGTTTTTTATGTTTCGCCATCCTATGCTTCTCTCGGCGCCAAGGCTTTGCAAAAAGCAAGTGATAATCTTTCGCAAATTTTTATTGATAAATGCGGTTGCGAGGGTTTAAGGGTAAGGGTGAAGCGGAAAAAGAGGAATAAACTTTTACTGTTTTGCCTTTTAGGTACACTTCTAATCGGCGGTTTAGTTGCATTTTTTTGCCTTAAATGAAGTAAAGCAAGGATTTATTCCTTGCTTTTTTGATTTTTATAAACTATAATAAGAATAGTATGTTCAAAGAGGTAAACAAAATGAAAGAAATTATGAAAAACGGCTTGTCTTTGTTTTTGAAAACTCTTGTTATTTTGATAATGAGTTTTATTTTAACTATTTCTATCAATGTATTGGCAATAGCCGGTTTTACTGAAAATATCGGATATAATGCCTATGTGAGCGATGAAAACGGCGATAAAATTGCGGAATATACTCACTACTCCGCTGACGGCGACGATACTGAATTAGCCGAATACGAGGAAAAGGGATATACCGTTCAGAAGAACTCTATTCGTTCCGAGCTTAAAGGAAAGGGTTATGTAATAAGTCAGGTTGTAACCCAATTTTTATCCCTTGTAATTCTTTGCGTTTTTGTTTATAATTCGTTGTTTGTTATAGGAAATAAGGATTTTAATGCGGTTAAGTTCAAAAGACAAAAATCCGATATATTAAAGGGACTGAAAATAGGACTTGTTTCCGTAATTCCGTATTTTGCCGTTTATTTAGTATGTGTTGTTTGCGCAATAGGTGTTAAACCCGATTTGCCGATAAGTTTATTTAATCTATGCAATTTCTATATCTATCAGATACTTGTTGCCATCGTAAATGGCAGTAAATATGTCGGAGATTTAGCGGTTTGGCAGTTTATTTTGATTTTACTTTCTTTGACTGTAATTCCGCTTATTTCCTGCGGTTCTTATATTTTGGGATATAAAGATGTATTCTGGTTTGATAAATTTATTTTTAAGAAGAAAAAATAAGGAGTAGTCATAAATGGCCGGTTTTTTTGGTTTTTTTAATTATGAAAAAGAGGGGCCGGGAATTGATAAAAATGCCCCTAAAAAGAAAACATTTATTGTGTTTTTCGAAACATTTTTCCGTAACTTTTGGAAATTTATTTCTATCAATTTGGTTTATATTTTGCTTTCAATACCGATAGTTACAAACGGTTTGGCAAATGTCGGCATTACTAATGTTACAAGAAATATTGCAAGAGATAAACATTCGTTTTTATTATCCGATTTCTTTGAAACGGTTAAGAAAAACTGGAAACAGGCAACTGCCGTATCAATTATTAACACAATAGCCGGAATAGTGCTGTTTTTTTCGGCAAGATTCTACTTTTTGTCAAGCGGAAAGCTTTCGGTTTTCGGTGTCGGTATATCCGTTTCGATATTCATAATATTCTCTTTTATGAATTTCTTTATTTGGACACTTATGATTACCTTTAATTTTTCAATTAAGCAATTATATACAAACAGCTTTAAGTTTGCTTTTTTGAATCTTAAAAACAACTTAATTTGCGGAATTTCTATTTTGCTTGTAGTTGCGATTAACGGCGTTTTGCTGTATTTTCTTAACAACTATACAGTGCTTTTGCTTGAAATTCTTATTGCGATACTTACTTATCCTGCGTTTAGATTTTTGCTTATTCAGTTTTGCGTATTTCCGGCTATTAGAAAATATATTATCGACCCTTACTATAAGGACCATCCGTTTGAGGACATCCAAAAGCGCCGTGATTTAGGTCTTGAAATCGAAGAAGAACAAGACGACGAAGACGAGGACGAACAAGACGGCGGGGAAAGCGAAGAAATACAAACCTTTGAATATTGATGCTAAAAGGCAAACTTGTTTTGAAAACGGGTTTGTCTTTTTTATAATAATGCCTGCCGAACCAATCAGCGGCTATTATGCCGATGATTACCGTGAAAATGTATTTTTACGGTAATGCTTCCGCAGAAGTGTTTGTTCAATAAACATTATAATAAAATCATTTGTTGCCTCATATATAATTTAAGAGGGTGATAAAATGACTTGCAGAATTGATGAGCTTAAAAATAAGCAGGTAGTATGCGTAAAGGATGGATTTGTATTAGGCTATATAAGCGATATTGAGCTTGATGTCGAAAGCGGAAAATTGGTGTCCTTGATTATTTCGGGCGCATTAAGAGTGTTTGGACTTTTAGGCAGAGAAAAGGATATAATAATACCGTTTGAAGACATTGAGGTTATCGGGGAAGAAACCGTGCTTGTTTCAACAAATTCCTTCGGTTATAAAGAAAAATAATGTTAAATCGGCATTTTATTTAGTTTTTTGCGATAATTTGTATATTATTCACAAAAACTTACAAAAAATATTTCTTAGTATTGCGGAAAACTAATAAAAAAGTCGTTGAAATAACGATATTATATTGTTATAATAATATTAGTTGGACTATGAGGGGATAACTAAATTATGGAAGTTTATTTTGAAAATTTCAATTCGTTTGTTAAGGCTGATTTGTATGAATATTTAGGCTCGTTTTATAAGTCTAAAAAAACTCTTTTCAGGGTTTGGGCTCCGAACGCCGAATCGGTTAGTGTTGTCGGCGATTTTAATAATTGGAATATTGAGAGCAATATTATGACTCCAAGTGAGAGCGGTGTATGGGAAACCGAAATCTCGGGTGTTAGAGAATATGATGCTTATAAATATGCCGTAAAATCAAAAAACGGAAATGTAGTATATAAAAGCGACCCGTTTGCAAGACATTTTGAAACCGCCCCTTCAAACGCTTCTAAAATTTATAAGGATAAGAAACACGCTTGGCGGGACGACGATTGGCAAAAATTGCAACTCGAAAAAAACTCCTATGAATCCCCCGTAAATATCTATGAGGTTCACGCAGGTTCTTGGAAAAATTTTGATGACGGTAATCACTACGATTATGTAACCCTTGCAAAAGAGCTTGGTGCTTATGTTAAAAAAATGGGATATACTCACATTGAGCTTTTGCCCATAACCGAACACCCTTACGAAGGCTCTTGGGGTTATCAGGTAACCGGATATTTTGCACCGACTTCGAGATTCGGTACTCCTGACGATTTTAAGGAATTTGTCGATATTATGCACGAAAACGGAATAGGCGTAATACTCGACTGGGTACCGGCACATTTTCCGAAGGATGAGTTCGGGCTTTACCGTTTTGACGGAACTGCTTGTTATGAATACTCCGATTCAAGAAAAGGAGAGCATAAAGAGTGGGGAACCTGTGTTTTCGATTACGGCAAACCGCAGGTTATGAGCTTTTTGGTATCAAGTGCGGTTTTCTGGATAAAAGAGTATCATATCGACGGACTTCGTGTAGATGCGGTTGCATCAATGCTTTATCTTGATTACGGTCGTAAAGACGGCGAGTGGATTCCGAATGCTTACGGCGGAAGGGAAAATCTTGAAGCGGTTGAGCTTTTGAAACAGGTGAATATTGCGGCATTTAGCGCAAACCCTTCTGTTATGATGATAGCGGAAGAATCTACTGCTTGGCCTCTTGTTACCAAACCGCCACACGATGGAGGACTCGGATTTAACTATAAGTGGAATATGGGATGGATGAACGATATGCTTCGTTATATGTCCCTTGACCCGCTTTTCAGAAAGAACAATCACGATTGTCTTACTTTTTCGTTTTTCTATGCTTTTTCGGAAAACTTTGTGCTTCCTATTTCGCATGATGAGGTTGTGCATGGTAAGTGCTCTATGATAAATAAAATGCCGGGCGAATACGAGGCAAAGTTTGATAATCTTCGTGCTTTTTACGCTTATATGATGGCACATCCGGGTAAAAAGCTTTTGTTTATGGGACAAGAATTCGGTCAGTTTATCGAGTGGAATTATGAGCAGGAGCTTGACTGGTTTTTACTTGATTACGATACCCATAGCAATTTACAAAAATTTGTAAAAGAGCTTAACGGATTTTATCTTAAAACTCCTCCTTTATATGAAATCGACTATTCTTGGGAAGGATTCAGTTGGATTTCCAATGACGATAACTGTCAAAGTATTATTTCTTTCAGAAGAATTGATAAAGAGGGCAACGAAATTATTTGCGTTTGTAATTTTGTGCCGGTAAATAGGGAAAACTATCGTATAGGTGTTCCGTTTAGCGGCAGCTACAAACAAATATTTTCAAGTGATATGAAAAAATACGGCGGCACCTCTGAAAAGCTTATCAGTTATAAAAGTGAAGAAATAGAAATGCACGGATATGAAAATTCAATCTCGATTAACATTCCGGCAATGTCGGTAACTTATTATAAGGTTCCGAAAAAGAGCGTTAAATTAAAACATTCTACAATTAAAGACAGGAGATAAATATGACAAACAAAAAATGCGTTGCTATGCTTCTTGCCGGCGGTCAGGGAAGCAGGCTCGGAGTTTTAACGGGCAAGCTTGCAAAACCTGCTGTACCGTATGGCGGTAAATACAGAATAATTGACTTTCCGCTTTCAAACTGTATCAACTCGGGAATTGATACGGTTGGTATTTTAACACAGTATAAACCGCTTGAACTTAACGATTATATCGGCTCGGGAAAGCCGTGGGACCTTGATAGGTCTAACGGCGGAGTTCATATTTTACCGCCATACCAAGGTCAAAAGGGCGGCGACTGGTATAAGGGTACTGCAAATGCGGTTTACCAAAATTTGGGCTTTATCGAAAGATATAATCCGAAATATGTTATTATCCTTTCGGGCGACCATATTTATAAAATGGATTATTCTAAGATGATAAGTGAACATAAAAGTTCGGGTGCCGCCTGTACTATTGCGGTAATGCAGGTGCCGTATGATGAGGCATCTCGGTTTGGTATTATGAATACCGATTCCGACGGTGCGGTTTACGAGTTTGAGGAAAAGCCTAAAAACCCGAAAAGCAATTTAGCATCTATGGGCATTTATGTTTTTACCTTTGAAAAGCTTAAAAAGTATTTGTGCGAAGACGAGGCAAATAAAGGCTCATCAAACGATTTCGGTAAAGATGTAATCCCGGCTATGCTTAATAATAACGAAAAACTGATGGCTTACCGTTTTTCTGATTATTGGAAGGATGTCGGTACGGTTGATTCTTTGTGGGAAGCAAATCTTGATTTGCTTAATCCTAAAATACATCTTAATTTGTCTGACCCTAATTGGAAGATTTATTCAAGAACAAACGCTTTACCGCCACAGCATATTACCGATTCGGCAAAAGTTGAAAATTCGCTTATTACCGCGGGATGTTGTGTGTCGGGCAAAATTGATTATTCTATACTTTATGAGAATGTTACGGTTGAAGAGGGCGCAAGCGTTGAGTATTCAATAGTTATGCCCGGCTCCGTAATTAAAAAGGGTGCTAATGTTAAGTATTCAATAGTTGCCGAAAATGTCGTTGTCGGAGAAAATGCAAATGTCGGTGTTGAGCCTGACTATAACGGCGGGGACAAATGGGGCATTACTGTTATCGGTGCGGGTATAAGTGTCGGAAAAAATGCAAAAATCGGTGCAAAACAAATGATTACCGAAAATGTATCGGAGGGAGAAAAAATATGAGAAGGTCAGCAGTTTCGGCAATAATTTTTTCAAACTCAAATGACAGAACATTAAAGGAGCTTACCGAAAATCGTTCTATGGCATCGCTGCCTTTCGGCGGTAGATACCGTTTGATTGATTTTGCTTTATCAAATTTGGTTAATGCGGGAATTTCTAATATCGGTATTATTACAAAAGAAAACTACCGCTCCTTAATGGACCATATCGGTAGCGGTGTTTATTGGGATTTAGACCGTAAAAACGGTGGTATTCATGTTTTGCCGCCTTACAATAAAGGCAGAACAAATAAAGGCTATTTCGAAGCCTTAATGCGCGCTAAGGATTTTATTACACGTTCTAACTGTGATTATGTTGTTACCTGCGAATCGGGTATTGTTGCTAATATTGATATTACCGCTCTTGTAAATCAACATTTAGAGAGTAACGCCGATATTACTATCGTATATAGAAAAGCAAGCTGTGCTGATAAATATGAAAATACAATGATGTTGAAGCTCGATGAGAACAAAAAGATAAAAGAACTTGTTCCTGCTAATTCATCTGCCGAAAGCGGTAATTATACTCTCGGTGTTGCGGTATTTTCAAAATCGGCACTTGTAAATATTATTTCCTCTGATGAAAATATTACGGCAAAGGATTTTTATCTCGATATTTTGCCGAAATATATAGATAACGTCAATCTTTTCGGCTTTGAACACGATGGCTTTGTTTCTGTAATGGACTGCGGTAAGTCGTTCTTTAATGCTAATATGGAGCTTCTTAAAAAAGAGGTGAGGGACGACTTGTTTAATAAAGAGCGTCCGATTTACACGAAAACCCGTGATGATATGCCTACAAGATACGGCATTTATGCCGATGTTTCTAACAGCTTTATTGCCGACGGTTGCATAATTGACGGTACGGTTAAAAACAGTGTACTGTTTAGAGGTGTTAGAGTTAAAAAGGGCGCAGTTGTCGAAAACTCGATACTTATGCAGGGTGTTGAGGTTTTTGAGAATGCGAAGCTTAAATATGTTATTTCGGATAAAAATGCCGTTATCAGCGCAAATTCTCCTATAAGCGGTTCAGACCGAAAGGCATTTATATTAAAGAAAAATCAAATGATATAAAATAAGGGTGATTATATGAAAGTATTATTTGCAACGAGTGAGGCTTATCCTTTTGCAATGTCGGGCGGACTTGCCGATGTTTCGGGTGCCTTGCCGAAAGCACTTCGTAAAAGACTGATAGGTGCCCGTGTTGTGCTTCCTCTTTACAGTACAATATCTGATGAAATGAAGGATAAAATGACCTTTGTTTGCAATATTACCGTTCCCGTTTCTTGGAGAAGACAGTATTGCGGTGTTTTTGAAGCACATATTGACGGGGTTATATACTATTTAATTGACAACGAATATTATTTTAAGCGTGACGGACTTTACGGATATTATGATGATGCCGAGCGGTTTACTTTTTTCTCCCGTGCCGTGCTTGAAATTATTCCGCATATAGGCTTTAAGCCCGATGTTATTCACTGTAACGACTGGCAAACCGCTATGGTTCCCGTTTTTTTAACCGAAATGTATAAGAACGACCCGTTTTACAGTGATATAAAAACCGTCTTTACAATTCATAACATTCAGTATCAGGGCAAATACGGTATGGAATTATTCGGAGATGTTTTAGGACTGCCTGAGGGTAGAGAAAGCATTGTTGAATATGACGGATGCGTAAACTTTATGAAGGGTGCGATACAGTGTAGCGACAAGGTTACTACCGTTTCACCGACATACGCAAATGAAATACTCAATTCTTATTATTCACACGGTCTTGACCCCATACTTAAAGAGTTTACCTATAAACTTACGGGTATAGTAAACGGAATAGATTATGATGTTTATAACCCCGAAACCGATGGAATGATTTACAAAAAATATTCCGCCGATTCGATAAAGGATAAAGAAAAGAACAAAAACAAATTGCTTGAAGATATGGGACTTCCCGTAAGAGATGTACCGCTTATCGGAATTGTAACACGACTTGTAAGCCACAAGGGTATTGACCTTATTAAATGCGTTTTTGAGGAATTGGTTAATGCCGATTTGCAGTTTGTTATTTTAGGCTCGGGTGAATGGGAGTTCGAAACATTCTTTTATGAAATGAATAAAAAATATCCCGATAAGGTGGCGCTTAAACTCGGATTTGACCAACAGTTAGCCCATAAGATTTATGCGGGTGCCGACATTTTTCTAATGCCGAGTAAGAGTGAGCCTTGCGGACTCGCCCAGCTTGTAGCACTTCGATACGGAACAATTCCTATCGTAAGGGAAACGGGCGGTCTTAACGATACCGTAAAAGACAGCGGTAACGGAGAGGGTAACGGATTTACCTTCAAGAATTACAATGCACACGATATGGAAAATACGGTTTGGAGAGCCTTAAAAGGATATTCCGATAAAAAAGGTTGGGAAATTCTAAAAAAGAGAGCAATGCAATGTGATTCGAGCTGGAGTTTGTCTGCTAATGCTTATGTAAGATTATATAAGGAAATTTGTTCAAAAAATGCTTGACAACAAATATCTTGTGTGGTAAACTGTTTAAGCCGCATATTGTGGGCTTGTGAAGTTATGCCTATATGGTGTACGCCTATCTTTAGCGAGACTGTAAAATATCAGGCAGGTGTAAAAGAATGTACGCAATTATCGAAACAGGTGGCAAGCAATACCGTGTTCAAAACGGCGATGTAATCTATGTTGAAAAATTAGCTTGCGAAGTTGACGAGGAAATTACCTTTGATAAGGTTGTAGCTGTAAGCGACAAAACCTTAAAGGTTGGTAAGCCTTATGTTAAGGATGCTTTCGTTAAGGGTACCGTTTTGAAGAACGGCAAGGGCAAGAAGGTTACTGTATTTACCTACAAGCCAAAGAAGAGCAGTTCACGCAAAATGGGTCATAGACAGCCCTACACTAAGGTACAAATTACCGAAATCGGCTAATTATGACCAAGATTAAATTTTTTGCTGATAGCAATGGCCTTTACGGCTTTGAAATCAGTGGCCACAGTACCGATTCTTGTAAAGACTTTGAAGGAAAGCTTGTATGTTCGGCGGTTTCAAGCGCCGCATATATGGCTGTAAATACTATTACCGAAATAATCGGTGATA
Organism: Ruminococcaceae bacterium UBA1741; assembly: GCA_002315685.1. Lineage (GTDB taxonomy): Bacteria > Bacillota > Clostridia > Oscillospirales > Acutalibacteraceae > UBA737. Next base: position 8,849 of record DCHX01000008.1, read on the forward strand.
AGTGTGATGCAAATGTTTCAGACGGATTTATGAGGGTTAGTGTGAAGAATGTTTCCGAATCTTCACGAATGGTGCTTAGTGGACTTAAACTTCATATTTCGGAACTTTCAAAACAGTACGATAGTAGAATAACTACAACTACGGAGGTGTAGAACGTAATGCTTAATATTAACATTCAGTTATTTGCTCATAAAAAGGGAATGGGTTCCACCAAGAACGGCCGTGATAGCGAAGCTAAGCGTCTTGGTGTTAAGCGTGCTGACGGTCAATTCGTTTTAGCCGGCAACATTCTCGTTCGCCAAAGAGGTACTCATATCCATCCAGGTAACAATGTAGGTCGTGGCTCGGATGATACTCTCTTTGCTCTTATTGACGGTAAAGTTAAGTTTGAGCGTGTAGGTAAAGACCGTAAACAGGTTAGTATCTACGCTGAGCAGTAATTAAAAAAGTTTTTTAATCCGGGCGGCATAAAATAGTGCTGTCCGGATATTTTTTTAAGTAAGGTGTGATTTTTTTGAAGGTATGTCATGTTTGTGCGTTTTCGTGTCCTGATGATGCGGAAATCTGTCCGTTGTGCGGAGCGGAATTATTGGACAGCGATGGGGAAATTGAGGAAATCGAAGAAGAATTGGTTGTTGAGATTGAGAATCCCGAATTAGTGGCAAGTATTGCGGAACCGATTGTTGCAGAGATTTTTTGTGACAAACTAAAAGAAAATGAAATACTTTTTACAAGTGATGAGCCTGATTTATCGAGCAGTATGCAGGTAGGATTCGGTGGCTTTTTCACTAAAATCAACATTTATGTTTCGGCGCTTGATTTAGAAAAAGCAACCGAAATTTATGAAAATTTAGATGTTGATTCAATATCTTTTGAAGAGGATTTTGACGAGGAAGAATAATGTTTGTAGATATTGCAAAAATTCATTTGAAGGCGGGTAACGGCGGCAACGGTGCGGTTTCTTTTCATAGAGAAAAGTATGTTGCGGCGGGTGGACCTGACGGCGGAGACGGCGGTCGAGGCGGAGATATTATTTTTAAGGTTGACGATAACCTATCTACTCTTGCCGATTTTAGATATAAGAGGAAATACTGTGCCGATAACGGTCAAAACGGCGGTGCATCTCGCTGTACCGGTAAAAGCGCACAAAATCTTACGATATTTGTGCCTCGCGGTACTGTTGTAAAGGATGCCGAAACAGGTAGAATTATTGCCGATATATCGGATGATGAAGCGGTAGTTGTCGCAAAAGGCGGTAACGGCGGTTGGGGAAATATACATTTTGCTACTTCTACTCGACAGGTGCCGAGATTTGCAAAAAACGGCAACCCCGGAGAAGAGCTTGATGTCGTATTAGAGTTAAAGCTTTTAGCCGATGTCGGACTGATAGGATTTCCCAATGTCGGTAAATCTACGCTTATTTCGGTTGTCAGCGAAGCAAAGCCGAAAATCGCCAACTATCATTTTACAACACTTACACCCGTTCTCGGAGTTATAAGAATGGGCGAAGGCTCTTCGTTTGTTATGGCGGATATTCCGGGACTTATCGAGGGCGCCGGTGAGGGAGTTGGTTTAGGCCACGAATTTCTGCGCCATGTCGAGCGTTGCAGAATGCTTCTTCATATTATTGACGCATCGGGCAGCGAGGGCAGAGACCCTATCGACGATTTTAATAAAATCAACAAAGAACTTGAAGTGTTCAGCAGTGAGCTTAAAGACCGTCCGCAAATTATTGTTGCTAATAAATGCGACCTTTGCGAAGACGGGGATATTGAAAAGCTTCGTAATTATTTTGAAGCTAAGGGATATAAGTTCTTTCCTATTATGGCGGCTATTGCGGAGGGGACAGGAGAGTTAATAAACTGTGTTGCGGCAGAGCTTTCCAAACTGCCTCCGGTAATTAAGTACGAAGCCGAGCCTAAGCCTCATATTGACTATACGGTTGAAAAGAAACGCTCGTTTAATATCAGAGTTTGTGACGGAGTTTATTTTGTTGAGGATGCTTTGTGGTTGCTTGATGTTATGAATACGGTTGACCCCGATGATTATGAGTCTTTACAGTATTTTGAGCGTGTTCTTCGTTCAAGCGGAATTATTAAAGCTTTAAGAGATGCAGGAATTGCCGAAGGCGATACCGTAAGCGTGTATGATGTCGAATTTGACTTCGTTGATTAGGGGAAAGTATGGAAAGTGTAAATAATTTAAGTCCGTCTGTTTTGTGCTTTGTGGGCGATGCGGTTTACGGACTTCTTGTGAGAAGCCATTTAGCCGAGATTAACCGGCCGTCCGGGCAGTTACATTCGGAATCGGTAAAATGGGTAAGTGCTACCGCACAGGCAAGAGCGTATGCCGTAATTGAACCGCATTTAACCGAGGATGAAATTCTTATTTTCAAAAGGGGAAGAAATTTTCATACTTCTACCACTCCTAAAAGTGCTACTAAGCAAGAGTATCATATAGCGACAGGCTTAGAGGCACTTTTCGGATTTTTGCATTTATCGGGCAACATAGTAAGGGTAAATGAATTGTTTGGTATTATCAAAGAAAATTTTGACAGATAATATTTACGGGACTGTAAAAAACTAATGCTTTTTACAGTCCCGTGTTTTATCCTGCCTTTTCAATTTGTTTTTTGAGTTTGCTTATTATCCGTTTTTCAAGCCTTGAAATGTAGGATTGCGAAATGCCTAAAACATCCGCAACTTCCTTTTGGGTGTATTCTTTATAGCCTCCCATACCGAAGCGCATTTGCATTATTTGCTTTTCGCGGGAGCCTAAATTGTCAACAAAATGAATAAGTAGTTTTCGTTCGTCCTCTTGCTCGATTTTTATGTTTATTTCATCCCCATCACTGCCTAAAATATCCGACAAAAGCAGTTCGTTGCCGTCCCAGTCGGTATTAAGTGGCTCATCTATTGAAATTTCATTTTTTCTTGAAGATATTTTTCTTAAATACATCAAAATTTCATTTTCAATGCAACGGGAAGCATAGGTTGCAAGTTTAATGTTTTTTTGCGGACAGAATGTATTTACGGCTTTAATAAGCCCTATTGTACCGATAGAAATTAAATCTTCAAGGTTAATTCCGCTTGTATCGAATTTTTTGGCAATATATACTACAAGCCTTAAATTATGAATTATAAGCTCTTCTTTTGATTTTTTATCGCCCATCTCGACATATTCGAGTTCTTTTTCGGCTGTAAGCGGAGGAGGCAGTGTTTCAGGGCCGTTAATATAATAGTTCGGCTTTGAAAATAAAAGTTTTATATAATTTATCAGTTTTTTCATCATATTATCGACCTCGGGTTAATTATTGCATCACATTCAATATCAAGAGGTGTTTTTGATATTGCTATTATGGGAGCTTTAATACTGTTCGTGCTTTTTCCGGATGTAATTGTTGCCCCTTCAACTCGGTATCCGTCAAGCAGTGCGGTGCCCGAAATTGTTTTACAGGGTATTGCTCGGTAGCGCCTTTCAATACTGTTTTGAAGGCTGTCGGTCAGCTTTTTGCCTATTTGTTCGGATATTATTATTACTTCTCTGCTTTCAAAACAGTCGCAAAGAGAATTTCCCGTATCAATTATTCCGTTTAGTGTAAGGCTTGTGTTGTCTGCTAAAATTGTTACTATACACTTTTCGGCGAAGCTGTTGTTTTTTGAAACTATCTTTCTTAAAAGCAAAACCGAAATGTAAAAAATTACACTTGAAGCAATCAAAATAATAGGGGACAGTTTTATATAAATTACCGAATTGTTAATGGTTACATTTTCGGTTTTGTAAAATAAACTTATTCCTAACAGTAATCCGCCTAACAAATATGTAACTGCGAAAAGTAAAAGGGTTAAGCGAACAAACTGCTTTATGTTTTTGTAACCTATTGCGGTAAAAATCAGGGATGCCGACATAAAGATATGAACGGGTATTTCAATGTAAAAGGGTTGCTTCGGTAAAAATATGTAGAGTGAAAACAGTCCGCCTAAAACAGATGAAACCGTTAGCCTTAAAAATTTATATTCACATCCGCATATTTTTGCACACAACTTAATTAAGAAATAATCAATAATGATGTTTTGAATTATCAGTATATCAACATAAACAGTCATAAATTCGCCCCTAAATAATTATATAGGCTTTATGGCGGAATTTATGTCATAATAATGAGGTGAAAAAGGTCATAATAGGTCTTATTTTGTTTGACTTGAAGTTTTTTTTAATATGTGATAATATTGTGTTTGGTGATAATATGTTTCAAAGTAAACAAAAAAGCTCTTATGACTTTTTGATTGTAGGGCTCGGAAATCCGGGACTTCAATATGAAAAGACAAGGCATAATGCCGGATTTATGGCAGTTGACAGGTTCTCCGAAAAATACGGTTTTTCTTTTAACAAGCATAAGTTTGAGGCGGAGCTTGGCGAATGTAAAATAAACGATAAACGGATTTTAGTTGCAAAACCGCAAACCTTTATGAATAATTCGGGACAGTCGGTTACAAAGATTTGTTCTTTTTATAAAATTCCTTATGAAAATGTCATTGTTATTTTTGATGATATTTCTCTTGATATGGGGAACATAAGGATAAGAAGAAAGGGAAGCTCGGGCGGTCATAACGGAATAAAGGATATTATTGAGTTGTCGGGAACCGAAAATATCCCGAGAATAAAGGTCGGTGTTGATAAAAAACCCAATTCCGAATACGACCTTAAAGATTTTGTTCTCGGAAAAGTGCCGAAGGAAAAGACGGAAGTATTGGAATCTGCTCTTCAAAAATGCGTTTCGGCTATTGAAGAAACGATATGTAACGGCATAGATTCGGCTATGAATAAATATAGTAAATAGTATGGATTTTTTATTTGATATATTAAAACAAGACCCTGAGTACGAAAGACTTTCAGCCGATTTGCTCTCGGGTAATTCTCCACTTGCGGTATCGGGACTTTCGCAAATTCATAAGTCGCTTATTGTGTCGGCATTTTCAAGCCAAACAAAAAGAAAAATCGTGGTTTTTACCCACGATGAAGCCTCCGCCGTTGCTATGGCATCCGATATTAACGCTTTTGGTGCAGATGCGATAACCCTACCGCTTAGGGACTACAATTTAACAAAGTTTGCCGGATTTTCAAAGGACTATGAATATCGGCGTATAGACACCCTGTCAAAACTAATTGACGGGGATTTTAGCGTACTTGTATTATCGGTTGACTCGGCAACCCAATATACTTTACCTCCCGCACTTTTAGCGGATAGAAAATTTGTGATAACTGCGGAAGACACTATTGACATCAAAGAGCTTTCCGAAAAGCTTGTTATGTCGGGATACCAAAAGAGTGAAATTTGCGATTCGTTAGGACAGTTTTCGGTGCGCGGAGGAATTATTGATATCTTTCCGGTAAACAGAAAAGCGCCTGTTCGCATTGAACTTTGGGGAGATGAAATCGACTCGATTTCCGAATACGATGCTATTTCTCAAAGAAGAACCGATGCCGTAAACGAGTTTTCGGTTTTTCCGGCTTGTGAACTGTCGTATGATGCTGATGATTTAATAGATAAGCTCGAAAAAATCTTAAAGACCGATAAAAAGTTGACCGAAAAGCAAACAAACAGCATTGAAGCGGATATTGATGCGCTGCGAAATGGATTTTCAGTAATGACGGATGACTATATTTCCGTGCTTTACGAAAAACCTTATACTGTTTTTGATTATTTGCCCGATGCGTTAAAGATTGTTTGCGAATCGGGGAATATGGGCGACCGCTTAAAAGTGTTGGAATCCCAAAGAAATGAGGATATAAAACAGTTATTAGAAGACGGTGTTTTAAGTAAAAATACTGCTGATATTTTTCTTTCAAGAGGAGAATTCCAAAAAAACATTTCGGATGCCGTATATCTTGAAAGTTTTCCGAAAAATTCTTACGGAATTGCGCTTAAAGGACTTTATAACTTTGATTTTAAGAGAATATCCGCTTGGAGCGGAGATATTAACATATTAAAGGATGATATATCCTTTATTACGGGAATTAAGGGCAGAGTTGTTATTTTGGCGGGAGAAGAAAAAAGCGCTCAAATATTAAACGAAGACCTAAACGGTATGGGAATCAAAGCTACCTATTTATCCGATTTTGACAATAGTGTAAAAAGCGGTGTGATAGTGATGAAAGGCTCACTTTCGGCAGGATTTGAGATACCGTTCGCAAAGTTTATGCTGATAACCCATAAGACATTTTCGGGCAATACCGATAAAAAGAGAAAAGCTCCTAAAAATGCAAAAACAATAGGCTCACTTGACGAGCTTAAAAGGGGAGATTATGTTGTTCACACAACTCACGGTATCGGTATTTTTGACGGCATAAATCAAATTACAAATAATAGGATTACAAAGGATTATATTAAGATTAAATATGCGGGAAGCGATATTCTTTATGTACCTGTTACTCAGCTTGACCTTGTTTCAAAATATATCGGTTCCTCTGACGATTCTGGTGTTAAGCTTAATAAGCTCGGCAATGATGCTTGGAACAAAACAAGAAGCAGGGTAAAGTCTGCCGTTAAAAATATGGCAAAACAACTTACGGCTTTATATGCAAAACGAATGGCAACAAAAGGTTACGCTTTCGGTCCCGATACCGATTTGCAAAACGATTTTGAGCGACGGTTTGAATACGAGGAAACCGATGACCAAATCCGTTCCGTTAACGAAATAAAAAAGGATATGGAACGAGCTGTGCCTATGGACAGACTCCTTTGCGGAGATGTCGGATTCGGAAAAACCGAGGTTGCATTAAGAGCTGCGTTTAAGTGTATAAGCGAGGGTAAGCAATGTGCCTTGTTGGTGCCTACCACAATTCTCGCTATGCAGCATTTTAATACCGCTATGAGCCGTATCGGTAATTTACCGGTTGAAATAAAGCTACTAAACCGTTATGTTTCAAAAAAGGAACAGACAAAAATTATTTCGGGGCTTAAACACGGGACTGTCGATATGGTAATAGGAACCCATAGGTTGATTTCAAAAGATGTTACCTTTAAGGATATAGGTCTTGTAATTATTGATGAGGAGCAAAGATTCGGTGTTGCACAAAAAGAAAAATTAAAGGAATTGTATCCTTTTGTCGATATTTTGACATTAAGCGCCACTCCTATTCCACGAACGCTTAATATGGCAATGTCGGGACTTAGAGATATGTCTTCAATAGATGAAGCACCGGGAGACAGATATCCCGTTCAAACCTATGTAATAGAACAAAATGACGGTTTATTGGTTGATGCCGTAAATAGAGAGTTAAGGCGTGGCGGTCAAGTTTATTATCTTCATAATCATGTTGACAGTATAGTAAGGTGTGCTTCTAAATTAAAAGAAAAAATACCTGAGGCTCGTATCGGAATTGCTCACGGTCAAATGGGCGAGGACGAACTAAGCGAGGTTTGGCGACAGCTTATCGACCACGAAATTGATATTTTGGTTTGTACTACAATAATCGAAACGGGTGTTGATGTTCCTAATGTAAATACCCTGATTATTGAAAATTCCGATAGAATGGGACTTTCACAGCTTCATCAGCTTCGTGGCAGAGTAGGGCGTTCTCCGAGAAGAGCCTATGCATATTTTTGCTTTAAGCAGGGAAAGAGCATAAACGAAACTGCCCAAAAGCGACTTGAAGCAATAAGAGAATTTACTCAATTCGGCTCGGGCTTCAAGATTGCTCTTCGTGATTTGGAAATTAGGGGTGCGGGAAGCATTTTAGGCGGAGAGCAACACGGCAATATGGAAGCCGTAGGCTACGATATGTACCTGAAATTATTGAATGATGCCGTTAATGAAGAAAACGGAGTTGAGGTTTCAGAGGAGCCTGAATGTACAGTGGATTTAAGCATTTCGGCGCATATTCCCGAAAACTATATTGATTCGCTATCGTCAAGACTTGGAATATACAAGCGAATTGCCGATATTAGGGACGATAATGATGTAAGCGATGTGCTTGACGAATTATGTGATAGATTCGGCGAGCCTCCAACGGCTGTGTTAGGACTTATCAATGTTGCACTTTTAAGAAATAAGGCATCAAAAGCGGGAATATTTGAGATTTCGAGCGGAAATAAAACCGTTATTTTGAAAACCGCCTCAATAAAAGAAGAGGTGGTTGTAAAGCTTTCGGATGCCTTCGGTAGTGCTCTGACTTTTGCTACGGTCGGCAATACCGCGTATATTATTAAACTTAAAGACGGAGAAACTCACACCGAAACAGTAAAACGCCTTGCAACTGTTTTGTAAATTTTTAATGAATAAATATAAAATGTATAGACTTTTTGAAAATAATGGTGTATAATTCATTCATATTGGTGTATTTTACACAAGTGGAGGAAAAATAATGAATATTATTAAAAAAGTATCGGCAACAGTATTAGTCTTAATTATGGCGTTATCTGTTTGCGCTTGCCATCCGAAAGATGAAGTTGCCGTAAAGGTCGGCGATTATGAATTTACTTCGGCGTACTATATGTGTGCTTTAATCGAGGCTGATTTGTCTGCAAAGCAAAAGATTGATGATGAGGCTGACGAAAACGCCGATACATCTGCCGATGATTATTACTACAAGCAAAAAATCGACGGCAAGAAGTTTGTTGATTATGTTAAGGAACAAGCTTTGCTTTCGCTTAAAAAGGTTGCTGTATTAAAGGCTGAATGCAAAAAGGCAAAGGTTACTGTTTCAAGTGAAGACGAGTCGAATGTTAAAATGTATGCGCAATACTATTGGTCCTCTTACGGCTATAACCAGTTGTATGAGCCAAACGGTGTAAGCCAAGATACATATATCAAATATACTACCGATAGTTACTATTCGAACAAGTATTTTGATTCTATTTACGGCGAAGACGGTACAACTCCTATCGCTTCCGAAGATATTTCTGAATTTATGACAGAAAATTATCGTCTTGCAAATGTTCTTGATGCCGATTTCTCTTCAATAGAAGATTCCGAAAAGGAAACAAAAACCGCTCAAATTAACGATTACTATGAAAAGTTAAAAGCCGGCACCTATACCTTTGCACAGGTTTATAACGAGTACAACGGCACAACTGATGAATCTACAACGGATACTACCGATGCAGAAGACGGTTCTGCTCCGAAGGATTCTCACGCTACCGTAATCGGTAACGATAAAACCAATTACAGTAACGATTTGTTTGATACCGTATCGGCAATGGCAATGGGCGAAATTAAGCTTATTACAAAGGATAACGATGCAGGTTATCAAATCGTTATTAAGAAGGATATAACCGAAGATTCTTATTATCTTAAAAATCTTGACTCGGAAATCCGCCATAACTTAAAGGATGACGAGTTTAACGAAAAGGTTGATTCACTTGTTAAAAAAGCAAAGGTTACCGAAAACAAGAGTGCAACCAAGAGATTTAAGGTAGAGAAAATTGTATATCCTGAAACCGATAGCTCTACAACTACCGCTTAATTGTAAAAAAATTATCCCCGACTTTCTGATTGAAAATCGGGGAATTTTTATGCGGTCAATGCTTCATCGTGAGCAAGTTTAAGGCGAAGCTTATCGGCAATCATAGCAATAAACTCTGAATTGGTAGGTTTACCGCGCTCATTTTGAACGGTAAAGCCGAAATATGAATTCAGTGTATCAATATCTCCTCTGTCCCAAGCAACCTCTATTGCGTGGCGTATAGCCCGTTCGACTCTCGAAGAGGTTGTGCCGTTATGTTTTGCGACGGTAGGATATAGAAGCTTTGTTACCGAATTTATCATTTCGGTATCCTTTATTGATAACATAATGGATTCTCTTAAATAATGATAACCCTTTATATGTGCGGGAACGCCTATTTCGTGAATAATATCGGTAATAAGCAACTCTAAATCGTTATCGGTTACGACATTGTTTTTAAGTACAATGGGCTTTTTATCGTTCTTCCAATTAGATAATTGAATAATCCTTTTTGCAAGTGTATCAATATCGAACGGTTTTAGAAAATAATAACTTGCACCCGCATTTAGAGCTTCTCTTTCAAGTCGGCTGTTGTCAAAGCTTGACATTGCCATAATCATCGGCTTGTTTTGTAAGTCGGATTCCTTTATTACCGATAATACCCCTAATATATCAAGATTAGGCATAAAAACATCAGCTAAAACTACATCGGGTTCCTTTGACTTTATGTTCTCGATAAGCTTAACCCCATCTTTTTCGCAAAGGGTAACATTCATACCGTAACCCATAAGAGTTTTTGCAAATATTTGACCTAATTCGGTAGAATTATCTGCAACCAATACCTTTAATTTCTTTTCCATTTTAATTCCTCCTAAAGAATTTGTTTTCCATATATTAACATACATTTCTGCAAATTTCAAGCATATTTTCACGACTTTTTTAGATTTTTTCTAAAAAAATAATATAAAAATCTAATAATAGTGATAAAAAACCACAAAAATTGACAAAATATTCAGTCTTTATTATTTGTAAAAATAGTGTTATAATGTAAAAAAATAGGAGGTCATAACAATGAAAAAATTTTTAGAAGAATTTAAGACATTTGCCCTAAAAGGCAATATTGTTGACTTGGCAATAGGTATGATTATCGGCACGGCTTTTACGGCTATTGTAACTGCCCTTACCGCAAACTTTATTCAACCTATATTAGACCTTGCAACAGGTGCACATAAGGGGCTTTACAGTTGGAGCGAAATTGCAACATTCATTTCTGCGTTTATTTCGGCGGTTATCAACTTTGTAATTATTGCGTTTGTTCTGTTCTTGCTGCTTAGAGTAATTAACCGACTTATGAGTATCGGCAAAAAAGAAGAGGTTGTAGAGGTTACTACTAAAAAATGTCCTTATTGCAAAAGCGATATAGCAATAGATGCTACCCGTTGTCCGCATTGCACTTCCGAAATTAAAGAGTAAACAAATTTAATAAAGATAAAGGGACTGTAAAAACAAAAATTTTTACAGTCCCTTTGCCTTATTTATTATTTGTTGAGTAGATAAATGCCTAAATTAAGATAACCCGCAAATGTAAGCCACACAATATACGGTATTTGTAAAAGTCCTGCGGTTTTATTGACCTTATAAAAGTAAATTATCATTAAAAGCGCGGAAATCCACATTAGTATTAAAACGATAAATGCAATCGCATAAAGCTTTGCCGAAAAGAAAATCGGCGACCAAAGGAAATTAAAAATCAACTGAGTTGCAAAGAAAACATATCCTTTGGTTTTATTGTCGTAATTTCCTTTTTCGCACATAACGAGATATAAAGATATTCCCATTAAAATATAAAGTATTGTCCAAGCGATAGGAAATACTATTGACGGCGGAGAAAGAGGAGGACGGGTAATATCCTTGTATATGTCCATATCATTGCCGACAATCAAAGCCGAAAGTCCGCCTACTGCCAACGGTATCAAAAGTGAAATAATAAGTTTTTTAATATCGCATTTAATAATCATAACATCACCCGATTTATTATATGCAATAAAATTTTGATATATAAATAAAATAAGGACGGAATATTTTTCCGTCCCTTTGGTTATTTATTACAGTTATCCTTAAAAGCGCAGCCATTACAGTCGCAAGAACACGATTTGCCGTCTTTTTTGTTTTTTACTATTTTCCGCACCGCAAAAAATACGGCTGTTGCCAATAAAAACGATATAAGTATTGTACCGCCGTAATTTAAGATAAACTCCATAATAATCACCGTTTCTTTTCAAGACACAAACTGCTATAAAAAATCACTGAAATCGTGATTGTTATATCGCATCTGTTTCGGTTGCCTTGTAAAAGGCGACCGGAACAGGCGTCTTTTGTTTTAAGCGTGATTTTTCACGCTGACTCCTAACTGAATTTTCTGATTGATTTTTGCAAGACCTTTGAGAGAGGAACTATCAAAAGCCCGAAACAAAAATTACCTATTCCGTGTATCAGGTCGAAGCCTAAACCTGCAATAATCCAACTAATCATACCTCGAAAATCAAGACCGAACATTATAGCTTGAAATGGTGCATACAAACATCCGTAAAGTAAGCCGTGTAATCCACAAACAACAGCATAAACAACAATACTTATTTTTGTTGGCATATTTTTAGGAAGCAACATACAAACAAGCCAAAGTACAGTCCAAATATAAAGATACGGTACCCACCAAATATTAAAACCGGAAATAATTCCGTTCAAAAAGGCAAAAATATAAATAGGTATAAGTGCTTTATATCTAAACACAATAGTAAATATTACTATAAACATTCCTATCATATGGATATTAGGCAAAAATTCAAGCATTATTTTTGATACGGTCATAATACAGCCTAAGATTGGGAACAGGGTAATTTCAAAAAGCGATAGTTTTGATTTCATTACTTTTGGGCCTTGAATTCGTATGATGAGCCGTTGGTAATTTCGGTTTTTTCCACACCGCTTTGAGCATACTTTCCGTTTTCGTAAAATGCCCAATAATAACCGTCCTTATCAAAATCCAACTCGATTCCGTTGACATTTTTAACATAAAGACCGTAATCGCTGTCGGTACCGCTGATAAGTCCAAGCTCGAGCAAAGCGTCGCCTACCGTCTTTTTGTCGGTTTTGATTTTGAAAATTGTTTGATTTCCGACTTTGTCGGTTACGGTAAAATCGAAATGATTTTTACCGTTGCCAAGCTCGTGTTCGGAAACGGCGGATGCGACAGCCGAATCGGCTGACTTGTTTGGTGTCTTGTTTTTTGCACAACAAGAAAGTGTCAGTGCCATAGCCGCAATAAGCACAAATGAAATTGCTTTTTGAAAAACCATATTAAATTTGTTTTCCATAATTCATTCTCCCTTAAAAATTATTAAATCGTTTCTTATTGAAATTCGGCACTCGCAAATTAGTACAATAATCAGATTTGAATCTTGGGTGTTTCGACTTAAATGCAAAATTTTATGAACCTTCTCATAAAAAAACAATGGTGTTTCATTCCTTTGCGGCAGGAACATATCACAAAATAAAAACGCATATTACGGCGGCGTGCCCGTGCGGGATTTTCACCCGACTTCCCCTCGATATAAAAATATTAGCACATATTTAATCCCTTTTCAAGAAAAACAAAAAAACGGTGAACTTAATTCGATTTTTTCGATTTTTTTAAGCGAAAAACTCAAATTTATAATCTTGACTAAAACGAATAATGGTTATATAATAACAGTGTATTTTTTATAAAACGGAGGAATAAAAATGAGTTTAATCGGTACAAAATGCGTTCAAGGTGGATATACACCTAAAAATGGAGAGCCTCGACAAATTCCTATTATCCAAAGTACGACATTTAAGTATGATACAAGTGAGGATATGGGCAAGCTTTTCGACCTTGAAGCTGACGGTTATTTTTATACACGCCTTGCTAACCCTACCTCCGATTATGTTGCTAAAAAGATTTGCGAGATGGAGGGCGGTAGTGCCGCTATGCTTACTTCTTCCGGTATGTCGGCAAACTTTTTGGCTGTATTCAATATTTGCAGCTGCGGCGACCACTTTATTTCATCTTCCGCAATTTACGGCGGAACCTATAACCTTTTTGCCGTAACCCTTAAAAGAATGGGAATTGATGTTACCTTTATATCTCCCGATGCTTCCGAGGAAGAGATAAATAATGCGTTTAGACCTAATACAAAGCTTTTGTTCGGCGAAACTATCGCAAACCCCGCTCTTGATGTTCTTGATATTGAAAAGTTTGCAAAAATAGCTCATAATAACGGTGTTCCGCTTATTATTGACAATACCTTCCCGACACCCGTTAATTGCCGTCCTTTTGAGTTCGGTGCGGACATTGTTGTACACGCAACCACTAAATATATGGATGGACACGGCTCTGCGGTAGGCGGTGCTATTGTTGATTCGGGCAAGTTTGATTGGACAAAATATGCCGACAAATACCCCGGACTTTGCACTCCTGATGAAAGCTATCACGGAATTACTTACACCGAGCGTTTCGGTATAGAGGGCGCTTATATCACCAAGGCGGTAGCACAACTTATGCGTGATTTGGGTGTTACTCCCGCTCCTATGAATTCGTTTTTGCTTAATTTAGGACTTGAAAGCCTACATGTTAGAATAAAAAAGCACTGTGAAAACGGCTTGGCTGTTGCAAAATTTCTAAAAGATAATGAAAATGTAACTTGGGTTAAATATCCCGGTCTTGAAGACAGTAAGGATAGTGAGCTTGTTAAAAAGTATTTACCGAACGGCACCTGCGGTGTTGTAAGCTTCGGCATTAAGGGTGGCAGAGAAACTGCGCTTAAATTTATGAAGGCTCTTAAACTTATTGCTATTGAAACCCATGTTGCTGATGCAAGGTCTTGTTGTTTGCACCCTGCTACCGCAACTCACAGACAGTTAAGTGATGATGAATTGATAGCCTGCGGTGTTTCTCCCGACCTTATAAGAATGTCTATGGGACTTGAAGACAGCGAGGACTTAATAAACGATATAAAACAAGCATTTGAATCTATTTAATTCGAGGTAGAAATATGCCTATTAAAATACCTAATGATTTACCTGCGGTACAAACTCTTGCAAATGAAAATATATTTGTTATGACCGAAAAAAGAGCAATAACTCAGGACATTCGTCCTCTTAAAATATTGCTGCTTAATCTTATGCCCAAAAAGATTGAAACCGAAACCCAAATTTCAAGAATGCTCAGCAATACACCTTTGCAGATAGAGCTTACCCTTATTCGCACGAAAACCCATAAAATCCGATTTACCTCCGCAGACCATTTGTTAGCCTTTTATAAGACCTTTGATGATGTAAAGGATAAAAAGTTTGACGGAATGATTATTACGGGTGCGCCTATCGAAATGATGAATTTTGAAGAGGTTGACTACTGGAATGAACTTTGCGAAATTATGGAATGGAGCAAGAAAAATGTTCATAGCACACTTCATATTTGCTGGGGTGCTCAGGCAGGGCTTTACTATCATTACGGCATAAAAAAGTACAAGCTTGATAAAAAAATGTTCGGTATTTTTTCTCATACGCTTGATTATCCGCAATCTATGTTGCTTCGTGGATTTGACGAGGTTTTTTATGCACCTCATTCGAGAAACACCTATGTAAAGCGTGAGGATATTGAGGCTGTAAACGAGCTTCGTATTTTAGCCTCTTCAAAGGAGGCAGGTGTGCATATTGTATCCAAAATAGGCGGAAGACAATTCTTTGTTATGGGACATTCCGAATATGATTTGCTCACCCTTGACAGTGAATATAGGCGTGATGTTTTAGCCGGTATTGATATAGGTGTTCCGAAAAATTATTATATTGACGATAATCCCGAAAATCCGCCGGTTTTAAGTTGGCGTTCTCACGGTAGCTTGCTCTTTACGAATTGGCTTAATTATTTTGTGTATCAGTCGACTCCGTATGACTTGGAGGACTTAAAAAATGATTGATAATTTTTATATTATCGATTCGCATTCGCATATTTATCCCGAAAAAATAGCCCAAAAAGCCGTTGGCGGAACCGACGGCTTTTATGGTGCTGTTTCCTGCTGTAAGGGTACGGCTGATGACCTGCTTAAAAGGATGGCTGACGCCGATATTGATAGATGTATCATAGAGTCGGTTGCCACTACTCCGAAGCAAGTGGAGAGTATAAACCGATTTATTTCGGAAGAAACAAAAAAATCGGGCGGAGCGTTTGTGGGACTCGGAACACTTCATCCCGACAGTGAAGACATAAAAAACGATATTGATATGTTAGTTGATTTGGGACTTAAAGGTGTAAAGCTTCACCCAGATATTCAAGGCTTTAAGATAGATGATTACAGATGTATCAAAATATACGAATACTGTGAGAAATCGGGACTTCCGATTTTAATGCACACGGGGGATAAAAGGTACGATATGTCAAACCCGAATCGCTTAAAGCCGATACTTGAAATTTATGATAATTTAATTGTTATAGGTGCCCATTTCGGCGGTTACTCCATTTGGGAAGAGGCTTCGAGAGAGCTTTGCGGTTTTAATAATTTTTATGTTGACTGTTCTTCGAGCTTCTTTGCTCTTAATGATGAAAAAATCGTTGAAATAATAAGAAGATACGGTGCTGACAAGGTTTTATTCGGTACGGATTATCCTATGTGGTCGCCGAAAAAAGAGCTTGAACGCTTTATGTCGCTGAATCTCACAAACGAAGAAAAAGAAATGATTTTGTCTGAAAATGCGAAAACAATTTACGGAATAAAATAAAAAACGGATACGGGAAAACCCGTATCCGTTTAAGATTATTGTTATGTATCAGCCGATAGCGTTTTGAATATATTCAACAACATCGCCGATTGTTTTAAGACCTTCAAGCTGGTCGTCGGGGATTTCAATATTGAATTCGTCCTCAACAGACATAATCATTTCAACAATATCAAGGCTGTCAGCACCTAATTCATCAGTGATTTTTGTGTCCATTGTCATATCATCCGCATTAGCGTCAAGCTGTAAAGCAAGGATTTCTTTAATTTTATCGAATACCATTAAATATCCAACCTTTCAAGATTTTCTATATAGAATAATATGTTGATATTAACAATTTGTCAATAGGATTTTTGAAAATAGTTAAAATTTCTTGCAAAATTCGCAGTAATATTTTATAATACTTTTTGGTGATTAAAATGGCTAATGAAAAAATGGTAAAAGAAATTACTTCTATGGATGAAGATTTTGCTAAATGGTACACTGATGTTTGCCTTAAAGCAGAACTTATCGACTATGCTTCGGTAAAGGGCTGTATGATTATAAGACCTTACGGTTATGCTATTTGGGAAAACATTCAAAAGACTATGGACGGTATGTTTAAGGATACGGGTGTAGAGAATGTGTATATGCCTTTATTTATACCCGAAAGTCTTTTGCAAAAGGAAAAAGACCACGTTGAAGGCTTTGCGCCTGAGGTTGCTTGGGTAACTATGGGCGGAGAAGAAAAGCTTGAAGAACGCCTTTGTGTAAGACCTACCTCTGAAACGCTTTTCTGCGACCACTTTAAGAATGTTGTTCATTCTTACCGTGATTTGCCGAAGCTTTATAACCAATGGTGCAGTGTTGTAAGATGGGAAAAGACAACAAGACCTTTCCTTCGCTCCCGTGAATTTTTGTGGCAGGAGGGACATACTCTCCACGCAACTGCCGAGGAGGCAAAGGAACGCACCGAGCAAATGCTTAATGTTTATGCCCGTTTTGCCGAAGAGGTTTTGGCAATCCCCGTTGTTAAAGGACAAAAAACCGAGAAAGAAAGATTCGCGGGTGCTGAGGCTACCTATACAATCGAGGCTTTAATGCACGACGGTAAGGCACTTCAAAGCGGTACATCTCACTATTTCGGCAACGGCTTTTCTAAGGCTTTCGATGTTACATATACCGATAAGGAAAATAAGCAAATCTATCCTTATCAGACCTCTTGGGGAACTACTACACGCTTAATCGGCGCCGTAATTATGACTCACGGCGATGATAACGGCTTGGTTTTACCTCCTATGATTGCGCCTATTCAAACCGTAATTATCCCGATAGCTTCTCACAAAGAGGGCGTTATGGATGTTGCAAACGGTATTTACAACAGACTTAAAAATGTTTGCCGTGTTAAGCTTGACAGCAGTGAACAAACTCCCGGTTGGAAGTTTGCGGAATATGAGATGAAGGGTGTGCCCGTTCGTATCGAAATAGGTCCCCGTGATATTGAAAATAATGTTTGCGTTGTAGCCCGCCGTGATAACGGAGAAAAGGTAACCGTTTCGTTAGATGAGCTTGAAACAAAAATACCCGAAATTCTTAAAAATGTTCAGCAAGGACTTTTCGATAAGGCTCTTGCCCGTCGCAACCAAATGACCTACGATGCAAAAAATCTTGACGAGCTTAAAGAAATTGCCGAGAGTAGGGCAGGATTTATCCGTGCTATGTGGTGCGGCGACAGAGAATGTGAAGAAAAACTGAAAGAGGTTGCGGGAGTAACTTCAAGATGTATTCCTTTTGAGCAGGAATGTCTTTCGGACACCTGTGTTTGTTGCGGTAAAAAGGCCGATAAAATGCTTTATTGGGGCAAAGCTTACTGATAAAAAACAAAAAAATATATTTTTATTGCAGACAGCTTTTCGCTGTCTGTGTTTTTTTGTAAACTTTTTGTAACTTTTTGGAGAAAAACTCTTGAAAAGTTTATGGGATTAGTGTATTATATATATAATTATATTTATATTAAAATATGCTAATAGGAGTGTAAAAAAATGTCTAATAGATTATTTCAGGGTGTAATACAGCAGATGAAAGAAACTGTTGACAAAACTTTCGGTGTTTTAGATGACACACAAACCGTAATTGCTTGCAGTGAGCTTAACAGAATAGGGGAGCAATTTCAGCTTAATTTCCCAACCGGCGGAGAACCCTTTACCGGAAACGGATTTACCTTTAAGCAAATTGATTCTTCAAAGGAATCTATCTACACGATTTTCGTAGAAGGTGAGGATATTGTTTCCTCAAAGTATGCCGGCATTTTAGCGGTTGCTTTTTCGAATATTAAGTTCTACTATGACGAAAAGTACGACCGTTCCAACTTTATTAAGAACATAATTCTTGACAATATTTTACCGGGAGATATTTATCTTAAAGCCCGTGAGCTTTATTTTAATACCGATGTTTCCCGTACCGTTATTTTGGTAAGAACCCTCGAACAAAACGATGTTTCTCTTTATGATATTCTTCAAAATCTTTTCCCCGACAAATCTAAGGATTTTATCATAAGCATAAACGAAACCGATATTGCTATTGTTAAGGAAACTCAAAACACTATCGGCTCAAAAGATATTGAAAACTTGGCTTCAACTGTTGCTGATACTATTTCGGGTGAATTTTTCGTTCATGTTGTAATAGGTATAGGCACAACAGTTGAAAATCTTCGTGATTTGGCGCGTTCCTTTAAGGATGCGCAGGTTGCTCTTGAAGTAGGCAAGGTTTTTGATACGGAAAAGACTATTATTTCCTATGATAATTTGGGAATTGCCCGTCTTATTTATCAGTTGCCTACTACCCTTTGCGAAACCTTCCTTCGTGAAGTGTTCAAGCGTGGCTCTATTGATAGCCTTGACCACGAAACTCTTTTCACTATTCAAAGATTTTTTGAAAACAATCTTAATGTTTCGGAAACTTCGAGAAAGCTTTTCGTTCATAGAAATACGCTTGTTTACCGTCTTGAAAAAATCAAAAAGATTACGGGACTTGACCTTAGAGAATTTGACCACGCTATTGTGTTCAAAATTGCGCTTATGGTTAATAAGTACCTGAAAAGCACTCCCGTTAAGTATTGATTTTCGAAAGAGAGATAAAAATGTCAGAAATAATAAACGAGATACAAGACAAGCCGGTTATTGAGTTTAAGGGTGTATCAAAAACCTACAAAACCGGAACCCACGCTCTTGAAGATGTCAATATCAAAATAAACAAGGGCGAGTTTGTATTCGTAGTTGGTTCCTCCGGCGCCGGTAAGAGTACATTTATGAAGCTTATTATGCGTGAAGAAAAAGCAAATACCGGCACTATTTCGGTAAACGGATACAACCTTACAAAGATAAAAAAGCGCAATATTCCGATGCTTCGCCGTACAATGGGAATAGTTTTTCAAGATTTCAGACTAATCCCTAAGATGAATGTTTTTGATAATGTTGCGTTTGCTATGCACGTTGTAGGTGCCTCTACCCGCCAAATAAGGCGTGAGGTAACAAAGGCGCTTAGTGCGGTAGGTCTCGGCGATAAAGCCCGTTCAATGCCTAACGAGCTTTCGGGCGGTGAGCAACAGCGTGTAGGTTTAGCCCGTGCGCTTGTAAATAATCCCACCTTGATTATCGCGGACGAGCCTACGGGTAATGTTGACCCGAATATGTCGTATGAAATCGTTTCGATGCTTACTGCGATAAATAAGCAGGGAACAACCGTTTTAATGGTAACCCACGACCACGATTTAGTTCACTATTTTAAGCACCGTGTAATAATGCTTGATTCGGGCAAAATTGTGGCTGATAACCCTGCGGGAGGTGCCGAAGAATGAAAATGAGCAGTGTAAGGTACCTTACCAAAGAGGGCTTTAAGAATACTTGGGCAAACCGCTTGATGTCGGTAGCATCTGTGGGTGTTTTAGTGGCTTGTATGGTTGTAATCGGTCTTGCTATTCTTATTTCCGAAAATGTAAAGCTTGCTATCGGAAACCTTGAAAAGCAAAATGTTGTTATGGCTTATATGAAGGATTACAGTTGGGCGCAATACGGTGATAAATCCGAAAACAGTTCGGGCGCCGAATCGACAACCGAGGCTTCAAGCGAGGAATCTGCAACCGAAGAACAACCCGATGCAAGAGGAATTAAAAGCAGCGACTATGTTATTCATAACGAGGAAGAAGCATTGGCACTTTGCAAAGAAATCGAAAAGCTTGACAATGTTGAATCGGTTGAATATATTTCGGGCGACAAAGGTCTTGAAGATGTAAAGGCAAATATGCCCGAAGGTCAGGAAAAGTATTTTACTTTTCTTGATGAAGAGTACGGCAACCCGCTTTCAGGTGCCGCAAAGGTAAAAATGAAGGATATGGCGCTCTTTGATGTTACTGTTGAAAAAATACAAAAATTAGAGGGCATTGATACTATTCAGTCGCAAAGCGATTTGGCTGAAAAGATTACCGCTATAAAGAACGGTATTGCTATCGCAGGATTTTGGATTATTGCGATTTTGATGCTTATTTCTTTGATTATCGTATCAAATACCATTAGAATTACGATGTATAGCAGAAAGCTTGAAATAAGCATAATGAAAGCCGTTGGTGCTACAAATGCCTTTATTAGAATTCCTTTTGTAATAGAGGGTATTTTCATAGGTCTTATCTCCGCAATACTTTCAGAGGGTGTTTTGTATTTCTGTTACCGTGTTGCTACCGAAACAATTTGCAAGACACTCGGCACTACCGATATTGTTAAATATTCCGATATGGCAATTTTGTTATTCGTGATTTTTGCGGTAATAGGTATTTTGTCGGGTGCTATCGGAAGCTTTATTATGATTAGTAAGTACCTTCGTAAAGAGGGTAGTGAATTTGCGGCAATATAAGTGGAGGCTTATTAAAATGAGAAAATCAAATAAAACTGTTTCGGTTTTAGTATGTATAGTTCTTACTGTTGCTTTGCTTTTTGCAACCGCTTTTAACACCTTGGCGGTAACTAATTCGGATATAAATAATCAGCAAAAGAAGGCTAATGCCTCAAAGAGCAAACTCGATTCGGTTAGAAAAGAGATTACTCAAATAAACACTACTATTGCTAATTATAATGCAAAGATAAATTCGATTAACTCTAAAATTTCGGCTAACAAAGCTGAAATTGCAAAGCAAGAAGCCGAGATAGAAAAGGATAAGCTCGAATTCAAAAAGAGAATAAGAACTATCTATATGTCAAATTCCGACAGTACCGTAAGACTGCTTTTAGGTGCTGACGATTTTTCGAGCTTTTTACAGCTTGCTCAACTAACCTCGGCGGTATCCTCCCGTGATAAAGAAATGATGGAGGATTTAGCTCAAAAAATAAAAGAGTTAAACGAAATCAATGATGAAAATAAAAAGTTGCTTGAAAAGGAAACCGCTGCTAAAAAAGAGGTTGAAAAGCAACAGTCTGCGCTTCGCTCAAAGGAATCGGAGGCCGAAAAGCTTTATAGCAAGGATGTAGCCGACCTTGATGCTTTAAGGGCGCAAAAGAAGAAGGAAGATGCCGAAATCGCCAACCGTGCAAGAGGTGGCGGGGGAGCCGCTAAAACTCCTTCCTTTATCAACGACAGCGGTGCTTTTTTGTGGCCTGTAAGCGGATTTTATACCATAAGTGCAGGATATCAAAGCAACGACTCGGTTCATAAGGGACACCATAACGGAATAGATATTTCCGGAAGCGGTATTTCAGGTCAACCGATTAGGGCTATTAGTGACGGATATGTTTCTTATGTTTATAACAGTTGCAGTCATAACTATAAAAAAAGCGGTAGCTGCGGTTGCGGTAGCGGTTACGGAAACTACTGTATTATAAATCACGGAACTGTCTCAGGTGCGGAATATTCGGCTTACTATGCTCACGCCGCAAGAATATGCGTATCTCCCGGACAAAAGGTAAGTCGAGGTCAAGTTGTAGGATATGTCGGTACAACCGGTTGGTCAACGGGTTACCATTTGCATTTAGGCGTTCTTAAAAACGGCGGTTGGACAAATCCGTCAAACCTAACTTATCAAAAGTGATGAGAATAAAACTCGTTAGAATTATATCGCCCCTCTTGCTTTTCTGCCTTATGGTAGTAATTTTTCTCCTTTCGGCACAAACGGCAACTAAATCGGGCAAAACGAGCCACGGATTTATGTACGAATTTTTTTGTATGTTTTATCCCGGATTTTCCCAAATGGCTACGGCTGTTCAAGATGATATTATCGGTGCGTTTTCATTTGTTTTCAGAAAAACGGCTCACTTTTCGCTTTATTTCGGTTGCGGGTTTTTATCGTTTTTTTCGGTAATTACCTATAAACGAATAAAGCTTGTGTTAAGACCTTTTATTTCGTTTGCGGTTTGCGTTTTATATGCGACAAGCGATGAAATACATCAGTATTTTGTACCCGGCAGAAGCTGTGAAATGAGGGATATTTTAATAGATTCCTCGGGTGCTCTTTTAGCAACCGTAATATTGTTTTTACTTTGCTTTTTTTCAAAAAAAATAAGAAATAAGATTGTTTAGTATTGGGGGAAAAACCGTGGATAACAAGGATATGAAAAAATCTTGTTTGTATAGAGGTATTACGGCTTTTTTGGTTATCGCGTCGTCAATATTGCTATATTTTATTATCGAAAGAATTGATGTTGTAGGAAACGCAATCGGTAAAGTTTTTGATATTTTAAGCCCTGTTATTTTCGGTCTTGTTATTTCATATCTTTTGAATCCTATGGTTGATTTCTTTAACAAACTGTTTAATAAGTGCTTTATTAGGTTTATAAAAAAAGAAAAAACGGCAAACGCCGTTTCAAATTTAACTTCGGTAATCGTTTCACTTCTTATTTTTATCATAATTATTGCGGGTGTTATCCTGCTTATTATTCCACAGCTTGTTACAAGTGTTACTAAAATTGCAAAGATTGCTCCTTCAAAGATGGATTCGCTTATTTCTTGGGGCGATAGATTCCTTAAAGAAAATAAACTTGCAAAAACCGCTTTTGAAAAGGTTCTTACCTTTGAGAAAAAATGGTTTGAAACTAAATTTGCGGGTTATGTTAATAGGGTTGCCGAATATTTTGCTACCGGCGTTATGGGACTTTTGGCTTTCCTTAAAAACTTCTTTATCGGTCTTTTGATAGCAATTTATGTCCTTTACAATAAAACCCGTTTCGGAAACAGAACAAGAAAGCTTATGTTTGCTCTCTTTAAGGAGAATAAGGTAAAAAATATTCTTTCGGTTTCGCATAAAGTAAACGAGGTTTTCAGCGGATTTATTTACGGAAAGCTTATAGACTCCCTTATTATCGGCGTTATTTGCTTTGTAGGTGTTACTGTTATGGGAATGCCCTATACCGTGCTTGTTGCGGTAATCGTAGGCGTTACAAATATTATCCCGGTATTCGGTCCGTACATAGGCGCTATACCTTGTTCTGTCATTATTCTGCTTACAAATCCGATTAAGGGACTTTATTTCATTTTATTTATTATTCTCCTGCAAACTGTTGACGGCAATTTTATCGGGCCTAAAATTTTGGGCGATAAGACAGGACTTGAAACATTTTGGGTAATTGTCGCTATTATTGTCGGCGGAGGTATGTTCGGTGTACTCGGTATGATAATCGGTGTTCCGCTTTTTGCAATTCTTTACTATTTTGCTTCAATGGCTACTAACGCTTTATTAAACCGCAAAAAGTTATCCACATCAAGCGATGATTATTCCGCCGATAAGTTTATCGAAAAAGAGATAAGTGAGGAAGAAAAAGATGCGTAAAAAAGTTCTTATCGAACAAAATACGGTGCTTTTTTCCAAACTCAACGAAGCTGAGCGGAAAATAGATGCTTTATCAGAAGAATTAAAGGAAAAGAATTCCGCCATAAAAGAAATGAAGCTTAAAATAGAAAAACTCGAAAGCGAAAAAAACACCGAAGTAATTGAGCCGATTAAGGAAATTGTAAAAACCGAAACCGCTAAAACGGCGGAAAAAAGCTTTTTGTTGGCTGAGGATAAAAAATACGCAAGCGAAATAATAGGAAAAATCGTTGTCGAGTCGGCTAATTTCAGCAATACTCTTACTGCTGACGGTAATACGAAATATATTGAGCTTGTAAATTTAATTCTCGGCAAAACCGAGGTTGCGAAAGCCGATATACTTGCGGTAGTTTTAGAGGATATAAGTCTTGATTCAAAAAAGATAAAAATGAACGAAATATTTAATTCAACTATCGAGTATTTTAATAGCGTAATGGCGCAAAGATAACCGGAAATATAAAAAACAAAATTAAAAATGCCGAGTGAAAACTCGGCGTTTTTTTATGTCTAATTTTGAGAATCAAGCGGTAACGAAAAGCTCGGAATAAAGTCTTTGAGGAATATTTCCGCCTCGGCGACATTCATATTGTGAATGGCTTTTTCGGTTGAAGCGAGAGCCTCAATAAATTCCTTATTACCCGTTTCGGTTTCTTCAATACACTTAATATATGCCGAGATTTTATCTGCGGCTTTAATAAGTAACTTTGAGTTAAGGTCGGGATTATAATACTTTCGGTATTCTTCTTTTAGGTCATCGGGCAGCATATCTAACAGCTTTTCTTCCGCAATTCCCTCAATTTCTTTGTATACATTTTTGATTTCGGGGTTATAGTATTTTATGGGGGTAGGCATATCACCCGTAATGGTTTCGGAAGTATCGTGGAACAAAGCGCATACGGCAATATAGTTTTCGTTATAATTTTTGTTAAGCCGTGTGTTTCCGATTACCGCTAATGCGTGGGCAACGATTGCCACCTCTAAACTGTGTTCCGATAGATTTTCCTGCCTGTTGTTTTTCATAAGTCCCCAACGGAAGATGTTCTTCATTCGAGAAATATAGGCATAATAATGTTTGGACATTTTTTCCACTCCTTATTGAATATTATATCGAATTTTGTTATAATTATAGTATATTTGATTTACTGTGTCAAAGTTTGGACACTAACGGAGATGATATTTTGAATTTTTCTTATGCTAAAACTATTACTTTGGCTCCTCAAAAAGAGAAAAAACTATCTACATTTTTAATTGCACTTTTATCGGCAACTATTATATTTTTGCCGTTTATAATAATGAGCAAAGGATATTTTATATTTTTCGGCGACTTTAATGTTCAGCAAATACCATTTTATCAGATGTGCCACCAAATGGTCAAGACCGGAAATATAAAATGGAATTGGCTTACTGATTTAGGCTCTGATTTTATAGGCTCTTACGGTTTTTATCTTTTGGGAAGTCCTTTCTTTTGGCTGACTATTCCGTTCCCTAATAGCTTTGTGCCATACTTGATGGGACCGCTTTTGATACTTAAATTCGCCTGTGCGGCATTTACCGCTTATCTTTATATAAGAAGATTCACAAGAACTCCCCAAGCGGCACAGCTCGGCGCTTTACTCTATGCCTTTTCGGGATTTTCGGTATATAATATTTTCTTTAATCATTTTCACGAATCAATAATTTGCTTTCCGCTTTTGCTTTTGGCGCTTGAAATGCTTATTACCGAAAACAAGAGGGGAGTATTCGCTCTTACGGTTGCCCTTTGCGCTTTTGTAAACTATTTCTTCTTTTTCGGAATGGTTGTCTTTGCGGTTCTGTATTTCTTTGTAAGACTGTTTTCCGGCGCTGTCAGGGTTAGATTTTCACGCTTTTTAGTTATTCTTTTTGAGGCGGTATTAGGTCTTCTTATGTCGGCTGTTTTGCTATTGCCCTGCTTAATGGCGATTTTAGGTATGTCCCGTGTTTCCAATATCCTGCTTGGCTGGTCGGCTATTATGTACGGAAAAGAGCAAATATATCTAAATGTTATTGAGTGTTTCTTCTTTCCGCCTGATTTACCCGCAAGACCTGTTTTCTTCCCCGAAGCTAATGTGAAGTGGTCATCCTTGGGGGGATGGTTGCCTTTGTTCGGTATGACGGGTGTATTCACTTTATTTATCGAAAAGAAAAAATCTTGGCTTAAAAGAATAATCGGTATTTGTATTTTTATGTCGCTCGTGCCGATATTAAACAGTGCTTTTTATGCCTTTAATACCGCCTATTACGCAAGATGGTTTTATATGCCTATTCTTATGATGTGTCTTGGTACGGCTCATTTGCTTGAAGACACGACTGTTGAGTTTAATTCGGGATTCAAGTGGACATTCGGAATTACATTGGCTTTCGGATTGGTAATAGGTCTGTTTCCGCAATATAACGAGAAAAAAGAGCTTGTGTTCGGACTTTACACTCAAAGTGAGGATAACAGCTATTTGATTCGTTTTTGGTATGCGGTAATAATGGCGGTAGTTTCACTTGCCGTTTTATACTTTATACTCAAAATAAGAAAAGAAAACCTAAAAAAATTCTTTAAGGTTGCAACCGCTTTTGTTTGCATTTGTTCGGTAATATATGCAAGTGTTTTTGTGTTTACGGGACGGCTTCATTCCTATGATATTAAAGAAACTATGATAGACGGTTTAATTGAGGGAGAAGTGTATCTTGATGATGATTCGAGTTTTAGAATAGATACCTATGACGGCGTTGATAATACGGGTATGTATTTAGGGCTTTCAAGCATAAATGCCTTCCATTCCATTGTGCCCAGCTCGATTACCGATTTTTATAACTATATCGGTATTGAAAGAGGAGTAGGAAGCAGACCTGATACATCCGTTCCTGCAATCCGCTCTTTACTTTCGGTTAAATACCTATTAAACCGTGTTGACGGCGAAAGCTTTTTAGATGAAGATAATGAGTCGAAAATGCCGGGATACAGTTATCTTAAAACCTCGGGCGGTTATTATGTTTACGAAAATAATAATTATATACCCTACGGTTTTTCGTATGACTATTATATGACCGAAGATTATATTAAGGATTATTCGGGCGATGCAAAGAGCCGTATGATGTTAAAAGCGATACTCCTTAATGAAAATCAGATAAAGAAGTACAGCGATATTTTAACTGATATTGAGGAGCTTGAAGAAGCTTTGTATAAAGAAACCGAAATTACTAAGGAAACAAAAGCCGTAGATGAAACCGATAATACGGAAATTTCGGAAAACACGGAAGAAATAAACGGTTTAGAAGAGCAAATAAATGAAAATGCCGTTACATTGGAATTAGACGACGATGCACTTCAAAATGATGCAATGCTTTTAGCGGCAACTTCGGCTAAATCCTTTAAGACGACGAATGACGGATTTATTGCCACCGTCAAGCGTGATAGCCGTTCGCTTGTGTTTTTCTCGGTGCCTTATGATAGCGGTTGGACGGCTACCGTAAACGGCAAAGCGGTTGAAATCGAAAAGGTAAATGTCGGATTTATGGCGGTTGTTGTACCGTCCGGTACAAGTGAAATAGAGTTTAGATATGAAACTCCGTACCTGCAATTAGGCATTTATATTTCTATTGCCGCATTTACGATATTCTTAATTTATTTCCTTATTGCAACGGCTTTTGTAAAAAAACATCCATCTAATAACGAATATCCCGAAGGTAAAGCTTTGATAGAAAAATGGCGAAAGGATGATATTGCCGAAATGACAAGCGAAAGTCTTGCGGACAGCTTTGATGATGACCTTGATTTCGGATTACCCGATAAGCTTTCAATAGATAATATTAAAGCCCAAATTGAAAAAGAAAACGGGGATACTGTGAACGGTTTTGTTATAAATACCGATGCCTTTAAGGAAAATAATGACAGTTGACAAAACACACTTTATGTGCTATTATTGTAAAAACGAAAATTGGGGAGTTCGATTAAGTCGGGCTGAGAGGAAGTTGCTTTTGCTATGCTTCGACCCGTAACCTGATGCGGATAATGCCGCCGTAGGGAAATACGCTTTTAAGTATTACCGCAGGTTATATTTCCTGCGGTATTTTTTATGTTGGAGGTAGTTATGATTAATTCTGAAAAACCGATTTATAAATTATGTGAGTGCGCGATTTTTATTGCGGTTGCGATTTCTGTTTCGTTTTTTGAAATAAAAATCGGCGGACTCGGAGGCTCAATAGATTTTGTTATGATTCCGCTTTTTATTATGTGTTACAGACACGGGCTTAAATACGGACTTGGCGGTTGCTTTTGCTTTGGACTTTTATATTGTCTTGTAGGCGGTAAGTTCGGTTACGGACTGCCGAGTGTGTTGCTTGACTATATTCTTGCTTATACGGCGTTGGGTATTTCGGGTATTTTCGCGCGTAAAAGCCGATATATCGAATTATCGGTATTTGTGGGTTGTTTTGCAAGATTTATTATACACTTTATAAGCGGTGTTACGCTATATGCAATTTCAACCGCAACCGAGATAGGCGGAATAGTAACCTCTAATGCCGTTGTTTTCTCGATAATTTATAATGCTCTTTATATGCTTCCCAACACGGTTATTGCGATAATTGCGATGTCGTTGCTTAGAGTACCCTTAAAAAAATTACGCAAATAATATTTTATAAGTTAGGACCTCTTGCTATTTAGCGGAGGTCCTGTTTGATGTTTTGCTTTGTGATAATTAAAAAACAAAACAGTAAAATCGAACGAAAGCAAATCAAATCCCTTTATTCAAGAAACTAATGACAAACCGTGATTTTTCGCCTTTTTGCACTTGAAAAAACAAGAATACTATTGTATAATAAATTGTTGTTTTGTATCTTAGAAAGAATGGTGATTGATATGAAAAAGTACAGTGAAATGTCGCAATGCGAATTGAACGCAGAATTTGAAAGTGTTAAAGCTCAATATGAAGCGTTAAATTCCTTACAATTAAGCCTTGATATGTCAAGAGGAAAGCCGGGTAGCGAAAACCTTGATTTAAGTAATTCGTTGCTTGATTTGGTTAATGCCGATAACGGTCAAAAGAATATTGATAATATCGACTGCCGTAACTACGGATTTATGGACGGTATCAGAGAAATAAAAGAGCTTTTCGGTGAAATACTCGGTGTTCCTGCAACACAAGTTATTGCGGGTGGAAATTCCTCGCTTACAATGATGTTTGATACGATAGCACAAGGAATGACACACGGTCTCGGCGATAAGCCTTGGGCTATGGTTGAAAATAGGAAATTTTTATGTCCAGCTCCCGGTTACGACCGCCATTTCGGTATAACTGAATATTTCGGATTTGAACTTATCACTATTCCTATGAATAGTAACGGACCGGATATGGATATGGTTGAGGAGTATGTAAAGGATGAATCGGTAAAGGGTATTTGGTGTGTTCCTAAATACTCAAATCCGGACGGAATTACATATAGCGACGAGGTTGTAAAGCGTTTTGCAGGTTTGAAACCCGCCGCAAAGGATTTTCATATTTTTTGGGATAATGCTTATGTTGTTCACGATTTGTACGGCGAGGGCGATAAATTATTAAATCTTTATGATGAGTGTGTAAAATGCGGAAGCGAAGATATGCCTATCATGTTTGCTTCAACATCAAAGGTTACTTTTCCGGGTGCCGGTGTTGCTGTCGAGGCGGGAAGCCCTAATACAATAAAAATGTTAAAAAGCAGAATTAAGTTCCAATGTATCGGCCCTGACAAAATAAATCAGTTAAGACACGCAAGAATGTTGCCGAATGTTGATGCCGTTAAAGCACAAATGAAAAAACACGCCGAAATAATAAGACCTAAATTTGATGCTGTGCTTTGTGAGCTTAACCAAACTGTAAAAGACACGGGTATTGCCCATTGGGAAACACCCAAGGGCGGATATTTTATCAGCCTTTATGTAATGGAAAATACTGCCAAAAGGGTAGAGGAGCTTTGCAAAAATGTAGGACTGACTCTTACTCCTGCCGGTGCTTCTTATCCTTACGGCAAAGACCCGAGTGATTCTAATTTAAGAATAGCACCTACTTTGCCGAGTGTTGATGATATAAAAACGGCCGCAAAGGTTCTTTCTATTGCGGTTAGATACGCCGCTCTTGAAAAAATGGTGTAATAGTATCAATTATTCATTGACTTTAATGTAAAATTTTAGTATAATCAATCATATATGATAGACAAGTTGAATTGTCTGTTACTGATAACCCAATGGGTTATACGAATTGGAGGATTTGCCAATGAAGTCCAAAAGAGTGGGCAAGCCCGTATTTTTCGTAATTGTAATCTTGATTTTGGCACTTACATATTCTGCCTTTTTCGGATTCTACGATTATTACGGCGATACGAAAAAAACTTATATTAAGGGTGCGAACGATATCCGTTGGGGTATTGATATAAGCGGTGGTGTAGAAGCGGTTTTCTCGCCCGATAAAGAAGGTGTCGATATCGACAGCGATGTTATGGCATCGGCTAAAACAATTATCGAAACCCGTCTTGTAAACCTTAATATTACCGATTATGAAGTATATACCGATACTGCTAATCATCAAGTAATTGTTAGATTCCCGAGAACTGCGGGTGATGATGATTTTGATGCACAGTCGGCTATTCAGGAGCTTGGTGCTTCTGCCCAGCTTCAATTCTACGAGGGCGATGATAATTCGTCCGGAACCCCGTTTATGACCGGCGAGGTTGTTAAGAAAGCGTCTGCTAACTATGACGAGGAGCACGGATATGTTGTTTCTCTTGAACTTGACACGAGCGGTGCTGCCGCTTTTGCTCAGGCAACATCAAACGCTTACACCAACGGAACTAATATTTCGATTTATATGGATGAAACCAATATATCGACAGCAAGCTGTTCAAACGGTGCTATTACCGGCGGTAGTGCTATTATCTACGGTAACTTTACCGAGGATGCCGCTATTGACCTTGCTAACAAGATTAACGCAGGTTCACTTCCGTTTGCTTTGACTGTTGACGATAGTAAATTGCAGATTATCTCTCCGTCGCTCGGTTCTGATGCTCTTGATGTTATGATTATTGCGGGTTCTATTGCATTTGCTATTGTTTGCTTGCTTATGCTTATCCGTTACAGAATGCACGGACTTGTTGCTTGTTTCGCCCTTTTAGGACAACTTGCAGGAACTATTGCTTGTATTTCAGGCTTTTTCCCGAATGTTTCAAGCTTTACACTTACCGTTCCGGGTATTGCGGGTATTATCCTTTCAATCGGTGTCGGTGTTGACTGTAATGTTATTGCGGCTGAAAGAATCCGTGATGAATTTAAGAAGGGTAAAACGATTGACGGTGCTATTGATTCCGGATTTAAGAACAGTTTGTCTGCTATAATTGACGGTAATGTTACTATCGTTATCGTATCTTTGGTGCTTATGGGTGCCTTCGGTACACCTGATAGCTTTATCGCTAAGATTTTCTCACCGCTTATGTCATTGTTCGGCTCTTCGATTACCGGCTCGATTTACTCATTCGGTTATACATTGTTAATCGGTGTTATATTCAACCTTATAATGGGTGTTCTTGCTTCCAAGTATATGCTTAAGAGCGTTTCTCAAATTAAGTTCTTAAGAAAACCTACGCTTTACGGAGGTAAGAAAAATGGCTAATAAAATGATAAATTCTAATAAGATAATGAAGATAATTTTAGTGTGCTATGCTGTTGTTATTGCCGTTGCTATTGTATTTTCGTTTATCTTCGGACTTCGCCTTGACATCAATTTCAGCGGTGGTGCAAGAATTACTTATTCTTACACAGGTACTATTAAAGAGGCTGATTTCACAAAGACCGTAAAATCGGCTATGGATAAGGATTTTACCGTTAGTGCTAACGAATCACTTGCAGGAGATACAAAGACCTACACAATAAGTCTTTCGGGTAAAAATGCCCTTTCCGCTGAAATTCAGGAAAACATCACAACCGCGCTTAACGAAAAGTTTGCCGATAACAAAATCGAGCTTTACGATTCAAACTCTGTTAGTGCCTCGGTTGCAGGTGGCTTCTTTGTAAAGAGCTTGGTTGCGGTAATACTAACTGCTTTGTTGGTTGTAATTTATGTTGGTATCAGATTTAAGAATATAGGCGGTATCTCGGCTGCACTTACTGCACTTTGCGCTTTGGTGCTCGACCTTGCTATTACTTTCTGTACCTGCATTATTTTCAGATTGCAAATCGACTCGAATTATATGGCGGTTGTTCTTACTATCTTAGGTTACTCGTTAAACGATACAATCGTTGTATATGACCGTGTAAGAGAGAATAAAAAGTATTTCCCGCAGCTTACAATGAACGAAAATATGAATACAAGTATTTCGGGCGTTTTATCAAGAAATATTATTACAACCGTTACTACTGTTCTTGCTGTAATTACCATTATTGTTGTTGCTGAAATTTTCGGTCTTACAACCCTTAGAACATTTGGTGTTCCTATGGCATTCGGTCTTTTGTCAGGTTGTTTGACTTCACTTTTCGTTGCAGGTCCGTTATGGGTTTGCTGGAAAGAACGCAAGAGCAAAAAGACTGCAAAATAAGTTATCTCTGTTTATTGGGGGCGTTGTGTAAGCAACGCCCTTTTTTATTTGCATAAAAAAACAACCCCTCACATAAAGATAAATAGGAGGAGTTGTAATGAAAATATTTTTAATTGTTTTTTTGGTAGTGTTAGCGATTTTAGAGCTTGTTATAATAGGACTTGCCGTATATTCGGGAAAACCGATAAAGAGGCTTGTTATCAACGCTATTCTCGGACTTATCGTGTTGGCAATTATTGATTTAACAACAAAATACAGCGGAGTTAAAATACCTATAAATATATTCAGCATTGTAGGAATAACCGCTTTTTCGCTGCCCGCCGTAATAGGTTTTTTGTTGTTGCAGGTATTGTTTTTTATTTGAAAACAATTTCCGATAGCTTTGCAAGTGTTTCCATATCAAGAGTTTCGCCTCTTACCGTTTCGGGTTGACCTACTTCGGACAAGCATTTTTTAAGATGCTCCTTATCAATAGAGAGAGTATTGGAAACGGTGTTTAGAAATGTTTTTCTCCGTTGAGCAAAGCAAGCCTTTACAAGCAGGAAAAATTTTCTTTCATCGCTAACGCTTATCGGAGGTTTATCTGTTATGTTAAGTCTGATTACAGAGGAATCAACCTTAGGGGACGGATAAAATGATGTTCTCGGCACATCAAACAGTTTTTCGGTTGTTGAGTAGTAATTAACGGCAACGGTAACAGCCCCCGCATCTCTGCTGCCGATTTTAGCGCAAAGTCGGTCAGCCGCTTCTTTTTGCACCATAACCGTTATTGAATCAATAGGCAGTTTTGCTTCAAGAAGTCCCATAATAATAGGTGAGGTAATGTAGTAAGGCAGGTTTGCGCAAACATTTACCTTTTTGCAATCGTTAAATTCATCTTTGATTAACCTATTAAGGTCGATTTTCATAACATCATCAAAAATCACTTTAACATTGTCAAACTCCGCAAGTGTATATCTAAGTACATTTTTAAGTCTTTCGTCAAGCTCAATACTTACTACCTTTTTTGCACGCTTCGCAAGCTCCCTTGTAAGCACTCCGGCGCCCGGACCTATTTCAATTACGCCAACCGTGTCATCAACACAACTTTCCGCCATCATAGGACAAATTGAGGAATCGGTAATAAAATTTTGACCGAGTGATTTTTTGAAAGAAAATCCGTTATTTTCAAGTATTTTCTTAACTTCGTTATAATCAGCTAAATTCATAATATCTCCAAAAATCAGTTATTATAAGACGATTATATAACAAACAATATTTTCTTTCAACAAAATTTTAGTTGTTATGATAATATTATTGTGGTATAATAGCACCAAACCATCGTGTTGCGACACGACAAGCGCCTTTGCGCTTTCAAAGGCTTCGCCTTTGGTTTTATGGTATATAATACATTATTATATAAGATAAATAGAATAACGGAGTGAAAACATTGGATAATAAGTATATTGATATCGTTTTAGGCGAGATGCAAACTTTCCTTGACGAAAACGGATTTTCAAAATGTGATTGCGGTGGATTTAAGAACGATAAAAAAGCCGTAAAGGTGGAGTATAGCGAAGAAAGACAAATGTATTTGCTTTTACTTGCCGATATAGATGAAAACGGAACTGTCGGCGAATTCGGCGAGGAAGAGGCTTGGCTTTTTGACGATTCCCAAAATAAAAAGGATGCCGAAAGTGTTGGTATTGATTTTACCGAAACACTTAGAAAAGCTATGGGCGTTAAGGTTAAAAGGGCGGTTGGTCAGGTTGACTTGCCTACCGTTCAAAAAGGCTCTGCTTATAATATTACCGCCTTTACAAAGAAGGTGCTTGACACCTATCCGCAACTTAAAGATACCTATAAGGATTATGTTGCAAAGTACGGCAACTTCCTTTATCTTAATTTCTTCGGTACCTATCTTGTACCTCAAATTAAGGCTACTTTGTCGGAAAACACGAAGAAATCGTCTAAAAAAATTCTTGATATGACCGAAACTGCTTTTGTTTCGGGAGATAAGGATACGGCAAATGCCGCTATTGCTTGTCTTGCCGCCGCTTGTTATAATGATGAAAAAATAACCGAAATTGTAAAGGAAATGCTTTCTGAAAACACTAATTTCAAAAGTGCGGTTATAAATTTCATACCTGTAATTTCATCAAAGAAAAAAATCCGTGAGATTTTAATAAAATAGTTTTAGGAGGATAATATGGGACCGTTAATTTATGCTTTAATCGTAGTGGCGCTTATTCTTGTTTTTGCAAATATCAGAATTGTGCCGCAAGCCACCCAATATGTAATTGAATGTTTGGGTAAATACAAGACTACTTGGGATGCAGGTATTCATGTAAAAGTTCCTTTTATTGAGCGAATTGCCAAGAAAATTACATTAAAAGAACAGGTAATGGATTCTCCGCCTCAACCCGTTATTACAAAGGATAATGTTACTATGCAGATTGATACGGTTGTTTATTTCCGTATTTTTAATGCACAGCTTTATACCTACGGTGTTGTAAATCCTATAAGTGCTCTTGAAAATTTGACTGCTACTACACTTCGTAACATTGTCGGCGAGTTAGAGCTTGACGGAACTCTTACATCAAGAGATACCATCAATACAAAAATGACTGCTATTCTTGACGATGCTACTGACCAGTGGGGCATTAAGGTTACAAGAGTAGAGCTTAAAAATATAATTCCGCCTTCTGAAATTCAAAATGCAATGGAAAAGCAAATGAAGGCTGAGCGCGACCGCCGTGAAACATTGTTACAGGCCGAGGGACATAAGGCTGCCGCTATTACGAGAGCAGAGGGCGACAAACAAGCTATGATTCTTGCCGCCGAAGGCGAAAGAGATGCAAGAATTGCGCGCGCCGAGGGTGAGGCAAAGGCTATCTATCTTTCAAAGAAAGCCGAAGCTGACGGACTTATCGCTCTTAAAGAAGCCGGTGTTGATGCCGCAGTATTAGAGCTTAAAAAGTACGAAGCCCTTGTTAATATGTCCAATGGAACGGCTGCAAAGCTTATTATTCCTACCGATGCGGTAAATACTGTTACAAATAATGCTATTTTTACCGAAACTACCGGTCTCGGCGATAATACAAAGTCGGCGCCCAAAAAGGTTGCACCCCCTAAAAAAGACGAGTGCTGTGAAAAATAAAATACTATAATATTGTTTTTGTAAAAAGCGGGAAAATTTCCTGCTTTTTTCAATTTTTTTGTTTTATTTGTCATTTTGCTATTGTTATTTTATACCATATGTAGTATAATTAAAATCTAAAAGTGTATATTATTGGGGTAGGGTAATGAAAGAAATTATTCTTGTTAAAGACGGCGAGCTTTCCTTAAAGGGACTTAATCGTTGTAATTTTGAAGATAAATTGGTAAGTAATATTAAGAGAAGGCTTAAATCTCTCGGTACGGTAAAAATAACTAAGGCGCAATCAACTATTTATATTGAGCCTCTTGATGATGATTTTGACTTTGAAGAGGCGTTAGAGCGAGTTAGTTGTGTTTTCGGTATTGCGGGATATAGCCGTGCTTGTGTTTGCGAAAAAACACCTGATGATATTTTTTCAAAAGCCCCTGTTTATTTAGAAGAAACACTTAAAAATGTAAAAACATTTAAGGTCGAAGCCAAGAGAGCGGATAAAACATTTCCTTTGAAATCTCCCGAAATTTGTATGGAACTTGGCGGAATTTTACTTGATAAATACCCCCATTTGAGCGTCGATGTTCATAATCCCGATATAGTTGTTACCGTTGAGGTCAGAGATTTTGCGGCTTATGTAAGAGGTAATCAGGAAAAGGGCGCCGGTGGACTTCCTGTCGGCACCTCCGGTAAAACCCAAGTTTTGATTTCGGGCGGTATAGACAGTCCGGTTGCGGCTTGGATGATGGCAAAAAGGGGATTATCGCTTAATGCTATTCATTTTGCGAGTCCGCCTTATACAAGCGTTGCCGCCGAGGAAAAGGTAAAGACTCTTTTGTCAAAGGTTGCAAGATACAGCGGTACGATAAAGCTTGCCATCGTGCCTTTTACCGAAATTCAAGAGCAAATTCGTGATAAATGCCCCGAAGACTTTTTTACGCTCATAATGAGAAGAATGATGATGCGAATTGCCTGTGCGGTATCCGAAAGTGAGAACTGTTTAGGTCTTGTTACGGGAGAAAGCTTAGGCCAAGTCGCAAGTCAAACGCTTCCCGCTATTGCTTCTACCGACAGCGTTTGCACGATGCCTGTGCTTCGTCCGCTTATCGGTATGGATAAGGAAGAAATAATTAAGATTTCAAGGGCTATTGATGCTTTTGAAACATCTATTTTACCGTATGAGGATTGTTGCACGGTGTTCACACCTAAACATCCGCACACAAGACCGAAAGCCGGTCAATGCGAAAAGGCTGAGGAAAGTCTTGATATTGATGCACTTATAAATCGTGCAATTAGCGGCATTGAGTACTCATATATTGATTAGGAGGCAAATTAAATGGATAATATTAAGGTTGATATCATTTATTATAATATAGGTACTGATTTTGAGATGGAGTTTAATCTTTGCGGTTGTTGCCGTATGAGGTTGCTTACCGATAAGGTTCAAAACCGAAACGAGTTCACTCAAAGCCTGTCAAGAGCTGTTTCAAGAAGCCGTATTATTATGGCTTGCGGTCCGCTTTTCGGAGAAACGGGACTTATAAATACTGTCGGTGTTGTAACCGGTATCGGCACAGAGCTTCTTGATAATAAATCTTACGGTGTTGAAACGGATGACGAAATCCCGATTTTGAAGGGCTCTACACCGCTTGTTACATCTGACGGGATATTTGGCGGATGTATTATCGAAAACGGCCCTCAAACCATTATTTTGCTATCCGAAAGCAAAACCTTGCGTAAGCAAATTATGAAAGACCTTATTCATCCGTACATTCTTCAAACAAGTCATATTGCCGTTTTGAACACAATAAGCGAAGAAACAGGCGAGGCAGTAGAAGAAGTGCCTGAAATTGTGGCACAACCTGCTGAATTTCTTAATGAAGAAGAGCTTTTGGAGGAGGAAGAAAAGGAATACGAATCATTATCCGAGATAGACAGTGAATATATAATTCAAAATGAAGTTCAAGAAGATGAAGACGAAATAACATTTCTTGAAGAAGATTTGCAAGAGGAAGAAAAAGTAACCTTTGTAGGTATGGATTCCGCTAATGCCGTTTTGCCGAATCCCGTAAAGAATTACAGCTATTATGGTTCGGGTAATGAAAATAACGAGAATAATAATCATAAAAAATTAGATATTTCCATAAGTGTAATTATCGCACTATCAATAGTGATTTTAGCCCTTATTGCTTATATTACTATCGGTAAACCTATTATATCCGGAAAAAATGTGTTTGAGTACATTCAAAATGCGCTCACACCTAAGGCGGTAGCATTCGCAAAATTCTTATTATAGTTTTGGAGGGAAATCTGTGGGCTTTTGGGGCACGGTTTTCGGTAAGTGTATAAAAACATTTTTAATATCTATGGTGCCCGTATTAGAACTTCGCGGTGCCGTCCCGATTGCTTATGCCGATGGACTGAATATTTGGTTGGCGGTTGCTGTATCAATTATAGGTAATTTAGTTCCCGTGCCTTTTATAATTGTCTTTGTAAGAGATATTTTTGCACTGATTCGTAAGATATTGCCTAAACTCGACGGACTTATAACAAAATTCGAAAAAAGAGCAGACGGAAAGTCGGAAATTGTTTTGAAATACACATTTTGGGGACTGTTTATATTAGTGGCAATACCTCTTCCGGGAACAGGTGCTTGGACCGGCGCGTTAGTGGCCGCTATGCTTGATATGCGACTTAAAAGGGCTTTCCCGTCAATAGCTCTGGGCGTTGTAGCGGCCGGAATAATTGTTGCATTTATAACTTGCGGCGCAGGCGCTTTATTCTTTTCATAAGTTATACATAAAACACAATTAAACATAGAATATAATAAAGACTGCATTCCTATCCTTTTTCGGATTGGTTTGCAGTCTTTTTGTATAACGAAAAAAGAATCGCCCGTTAAGATGATTCTTCATATTTATAATTATTTGTTTTTCTTTGCGGTGTTTATTGAGGAGATGAGAAGTTTTAAGTTCTATACAATCATTAAAAATAGAATTATCGTTATAATATCCGCTTTGCCGTGTGCATACTGTGCCTCTCGTATATTTGCGCCGATGCTTGTTCCGCTACGGACAAGTTGAGTTGTTAAAATACTTTCGTGTTTTTCTTTCTTCACATCGTTGCATATTTTAATTATGTTAAGTGCAAAAAGTTTAGATTTGGTAAGCAAAGGACTATCGGGCATATAAAGCACCTCTTACCTCAAATTGTATAAGAAAATATTGAAAATAGCAAGGTACTGTTTACAAAATTATTCACTATTACCTATTACTTATTACTTCCCAAAAATCGGCAATTCTTTTAGTAAATAGTGAAAAGTGAATAGTGAATAAGTAAAAACCGGCAACTCTCATACGAGAATTGCCGGTTTTTGGAGCGGGTGATGGGAATCGAAGACTGCAAAGCCCACTTGAACCCGCATAAATAAAGGTTTTCACGTGTCAGAAAAAACTCCAACAACACTGTTTAACGTTTATTTTTTCGTGCTTAAAAATCTGTTTTTGTTCCGTTTTTGCTCCGAGTTGCAATTGGGAATATTTATTGTGTACAACTGATTTTGGAAATTAACCAAATCAAATCCCTTTGACTACAAATATTTTTGATATTCTATAATGCTTATTATGATTAATAATAGTACATTTTAACAAATGAGTTCCTTTATATGCCAATTGTCTTTCAAACGAAAATATACCTCCGCCTTCTTTTTGACTTTTTTCGAATATTTCTTGATGAATACTATTTTCCCACTTGCCGCCATTAGATACTTCCCAAATTACTTTTATACTTCTTATAGGCTCACTTAGTCCCCCATAGGTCTCAACTGAAAATTTTAACGTTCCACCTATTTTCAATTCACAACCACTTTGAACCAATTGAACACAATTATTTTTATTATACACACATTTAATATTAAATCCAAGTGATGATGGACATGTTCTTGCTTCAAAGAATTCTTTTGGTACAACAGTATAGTTTCCTTTAGAATTAATATATCCAACAATAGTTCCAAACCTATTAGTTGTATACACTTGATTGTTAGTTCTATCTTGATAAATTTTCAAAGCTTCTTTGTTTGGATGATGTTGTGCTTCGTATTTTCCGCAAGATATCAAGACAACATCGGGATTAATATAATCAATTGATTCAGTGTATGTAGTATCTGGATTTTCATTTTCGTCGATTATTTCATTTTTGGTTTCATCTGTAAAAAAAGATCGTGATCCATGATGGCTTGCAATTAAAACATTGCTTTTAACATTATTTTGAAAATTAGGTATTATTTTTTCTTTCCAGCTCTTCCAATCAGAATCGCCAGTTAGCAAGAACGAAGTTTCAGCACATTTGATTTTTAGTACTATGGAGTTGGTGTGCTGAATTTTAGAAGACTCACATACTCTTTCAAAATTGTTATAATTTGATTGAAATGTCTCTTTGCCGGATAGGTAATATATCTCTACATTGCCAAATGTTTTTACAGGAATTTGCGTTGGGACTAACACCTTAACGCTATCCGAATCATTTTCCAATAATTCTCTTCTTAATCGCATATAATAGTTATAATCTTCACTCTGTACATTTGCTCCTGACTGTCCAGAATCCCAAATAGAAAGAATCTTAAACTTTTTGTTTACTTTTTTAAGGCCTCTGTAGTGGTCTTCGTCTCGGTGTGAATTAACAAAAATATCAATAACCTTTTCCTTTGTTTCTGTGTCTTCGCAATATT
>DCHX01000010.1 GCA_002315685.1 Ruminococcaceae bacterium UBA1741
CCGACAACTCGGTATCAACCTCGGCGCTTAACACTGCCCTTTCGACTAAATACACAAAGCCTGCCGGCGGTATTCCGTCCACCGACCTTGCGAGTGATGTTTTAGCTCTTATTGAGGCGGCGGGAGATATTACGGTTGATACAACCTACAATTCTTCGAGCTCAAATCCTCAAAGCGGAACGGCGGTTGCGAGTGCTATTTCGGGGCTTGAAAGTGCTTCTAATAAGGTAACCTATATTTCGGAAAATTCAACCCACACCCAGTACCCGACCGCAAAATGTGTTTACTATCTTTTAGGCGACATAAACACGGTGCTTTATGACCTTAACGACATTATGGAGGGACTTATATGAGTATTGCAAGTCAATTATCAGACCTTACCCAAAGTCTTCAAGCATTGTCGGGTGCAAAAACAACAATAAGGTCAACACTTCAAAGCAACGGTGTTACCGTGCCGTCAAACTATTTATTCTCTGATATACCCGCCCTTATCGGCAATATTCCAAAGGGCTGGTCATATCAGTATCTCACAAAGTTTTTGGACGAAAATTGCACCTTCTTCTCCATCGACGGACTTACGGTTAATCCGAAAATTATGGTTTTGATAAATATGGGAGATTCAAGCGAACACAAAACCGCCCTTCAAGCCGCCACAAAGGGCACCTCTATAAATATGATATCTCCTACTATACAGGTTTTTGCACAGTGCGGCGGAACACAAACCAGTCAAATGTGCGGTGCGATATATAAGAAATTGACAAACGTTTATTCTATCAACAGCGCTGTTGCATCCGGCGCGGTTGCTGCTGACGGAAGAAAACTTAAATGCGGAGTGTTGTCTTCAAGCGCCGAATCGTACTATATTTCAAGAGGTCAAGCGGTAGCCGATATAATCGTTTGGGTG
The DNA here is from genome assembly GCA_002315685.1 of Ruminococcaceae bacterium UBA1741. Taxonomy (GTDB): domain Bacteria; phylum Bacillota; class Clostridia; order Oscillospirales; family Acutalibacteraceae; genus UBA737. Next base: position 905 of record DCHX01000010.1, read on the forward strand.
GCAGGGCCGAAAATTTTAACAGACAACGAGCTTATCCAAAAAGCAAATCAGCTTACGGGAACGCCCTCTACTTTGTCGTTAGAAGGCGCCGAAAAGGTAATTTGCACCGAAATTAAGGGTTATAACCAAAACGGTGTATTTACAAGTAATGCAAACGGTGATATTACACTTACCTATTTTATCACAACGGTTAAGGGGTGGACTATTGTATGAATATCACAAACGGAATACCTATTATCATAACGCCTGACGAAAACCACATTCTTTCGAACGGTACGATTACTTCAAACAAGGTGTATTTAGGTACATTCGACAATGTGGAAAATTGGCACGAGGAGGAAATAAGCGAAGATTATGACGGAAATGACAATTAGTTTAGGGCTTATAATTAAAATTGCTTCTGTCATTACCGCTCTTTCGGTTATTGTCGGATTACTCCTTAAAATTCATAAGTTTTATCTTCATCAAAAGGAACAGGACGACCTTATCGCCTTCGAACAAAGCGAAATCGAGTCGATAAAAAAGGAGGATGCGCTGATTTGTTTTGCGCTGTCGGCTTGTCTTGACGGACTTATTCAGCTCGGCGCTAACCACAATGTACCGAAAGCTAAGGAAAAGCTTGACAAACACCTTAATATTCAAGCCCATGAAGCATAGTATATAAGGGAGGAAAAATATGTTCAAAATAGCACTGAATGCCGGACACGGCATAAATACAAGCGGTAAACGATGTCTTAAAGCCATTGATAAAAACGAAACACGGGAATGGACTCTTAATTCCCGAATTTGCAACAAAATCGAGGAGAAATTAAAGGCTTACGAGGGTTATTCCCTCATTCGGCTTGACGATACAACCGGAAAAACCGATATAGCCCTTAAAAAGCGGACAGACAAAGCAAATTCTTTCGGTGCCGACTTTTATCTTGCTATCCACCACAACGCAGGTATCGGCGGTAAATCGGGCGGCGGTATAATCGCTATCGTTTACAAAAATATAAAGGACGGCTCGCCTACAAGCGAGTGGCAAAAGGCACTTTATAATAAGATTATTGAAAAAACAAACCTTAAAGGCAACCGCTCTGTACCCTTGCAAAAGCAAGACTTACACGAGGTAAGAGAAAGCAAAATGCCGGCGGTTTTGCTTGAATGCGGGTTTATGGACTCTATCTCCGACACACCCGTTATCTTGACCGAAGGCTTTGCCGATAATGTAGCGGATGCTTGTGTCGAGGTGTTAGCACAAAAGGGCGGACTTATTAAAAAGGCCGTCGTTAAGGCAGAGCCTACCGCACCCAAACCGGAAGCTGCCGCACCTACTACCGCCAACACACTTAAATCGGTTGACGACATAGCACGAGAGGTAATCAGAGGTCTTTGGGGCAACGGAAACGAACGCAAGCAACGCTTGGGAACTGCGGGTTACAACTATTCGGCAGTCCAAAAGCGAGTAAACGAACTTTTGAGGTGATTTTATGCAAATTAAAACTAAAAAGTGGCTGAAAGCGGCATCTATTCGTGCGCTCAAAACGGTAGCACAAAGCGCCATCGCCACTATCGGAACTTCGGCTATGATTTGCGAAATAAATTGGGAGGTTGTAATAAGCTCTTCTCTTATCGCAGGACTTTTGTCTGTTTTAACCTCGCTTACGGGTATCCCCGAAGCAAAGGAAGAATAACCGAAGGCTCTTAAAAAAACAAAACACCGACTGAAAAAGGATTTATTTTCCTTTTCAGTCGGTATTTTATTTCTATTCTTATAATTTAAGTCCGTCAAAGCTATTTAGGAAAGCCGATAACTCGCCGAAGTCCTTATCGACACCGCCCACGCTGTCGCTTTCAAGATTTAATGGCATTACGGGGTCGTGCACCGAAAGGCGAAGCAAAAACCAACCGTTTTTTGTAGATACCCGAATACCCTCTCGGTTATCGTCGGCGATTTTCCAGTCGGGCTTTTTGTTTGCGTACTCCTCTAACTTATCAATAACGGCTTGACCGTAAGCCTTAAACTCGGGAACGGTAATATTATAGCGAAGCTCTTTTTCCTCGCAGGGCATTTTAAGAGGCTTTAATATCTTATCAAAATCGGCACCCTTTGCAAGTTCGATTACGATTTTAGTCATAAGATAGGCGCCGTCATCAAGAAAATAGTTTTCTTTAAGAGCGGCGTGTCCCGAGGTTTCAATGGCAAGAGGTGCTTCAACACCCGTATTACAAAGCTCAACCGCCTTATCAATTACATTCTTATATCCTCTTTTATAGCGATAGTGTTTACCGCCGAGGGTATTTTCGATATACTCTTTCAGACCGTCCGAGGTTACGGAGTCGGTAACAACGGTTTTGCCCGTCTCACCCTTCATAGCAATATAAGAAGCAAGTGCAATAAGTCGGTTTCGGTTTATCTCCTTACCGTTTTTATCAACGCAACCCGCTCTGTCAACATCAGTGTCAAAAATAATACCTAAGTCGGCACCCGAATTTATTACCGCCTTACAAATACTTTCCATAGCCTCTTTATTTTCGGGATTCGGAATGTGATTAGGAAACATTCCGTCAGGCTCTAAGAACTGGCTTCCCGAAATATCGGCGCCGAGTTTTTCAAGCACTTCGGTTGCATAAAATCCGCCTACACCGTTTCCGGCATCAACGATAATATGATATTTTTCAAGAGGCTTTTCGCCCTTATTTACACTCTTAATTATAATATTGCGAAGATTTTCGGCATATTTTGTCATATAATCGGTTTTAACGATTTTGCCCTCCGTTTCGGAGATTACCTCCTCGCCGTTTGAGGCAAGAGCCAAGATTTCGGTTATATCACTGCCTTCAAGACCGCCGCTCGGCAAGAAAAATTTAAGTCCGTTGCGGTCAAAGGGATGATGACTTGCGGTAATTTGAATAGCGGCATTGCACTTTAAGTCAACCGTAGTCATAAACATAGCAGGGGTAGAGGCAAGACCGCAGTCAACTACCGTAACACCCGACTTTACAAGCGCTTTTTTCACACTCTCGCAAATTCTGTCGGCAGTAATTCTCGAATCGTGTCCGAGCGAAATTTTAAGCTCGTTTGAGGGTTTGTTCGCCCTATTTACAACGAAAGATACAAAAGCATTCGAGATGTCAAACACCGCACTGTCGGTAAGCTCAACACTTTTTCCGCCTAAATCACTCGCAAATCCTCTGATATCACTACCGCTTTTCAAAAAATTATAGTCCATAAATTCCACCAAATTACAAAGATTTCAAAAATTCCACACGCTCTTCCATTTTGTCGGAGCCTATAAGATAACTACCGGCAACAAGCACATTAGCACCTGCTTTTACGGCACTTTCGGCAGTTTCGCCGTTTACACCGCCGTCAACTTCAAGGTCAATATCAAGACCTCTTCTTTCGATTTCGGCTTTAAGTCTTGAAAGCTTTGAAAGTGCGCTTTCCAAAAAGCTTTGTCCGCCGAAGCCCGGCTCTACCGACATAACAAGCACCATATCGCAAAGGGGTAAAAGGTCAAAAATTTCCTCCGGCTCGGTGCAGGGCTTAATCGTGATACAGGACTTACAGCCAAGCTCTCTTATCCTTTTAAGCGTGGCAACATTGTCGGAGCCTGCCTCAAAATGAAAGCCCAAAATATCGGCATATTTTGCAAAGTCCTCGATATATCTATGGGGCTTGTCTATCATCAAATGAACATCCAACGGAAGCTTGGTATGCGCCTTAATAGACTTAATAAGCGGATTTCCGAACGAAATGTTAGGAACGAATATACCGTCCATAACATCAATATGGAGCATATCAATCCCCAAATCCTCCATTTTCTTAATATCTTCGCCGAATTCCAAAAAATCGGCCGAAAGCACCGACGGTGAAATTTTAACCATAAATATTCTCCTAATTTTTGTATATAAATAATTGTAAGACAGCGGCACCCTTTTGTCAAGCGAAAGGGATAAAAAGGGCGGTGTAAAGCGCCCGTTCGCCCGATAATTCGGTTTTGCCCGAACGCTAAGACTTTGGCTTTTTCATTAAAAACCAAAAAACAGTAAGAAATTGAACGACACCCGCAATAACGAAAATAAAGGAAATTCCGCCGATTTGCGAAAGAGAGAGGACAATCGAAAGCGGAATACTCCAAATCAGAGCACTTACCGAAATAAATCTGACTAACCGTCCCCACCAAATATTTGAAAATACCACTAAAATAATCGCCGAAATCGGAATAGCGTAAATATACAACAACCAACTCTTAAAAACGACTTGGTTAATTATCCTGAAAAAGAAAAAAAGCACAGTTGCAACAAGCCAAGCGATACCGCAGGACAAAATAACCGTAATTATTTTATTGCGGTGGGTTGAAACACGGGCGGCGGGTTTGTCGGAGAGCATATCGTCGGTTGTAACACCGAAAAGCTCAGCAAGAGAAGCAAGCATAACAATATCGGGAAGCCCGTCGCCGCGCTCCCATTTTGAGATGGATTTATCGGTGTAATTCAACTTCTCGGCAAGTTGAAGTTGAGTAAGACCGATTCTTTTTCGGTAGTTCGCAAGGTTTCTTGCAAAATTTTCCTTTAATTTTTCTTCGGTTATCATTATTTTTGCACCTTTTCAGCAAGATTGATTATAGTACGGTTTTTTGATATTGCGTAATCAACGGTGTTTTTTGTTCCGCCGTTTTTTCCGTCAAAATAGGTCAAAACGAAGTCAGAGCGGTCAACCATAAATTTGTTACGAGTCATATAACAACCCTTAAAATACTTGTCCGAAATCAAAACGGTTTGGTCGGCCGCAGAAAGCACTTTTTTGTATCTTTCTTTCCAAGAATCCGTAAAAGCGGAGGCTTGGTCTATAAAGGGAACGGCGGCAATAAGCATTAAATTCAAATCGGGACGGGCGGACTTTATATCAAGCACGGTTTCGGCGGCAATAAGGTCAAAGCCCATAGCCATTCCGCAGTAAAAGACCGAAACACCCGAATTTACCAAATCAAGAATAGAGTTGAAAATCAAATTATCAAAGCAAACGGCTTCTTTTGAATCGGAGTCGATAGGAAAAGGAAATTTTTCGGGCCTATAACCCGTAAAGCAACATTTGTATCCGTTTTCCGTATTTTTCACCGCCTTTCAGCCTAATAGAATAATGATACCACAACATTGATAATTTTTCAACTTTTCAATATTGACACCGATTGACAAAATCGGCACAATAGTTTATTATATTAACATAATATACCGAGAGGACCTTAATATGGATGCTATTGACTTAAAAATTATAACCATTTTGCAAAAAAACGCAAGAACTCCCCTTAAAAATTTAGCTTCGCAAATTTTTCTTTCCTCACCTGCAACGGCGGCAAGAATCGAACGGCTTGAAAAAGAGGGCATAATTACCTCGTACAGCGCAAATTTAGACCTTAAAAAAGTCGGACTTCCCATTACCGCTTTTATAAATCTTGAATTAGACCCGAAGCAAAAGCCGACTTTTTATCCGTTTGTTCAAAACCATCCGAATGTACTTGAATGCAGCTGCGTTACGGGCAGGTATTCACAGCTTTTGAAGGTTGCGTTTGAGTCCACCGAAAAGCTTGATATGTTTATAGGCGAGCTAAACGCATTCGGGCATACCGAAACGCAAATCGCCTTTTCCTCCCCTAAGCCTCATACCGAGGCGGGTATCGAGCAAATTTCACTTAACGGCAAATAAGCTTTAAGCACCGATTTACATTTTGTATTTCGGTGCTTTTCTTTTTGTATTATTAGGATATTAACGGCAACACTAAACTGGGTGAAACAAATGGATTTTGATAAAGACAAACAAATTTTCGGCGATTTTGAAAAGAATATTGAGTTTTTTAAGAGGGTTTTTCAAAACGACGATATGCTTAGAATAAGAACGGTAAATTTAGGCGACACAAAAATAAGGGTGGCGTTCTTGTTCTTTGACGGTATGGTGGATTCGCAAAGCTTGGAGGATTCGCTTGTCAGGGCTTGTGTCAGAGCGGAGAGTGTGCCGAAAAGAGCCGACCTTGATTTTTTGCTTAAAAGGGTGTTATATTCGAGCGAAATTACAAAAACGAAAAATGTAAACGATATTTTATCGGCAATACTTAACGGCGACACCCTGCTTCTTTTTGAAAACAGCGAATTCGCCCTCACGGTTGACACAAAGGGTTGGGAAACGAGAAGCATTGACGAGCCGAGCGACGAGAGGGTTTTGCAAGGTCCGAGAGAGGGCTTTGACGAGTCGGCAATTCTAAATTTGGCACTTATAAGGCGAAAGCTTCAAACGAGCGATTTGTGCATTAAATCGACAAAAATCGGGCGAAGAAGCAACACGGCGGTTTATATTTGTTATCTCGGAAAGCTTGCCGACACCAAAACGGTTGAGGAGCTTAAAAAGAGGCTTTCTAAAATTTGTATTGACGGCATTTTAGACAGCAACTATATCGCCGAAAACATTCGGGACCACAAGCTTTCGATTTTCAAAACAACCGGAACCACCGAGCGTCCCGACATTGTGGCATCAAAGCTTTTAGAGGGAAGAATTGCGGTTGTTGTTGACGGCACTCCCGTAGTTTTAACATTGCCCTATCTCTTTTGTGAAAACTTTCAGGCAGACGAGGATTATTACCTTAATTTTATAGTCGGAACTCTCGGCAGACTGTTAAGATACGCCTGTTTTTTCATAAGCATAAGCGTACCTTCTGTATTTATCGCCCTTACGACCTTTCATATACAACTTCTCCCTACGGCGTTTATGCTTACCGTTTCGGAGCTTAGGAGCGGAGTGCCGTTCAGTTCGGTTGTAGAGTGTTTGGGACTTGCTTTCGTGTTCGAAATATTAAAAGAAACGGGACTTCGTACACCGCAGGGGTTAGGCTCGGCACTCAGTATAGTCGGCGGTCTTGTGGTGGGACAGGCGGCGGTAGAGGCAAGAATAATAAGCGCACCTATGTTAATTGCCGTATCGCTTTCGGGTGTTGCGGGACTTATGATACCCAAGCTTAAAGGCGCCGTTTTTTATTTAAGGATGATATTGATAATAGCGGCATCATTATGGGGGCTTTTCGGGTATATGACGGTAATGAGTATAGTCTTTTTATCGGCTTTCAGCATAAAATCCTTCGGGGTTGACTACACCCTAACCCTTAAAAATCCTATTTTTCAGCGCATAAAGGATACGACAATAAGGGCGCCGTGGGACAAAATGTTTACCCGCCCCGATTTCAACAAAAACAAAATAAGAAGCAGGAAAATTGATGATTAAAAAAACAGTTTCGATAATAATGTGTTTAGTCCTTATATCGCTTCTTTGCGGATGTGGCGGATATAGGGAAATAGACAGCTGTTACATTGTAACCGCACTCGGCTTTGACGGAGGAAAAAAGCTTAAAATAACGGTTGAGGTAGTATCTGCGGGAGGAAGTGAGCGAAGCAACGAGCCGTTTTCGGAGGTGTTTGAGGAAAAGGGCAACACGCCCGAGGAGGCACTGTTTTTGCTTAACAGTAAAATATCAAAAAAACTGATGTTTGACCACGCAACCGCAATAGTTTTAGGCGATGACTTAACAAAACAACAGGTTGAGGATATTTTGGATTACGGCAAGAAACAGGTCGAGCTGAATTTTGCGATTTATATGCTTTATTCGGAAAACGCAAGAGAAATATTCAAAAAAGCCGACCCGATTTCACTTGCCTGCGGTTATGATATAGCCGGAATAATAAAGGAAATCAGAATTTCGAGCGGAATTGATTACAGTAACCGCTTTTACGAAATGTACACCTCGTTTAAGAAACAGGAAAAATACGGGTTGCCGAATGTAAAGGTTGAGGACGAAAAGGTTGTTGTCGAGGGGCAGGCGGTTTTCTATAAGGACGGCAAAAAAACAATGCTTTCAAACGAGGAAAGTCTTATTTATTCAATCCTCGCAAATCAAAATACGGGCGGTTCGGTTTGTATCGGCAGAGAAAAAGCCGAGCTTGACGAGTCAAGAACAAAATATCTCAAAAAAAGCGGAAAATATGATGTTTTGCTTTTCACAAAAGAAAAAAACGATGGGTTTGTAAAAGCATTTAAGAAGCAGGGGGAAAAGCTTCTTAAAAAACACGGAAAAGCTTTGGGCTTTGAGGGCGAAAAAATAAATGCAAAGCAAAAGGGAGGAATATAAATGGGAAAAGAGTATTCTTTTCATAGGATAACATCGGCATCACTCTTTTTGTTCGGCGATATAGCACTTTATATTCCGCTTAAAAACGCAAAGGACGGCAATTTTTCGGCACTTTTACTTGCTATGGCGGTAGGAACGGCGCTTTATTTTTTGTGGTATTTTTTAACAGATAAAATAATCACAAAGCTCAAAACAAAATATATAAAAACGGCGTTGTCGGTTTTAATAATTCTTACAAGCCTTGCAATTTGCACTATTAGCATAAGAAATTTAGGCGAATATATGTCTGCGGCGGTTTTAATTAAAAACACAAAGTTCGAAATATACTGCGTTTTCACGGTTGTTGCGGTTTTGATTTCGCTTTCTCCCGATACCGCCCTTGCAAAATACTCTTTTGTAACATTCTTTATTTGTATAATTTCGATTTTGATTTTGTTTTTGTCCTCTTTTGATAATTTCAGAAAGATAAACTCCGAAACGCTTTTTGTCGGAAAGGTATCTTCAATAGCGGTTCAAGCCCTTCATTATTTAGTACGGGCATTTTTGTTTCCTCTTGTTTTTGCGGTCTTTTCCCGACTTTGCTTTAAGGATAAAAGGGTAAAAAACGATTTTTCGGGGCTTGTTATCGGCTCTGTAATGATAATAATTTGTTATTTAAGCTCGGTGCTTACCTTTTCGCTTTACGGAGCCTCGAAAATGGACTTTGCATATCCTATGAGCATTAGTGTTGTAACAACCGGCAACCTTTTAACCCGAATGGACGGCTTTGCCTACTTTATTTTCTTCTTTTCAAATATCGTAAAGGTTGCGGTATGCACCCACACCGCACGGATTTTGCTTAAAAAAATGAATATCGGAAAAGAAAAAGCCGTAATATCCTGCCTTGTTATTCTTTCTTCGGCTGTCGCATATATTATTTGACATTTATTACAAACTCTTTTCATATCCTCTTATTAAGGGGGATGCATTATGAAAATTTTTAAGGTTGTATCGCTAATACTTTGCATAAGCTTGATTTTTTGTGTAGGCGTGTCGGCAAAAACCGTTTCGAGCGAATCGGATATATCCGATATTGACGAGCCGATTGTTACCACGGGCGCAAATTTGGTAATCGGTGCAAATTTAGAGATAAATGCAAAAAGCGCAATTCTTATTGAGGCAAACAGTAAGGAAATTCTATACGAGCAAAACTCGGGGGAAATAGTTTCTCCCGCCTCTATTACAAAGATTATGTCGCTTATTTTGTTTATGGAGGCAATCGAAAAAAAGCAAATTACCGAAAAAGAAATTGTAACCGCAAGTGAAACCGCCTCTAAAATGGGAGGCTCACAAATTTGGCTTAAAGAGGGAGAAAATATGACGGTAGGCGACCTCCTTAAAGCCGTAACGGTAGCCTCGGCAAACGATGCTACGGTGGCACTTGCCGAAAAAATTGCGGGTAGCGAGTCGGCGTTTGTGTCGCTTATGGAGAAAAAAGCAAAGGAATTGGGTATGAAAGACACCGTCTTTAAGAACTGTACCGGGCTTGACGAGGACGGGCACACCACAACCGCTTATGATGTGGCGATTATGTCGAGTGAGCTTATAAAGCACCCGCTTATTAAAAAATACACAACTATATGGATGGACAGTTTAAGAGACGGCGAAAGTGAGCTTGTGAACACGAATAAGCTTGTAAGATTTTACGAGGGAACGACGGGACTTAAAACCGGCACCACCTCAAAAGCGGGTTGTTGCCTCAGTGCCACTTGTGAGCGGAACGGCACCGAGCTTGTTGCGGTTGTTATGGGAGCGGTAAATTCAAAGGAACGCTTTTCGGCGGCTAAAAAAATGCTCGACTTCGGATTTTCCAACTTTTCATACGAAACAATAAAGCCTACCCAAAACGAGTCGGAATTTACAACTTCGGTTAATGACGGGGTAAAAAAATCGGTTAAGGGAGAAATAAAAGAGGATTTACGGCTTTTAATGAAGAAAACCGAGATAAATAATACAACCCAAACGGTAAATTTGAAAAGTTTTGTAAACGCACCTGTTAAAAAAGGGGATGTTATCGGAAGTGTCGATGTGTATTTAGGCAAGGAACAGATAGGAAAAATGGATATTACGGCAAAAGAGAGTGTTGAAAAGATTAAATATTCCGTCACGCTTTCGTGGATTATCAAAGGCCTTTTTGAAATTTAAGTAAACTTTTTGTAAATAAATCTTTTTATACTTGAAAAGCGAGAGAAAATATTGTAGAATGAATATAAGAAATAACAAAATATGGTTTTGAAAAAGGAAGTTTTAGGCAAAATGGGACTTAGGTTTAACAGCAATTATGCAAAAGATTTTATTAGAGAAAACGATATTAAGGGCCTTGAAGCGCAAGTATCTGCCGCTCATAACCTTATTGAAACAAAGTCGGGACTCGGAAACGACTTTTTAGGATGGGTAGAGCTTCCCGAAAATTACGATAAGCAGGAGTTTGCAAGAATTAAAAAGGCTGCCGACAAAATCAGAAGCGACAGCGATATTCTTATTGTTATCGGTATCGGCGGTTCCTATTTAGGTGCCCGTGCCGCTATCGAATTTTTGAAGGGACAGTATTATAATCAGTTAAGAGGCAACGCTCCGGAAATTTATTTTGCCGGAAACAGTATTAGCGGTGCTAATTTGTCCGACCTTATAAAAATGTGCGAAAACAAGCGTGTTTCGGTTAATATTATTTCAAAATCGGGTACTACTACCGAGCCTGCCGTTGCGTTTAGAGTGTTTAGAAAGTTACTTGAAGAACGCTATGGCGAAAAAGAGGCAGCAAGCCGTATTTACTGCACTACCGATAAGGCAAGAGGTACCCTTAAACAGTTGGCTGACGAAAAGGGTTACGAATGTTTTGTGATTCCCGATGATGTCGGCGGTAGATTTTCGGTTTTGACCGCTGTCGGCTTGTTACCTATTGCCGCTGCGGGTGCCGATATTGACAAGCTTATGAAAGGCGCTGCCGATGCGCAAAAGGATTATAGCGAAAAGGATATGTATAAAAACCCCTGCTATACCTATGCCGCAATAAGAAATGCGTTTTACCGAAAGGGTAAATCTATTGAGCTTTTAGTATCATACGAGCCGAGATTTACTATGATGTCCGAGTGGTTCAAACAACTTTTCGGCGAGAGTGAGGGCAAGGATAATAAGGGACTTTTCCCTGCAAGCGTTACATTCTCTACCGATTTGCACTCTATGGGACAGTTTGTTCAAGACGGTAGCCGTCTTATGTTTGAAACTATTGTAAACATTAAGGACAACGGCGACGATGTTGTAATCGAAACCGAAGAAACTAACGGCGACGGACTTAATTTCCTTGCAGGAAAAACTATGTCCTTCGTAAACGAAAAAGCTTTTGAGGGAACCGTTTTGGCGCATACCGACGGCAATGTTCCCAACCTTGTAATTGAACTTGACAAGGCTGACGAGGAAAATTTAGGTCGCCTTATTTACTTCTTTGAAAAGGCTTGTGCGATTTCGGGCTATATGCTCGGCGTAAATCCGTTTGACCAACCGGGTGTTGAAAGCTACAAAAAGAATATGTTTGCGCTTTTAGGTAAGCCCGGATATGAAGACCAAAAGGCATCTTTGGAAGCCCGTCTCGGCAAATAATTTCGTAAATAACCGCTTTAATCGGCGGTATTAAACATAAAGGAGCAATAATTATGATTAAAATTATTACCGGCAAAAAAGGTTCAGGAAAAACCAAAAAATTAGTGGAAATGGTTAACGAAGCCGCAAACACAAGCCTCGGCAATGTTGTTTGCATTGAAAAGGGCGATGTATTGACCTTCTCCGTTACACATAAGGCTCGCCTTATTGATTCTTGCGATTTCGGTATTTCCGGCTACGGCGAATATTACGGAATGCTTGCAGGTATCAAGTCGGGCAACAATGATGTTACACATATTTTCGGTGATGCTACACTTCGTATCGGCTCTCGCAACTATGATGAGCTTACGGCATTTTTGGAAAGAGTTGCAAAGATAGATGATGTTGAGTTTGTATTCACTATTTCCTGCGATGACGACGAGCTTCCCGCAAAGGTTTTCGAGCTTGCTCAAAAGTGTTAATTTGATTTTAACACGACAATATAATACTTAATAAAATTACAAACAGCCGTGTGCTTTTTCGGAAGACTTTCCTTGAAAACACACGGCTTTGTTTTTAGCTTTGGCTATTATTAAATTTTGAAAAGCAGGTCTCCGTAGGTCGGGTAAGGCCAATCCTCTCTTGCCACCAATGTTTCGGCGGTATCGGTTACTTTCCTTATTTCCTCCATAAGAGTTAAAACATTTTCCTTATACTTATTTGCTCTCTCTAACGGCTCGGCAGTATGTTTAGCATCAGCCGATTTTTCGTCAAGCTCGGACACAAAAGAATAAATTTTCTCGTTGCACTCCGAAAGTCTTTCAACTAAATCCTTTTCATAACGGCAAAGCTTCGAGGGTAAAATTCTTTGCTTTTCATCAGCCGTTCTGCAAAGGCGGAAAATAGTTTTACTGATAGCGGGCATAATATCACGCCTTACCATTTCGCTTAAAGTCAGTGCCTCGATATGTATTACCTTTGCATAATTTTCAAGCGAAATATCGGCACGGCAACGAAGCTCGGTTTGGTTAAACACCTTATGTCTTTCAAACATTTCGACATTTTTGCCATCACAAAGCATAGGAATAGCATCGGGTGTGCTTTTAAGGTTTAACAAGCCTCTTTTCTTTGCTTCCTCCTGCCATTCGTCAGAATATCCGTCGCCGTTAAATATAATTCTCTTATGCTCACGCACCGACTCACGAATAATAGCAGTAACCTCTTCCTCAAAGTTGCCGGCATTTTCAAGTCTGTCGGCAAATTCGCAAAAAACATCCGCCATCATAGTATTCATCATAACATTTGTATCGGATATAGATGACGCCGAGCCCAACATTCTGAACTCGAACTTGTTACCCGTAAAAGCAAAAGGCGAAGTCCTGTTTCTATCGGTGTTGTCCCTTTTTATGTACGGAATAGCCTCCGCACCGATACTCATTTTAATTTTGTGGCGGTCGTCGTGGTGAACACCGTTTTCGACAGCCTCTAAAATATCTGTTAATTCCTCGCCTAAATACATAGAAATAATGGCAGGTGGTGCTTCGGCACCGCCTAATCTATGGTCGTTACCTGCGGTAGCGGAGGAAATGCGAAGTAAATCCTGATGGGTATCAACCGCTTTTACAACACCCGCAAGGCAAAGCAGAAAAAGCTTATTGTCGCTTGGATTTTTGCCGGGATTTAACAGGTTTACACCCGTGTTTGTAGCAAGCGACCAGTTGTTATGCTTACCGCTTCCGTTTACACCCTTAAACGGTTTTTCGTGCAAAAGGCAAACAAGTCCGTGCTTGTCGGCGATTTTTTTCATAAGCTCCATTGTTAGCTGATTATGGTCGGCGGCAATATTTGTTGTTGTAAAAATAGGCGCTAATTCGTGCTGTGCGGGGGCAGCCTCGTTATGCTCGGTTTTAGCAAGTACACCAAGCCGCCAAAGCTCATCGTCAAGCTCTTTCATAAACGCGGCAACACGGGGTTTAATTACGCCGAAATAATGGTCGTGCATTTCCTGTCCCTTCGGAGGTACGGCACCCATCAAGGTTCTTCCGCAATAAACAAGGTCGGGGCGCTTATTAAGAAGCTCTTTATCCACTAAAAAATATTCCTGTTCGGGACCTGCCGTTGTCAAGACACTTGTAACGTCATCCATACCGAAAAGCTTTACGATACGAAGGGCTTGTTTACCAACCGCCTGCATGCTGCGAAGAAGCGGTGTCTTTTGGTCAAGCGCCTCACCTCCGTAAGAGCAAAAGGCAGTAGGAATACAAAGTGTATTATCCTTAACAAAGGCAAACGAGCTTGGGTCCCAAGCGGTATATCCTCTTGCCTCAAATGTGGCACGAAGTCCGCCCGAGGGAAACGAAGACGCATCCGGCTCACCCTTAATAAGCTCTTTTCCCGAAAAATCCATAATAATATGTCCGTCTCCGGTAGGTGCTATAAAACTATCGTGTTTTTCGGCGGTAATTCCGGTCATAGGTTGAAACCAATGTGTAAAATGAGTAGCGCCCTTTTCGATAGCCCACTCTTTCATAGCAAGTGCAACCGTACCCGCAATATCGTTGTCAATAGACTTGCCCGAAACGGCGGCATCCTTTAATAACTCATAGGTTTCTTTCGGCAAACGCTCTTTCATAACCGAGTCATTAAAAACATTATCGCCGAATATTTCGTTTATTTTTGTGTTGCCCAAAATTATTCCTCCGAAAACAATATAATAAATATTATACAACTATATTTTTCTATGTCAACGGATTACGATAATTCCATATTCACAAAACATTATTAAGCGGTTTTGTTAAAATAATAAACTTCTCGGCTTTCAAACTTAATAATATTAAGTCATATCGACTACCGTTACATTTTTGCACATTTCCCCTAAATACTCCGACCAATAAAAACAGTCGGGCAGGGACAATTCTGTGCTATCGCAGTTTTCGATTATATAAACCAAGTCGCTTCGTGTAATGTCGTTAGAAGAAATTGTTGAGGTAATCGCCTTGATAACCTCTTTTCTTAACTCTTTTGTATCGTTGTCCGAAAGATATTCCGCCACCTGAACTCCCGTAAGGCGCACCTTTTCTTCCTCTATCTCAATATCAATTCCGCCTATCCTGTCAACAAAACCCGAAAGCAAATTAAAGTCGGCATAAACGGTGTAATCTACGGTATAGCCGTACTCTCCCTTTCTTGCTTTTTTGACATCATCCGTAATTACCGCCTTAATAGACTCGTCTTCAAAATCAAGATAAACCAAAATTCCAAGCTCATCATCCATAGAAATTAAAACACCCGCATCATCAGGCAGACTTTTTTCATAAGGCTCATCTGTTTTTTCGGCTTTTACCTTTTTTTCGGTTGAATTTTTTGTTTTGTTAGTAAGATATGCGTATGCACCGCAAAGCAAAACGCACGAGCACAAAACAAAGGTTATTACGCCGGTTATTATTTTTTTAATCATAAAAAATCACCCATTTGTATTCTTTAACAAAACGGGTGATTTATTCTTTTATTATATATTAAATTTCTAATTTATTTCGGCAATAGTAACTCCCATTTCGCCCTCACCGAAAACACCGAGCCTAAAAGATTTTATACTCTTATTGCCTTTAAGATAGGAATGTACCGCTTTTCTCAAAACGCCTGTGCCTTTGCCGTGAATAATCGTAATAATCGTAATTCCGGACAAAACGGCTTGGTCTATATACCTGTCAAGCTCTAAAATCGCCTCATCACTTGCCATACCTCTTAGGTCAATTTCGCCCGAAACATTTCGCTCGGCTCTTGATTTTATACCCGACACATTTCTTGTCTTGCCTATTTCCTGCTTCGGCTTTGATTTCTTAAACAAAAGCCCGTCAAAGCCCACCCACATTTTCATAGAGCCGGACATTACAAGTGCCTTCTTGTTTTTCTCATTCACCTCAATAACGGTAGCATCTCTGCCGATAGAGGCAATTACGACAATATCCCCTGATTTAGGCGGTTTTGTAAGCTTTTCTCCCGCAGTCTCATTCTCGATAGGGTCAGCCGTATCTTCCATTTCGCCGATGGCTTTTTTGTAGAGCTTTCGGGCATTTTCAGTAATTTTTGAAGAATTTTCCGCATTAAATTTCTTCTTCATCTCTTCAAGCTCGTTAAGAAGAATTGCTGAGCGGTTTCGAGCATCCTCGATAATATCATTCGCTTTTCTTCGACTGTCCTCGACAATTTTCTTTTGGCTTTTTTTAAGCTCGTTTTCAAGCTCATCATACCGCTTTTTAGACGCCTCTATTTCACTTTTAAGGCGAGTGGCGGCAATTCTTTCTTCCTCGGCTTTCTTTCTCTCGATTTCAAGGGTTGACGCCAACCTTTCAAACCGAACATCTTCTTCGGAAAGCTCTCCCTTTGCAATTTCGATTATACCGTCCGAAAGACCTAATTTTTTAGAAATTGCGAAAGCATTTGAGCTGCCGGGTATTCCCACGATTAGCTTATAGGTAGGGCGAAGTGTTTCAACATCAAACTCACAAGCCGCGTTTTCAACCCTATACGAGTCAAGCGCATAGGCTTTAAGCTCGGGATAGTGTGTAGTAGCAACCGTTTTGACACCCTTTTCGGCTAAATTCATTAAAATCGACTTTGCTATTGCCGCACCCTCAACCGGGTCGGTACCGGCGCAAAGCTCATCAAACAAAACAAGCGAATTATTATCGCAGTTTTTCAAAATAGAAACAATATTAACCATATGCGACGAAAAGGTTGATAAAGACTGCTCTATCGACTGCTCATCGCCGATGTCGGCAAAAATCTTACCGAACACCGCAACCTCACTGCCGTCATCAACGGGAATCATAAGTCCGCACATAGTCATAAGACAAAAAAGTCCGATAGTTTTAAGGGTTACGGTTTTACCGCCCGTATTTGGTCCCGTAATCACAAGTGTATCATAGTCCTTGCCGACTCCCACGGTTACGGGAACAACCTTTTTTTGAGCTATAAGCGGATGCCTTGCCCTTTTTAAGAATATGTTTCCGTTGTTATTAAGTTTGGGCACACTTCCGCCGATATTGTAAGCATACTTTGCCTTTGCAAAGATAATATCAAGCTCGATTACCGCCTCAAAGGATTTCGCAATAGTATCGCAAAAATCCGCAACCTCTGCCGAAAGCTCGGCTAAAATTCTTGCTATTTCTTCAATTTCTTTAAGTTCAAGCACCCTCATTTCGTTGTTTGCCTCAACAACGCTCATAGGCTCAATAAAAACCGTAGAGCCGGTTGAAGAGGTGTCGTGAACAATACCCTTTACCTCGCCCTTATGCTCGATTTTTACGGGTACTACATATCTTCCGTCCCTTTGGGTTACTATTGCCTCTCTTAAATATTTAGCGGTAGAGCCTCTTACAATTTTATCAAGCAAATCCTTAACCTTTGAGGAGCAAGCCGATTTTTTTCTTCTTATATCGTAAAGTGCCGAGGATGCTTTATCGTATATTTCGTCCTCCGACTTAATAACAAAGTTAATTCTATCCTCTAAATGCTTGTTCGGATAAAGCTCACCGAAATAGCGGTCAATAAGCAGTTCGCCGCTTCCTATACAGTTTGCTCTCCACTCCTTTGCGGTTCTTACAACACGAAGCAAATCGCAAACCGTCAAAAGCTCGTGAACCGAAAGAGAAGAATTAAGCTTACATCTTGAAATTATTAAAGGAATGTCGCCGTCAGCATAGAGCGAGGGGGCGGAAAAGCGTGAAATAAGTATATGCGCATCTTCGGTTTCGCTTAAAAGCCTCTTAACATCCTCAAAATCGTTTTTCGGGGAAAGCTCGGTTATTTTTTGCTTTGCAAGCGGAGAAAGCGCCTCTTGTGAAAGGCGTTCAAGTACACTGTTAAGTTCTAATGTTTTTGCGTGTTTTTGAAAATTAAAGTCCATTAAATTATCCTCATTTTATGAGTTTCAGAAATTCAAGTGTTGTAAATTTACGGTCGGTTTGATAAACAATATATCTTTCGGTAACATCCGAAAGCGCTTCCTCATAATCCTTAGGTATGTTGAAAGAATAAAGTCTTTCAAACGGAGAATATACGATATGTCGCATAGCGGTCATAACGGTTTTGTTAATCTTAATATTCGAGTTTTCCGTATTACAGTCGTTGCAGTAGATTTTTCCGTTGCTTAAATCAAAGTGCATCAAGCCGTCCTCGAATTTTCCGCAGGTATCACAGGCAACAAGGCTCGGACAGTATCCCGAAATTGCGGCAATTCGAAATTCGGTAATCGCCTTTAATATAAGGGGCGGTTTTTTCTTTTCGGTCAGAAAATACAGCGAATTAAGAACAAGTCTTAAAAACTCCTCCGCCGAGTTACCGCTCGGCTCGAAAACCGAGCAAAGCTCACAAAAATACTGCGCTACCGTAAGGTTGTAAATATCCTCTCCCGCACCGAAAAAAATCTTAATGGGTGTCGCTTCGCTTACCCTATATGTATCGCCCTTTTTTGAAAGAGCAAAATTTGAATACGATAAAAGTCCCGTGGCGCTTCCCCGTTTTGACTTTATGCTTTTTGCACCGCTCGCATACGCCTTTATTATGCCGTTATCAGCGGTAAGAATTGTAATCAGTCGGTCGGCTTCGCCCAAATTCGTTTCTTTTATTACTAATCCGTTTGTTACGGTTTTCAAGCGAATCGCCTCCTGAATTTTCATATCTTTTGTTAGTAAAATTTATATAGTCCTGCGGTTTACCGCTTATTAAAAATTTAAGCCATAACTCCTGCTCGTTCAAAAAACCACTTCCTCACAAACTCTATTATTTGTAAGTTTTTTGGGTTTATTTTTTCGATATGCAGTTAATTTTTGTCAATGTCAAGACCGAATGCGTGAATCATTCCGCGGTTGTTTCTCCAACCCTCTTTAACCTTAACCCATATCTTTACATTGGCACGAATACCGAAAAATCTTTCAATATCCTCTCTTGCCTTTGAGCCGATATTTTTAAGTCCCTGTCCGCCCTTGCCTATGATAATTCCCTTATGAGAATCCTTTTCGCAAAAGACAACCGCCTCGACATTAAGTATCGGCTCTCCCTTACTTGTGTCGGTTTCGTAAAACTTTTCTATATCAACCGCAATGCCGTGCGGAATTTCTTTTGCAAGACTTCTTAAAAGCTTTTCTCTTATAATTTCGGCAACCATTACCTTTTCGGATTGGTCGGTTATTTCGTCATCGGGGAAAAAGTGGGGCGCATCCTTTTCATAGCTTTTGATTTCGGAAAGTAAAATATCAATGCCGTTTCCCGTTTTTGCCGACAAGGGCACCACAGCATCAAAATTATGCAGTGAGGAATAAAGGGTAATAAGCTTTAAGATTTCTTCCTTGTTTACAAGCAGGTCTATTTTGTTAATAGCAAGAATAGCCGGCAGTTTTCTTTCCTTAATTCTATCAATAAGCTCTAATTCGGCACTCGGAATATTATCCGCATCAACCGTAAAGTGAGGCTTCGCGTCAACCACCAAAACCACCGCATCAACATCCGCCATTCCGTCCTTTACCGCCTTCATCATATTTTCGCCCAAAAGGTTTTTAGGCTTATGAAGTCCCGGAGTATCAATAAAGACAAACTGGCTTTCGCCCTTTGTCAAAACACCCATAATTCTCGTACGGGTAGTTTGAGGCTTGTTGGAAACAATGGCAATTTTTTGTCCCAGCATTTTATTCATTATAGAGGATTTTCCGACATTTGACCGTCCGACAATAGTTACAAAAACCGATTTTTCGCTCATCATTACACCTTTTTAACCGAGAGTCCCATACCGTCTAAAACGGCATTTTGTTTTTCTCGCATTATTCTTTCTTCCGTTTCGTTGTTTATATGGTCATAGCCTAATAAATGGAGCATAGAATGAACGGTCAAAAACGCTATTTCCCGCTCAATTCCGTGTCCGTACAAGTCGGCTTGGGCTTTGGCGTGGTCAACCGAAATAATGACATCGCCGAGCATACAGGCGTTATTTTCGGGGTTTATGTCATACTCCCCGTTTTCGCCGAGCGGAAAAGACAGTACATCGGTCGATTTTTCAATACCTCTGAAATTTGTGTTAAGCTGTTTTATTTCGCCGTCATCCACAAATGTAACATCAACCTGCGCGTCCTTTTGAAAATTTTCATATTCAAGCACCGCTTTACAAGCTTTTTTTACCAAATTCTTTGTGTCTGCCGAAATTTTTTCGTCCTTATACCTATTTACAATACTAACCTTAACCTTCATTGCGTTTATTATCCTTTTCGTATGCCTTAATTATATCTCCGACAAGCCTATGCCTTACAACATCCTTTGCGGTAAGCTTAACGGTTTCAATTCCCTCAATATTTTTAAGAATTTGAACGGCTTGTTTAAGTCCCGATTTTTTGCCGTCGGGGAGGTCAATTTGAGTAACATCGCCCGTAACTACTATTTTTGAATTAAATCCCAAACGGGTTAAAAACATTTTCATTTGTTCTCTTGTGGTATTTTGCGCCTCATCAAGAATAATAAAACTGTCATCAAGAGTTCTGCCCCTCATATAGGCAAGAGGTGCTACCTCAATATCTCCCCGCTCATGACAGCGGTTAAAGTTTTCGGCACCAAGCATATCAAAAAGCGCATCATACAACGGTCTTAAATACGGGTCAACCTTTTGTTGCAGGTCGCCCGGCAAAAAACCGAGCTTTTCTCCCGCCTCTACCGCAGGACGGGTTAAAACAATTCGGTTTACGGTTTTAGCTCTGAAAGCCGACACCGCAAGAGCTACCGCCAAATAGGTTTTTCCCGTTCCCGCGGGGCCTACACCTATCGTAACGGTATTTTTCTTAATAGCCTCGATATATTTTTTCTGTCCTAATGTTTTGGGTTTTACGGGCTTTCCCTTAGAGGTTACGCAAATACAGTCGGAATCAATAAGCTTATCAAGCTCGGCTTCGCTTCCGTCATCAACCATATCAATAACCGAAGTTACCGACTGTTCATTTATGGTTTCGCCCTTATTTATCATAGCGATAAGGCATTTAATCGCCCTCTCGGCTTTTGACACATTTTCGGTTTCTCCGCACACCTTAATTTGTCCCGAATAGGATGTAATTTTAACGCCGTATTGCTTTTCAATACGGTTAATATTACTATCAAAATTTCCGAACAAATCAACCAACTGTTCCATTCTTTCAATGTCAATATATTGTTCAAACAAAAGCGCAACACCTCTTTATGTTATTTTACCACAAAATCATTTGCATTGTCAATCAAGTCAAAAAAGGGGGCTGTAAAAAAACAGAAGTAAATTTTCAAACTAAATATAACAGTGCAATATTAAGTTGCATTTAGTTTGAGAACTTACTCTATTATTAAAATTAAATAGACATTCTTGACATGCGTTATCAAATATGATATGCCAAAACCCGTTCAAATCCTTACGGCGTGTCCTATGAGAGTATTTGCACCGAAATTATGGGAGTAAAACAAAAAAACCAACTCCGAAAACTGATTGATTTTAGATTCACCCGTCATCCAAGTATAAATTTACCCGAAGAACGCTTGACGGCGATTGAAAAGCATATACAAAATAGAGTTAGAAAACTACTCTCGCTTCCCGCTATATCTAAATAATATAACAAAACAGCAGTTTGTAAGCTTATCTACATACTGCTGTTTTTATCTGCTGTTGTTTTAGAACCCCGATAATATAGGTTATTTTTTAAGAGCGATTGCTTTCTTTGCTTTTTCTGCAATATTTACGGCACGAAGTCCGAATTCGTCAAGAAGTTTAGGTGCCGGTCCCGAATGACCGAATACATCATAAACACCGAGCTTTACAACCGGAACGGGACATTCCTCGCCGACAACCTCGCCGACAGCACTTCCGAGACCGCCGATTACGGAATGTTCCTCGGCAGTAACAATAGCGCCGGTTTCTTTTGCCGCCTTAATAACGATTTCCTTATCAAGAGGCTTAATGGTAGCCATATTAATAACACGGGCATTTATACCCTCCGCCTTTAACAGCTCGTGAGCTTGGAGAGCCTCGTTTACCATAAGTCCGGTAGCAATAATCGTAACATCATTACCTTCTTTAAGCTCAACACCCTTGCCGATTTCAAACTTATAATTGTCATCGAAAATAATCGGAACGGCAAGTCTGCCGAATCTCAAATAAACAGGACCGTCGCAGTCTAATGCCGCAAAAACAGCCATACGAGCCTCGGTAGCATCAGCCGGATTTATAATAGTCATACCGGGTATTGTTCGCATAAGAGCAATATCCTCACAGCATTGGTGTGTAGCACCGTCCTCGCCAACCGAAATTCCGGCGTGGGTAGCACCGATTACCACATTAAGATGAGGATAACCGATAGAGTTTCTAACCTGCTCAAAGGCACGGCCTGCCGCAAACATAGCAAACGAGCTTACTATAACCTTTTTGCCCGTTGTAGCAATTCCGGCGGCAATACCCATAAGGTTTTGTTCCGCAATACCGCAATCATAGAATCTATCGGGAAAATTCTTTTTGAACATACCCGTTTGTGTAGCGGCCGCAAGGTCGGCATCCATTACAATAAAGTCATCACGAACATTTCCAAGCTCAACAAGAGCCTCGCCGTAGCCCACTCTTGTTGCAACACTTTTAACCTCTGACATATTCTTTGCCTCCCTTAATTAAGCTCCGCATAAGCGGCATTTAGTTCTTGCATTGCTTGCTCATAAAGCTCATCATTAGGAGCAGCACCGTGCCAATTTACGGCGTTTTCCATATACGAAACGCCCTTACCCTTAACGGTTTTTGCTATAATGGCAACCGGCTTATCCGAGCTTTCGGCTTTTTTGAGAACTGCCTCAATCTCATCAAAATCATTACCGTCAATAACAAAGGTATTAAAGTTAAATGCTTCAAATTTCCTGTCAATAGGATTTGCGGAGTTTACCTCTTCGATAGTGCCGTCAATTTGAAGATTGTTGTTATCAATAAATACGACAAGGTTGTTTAACTTGCGGTTGCCGGCAAACATAGCGGCCTCCCAAACTTGACCTTCCTCTATTTCGCCGTCGCCTAAAACGGCATAAACCTTATAATCGTTGCCGAAATGTTTAGCAGAAAGCGCCATACCAACCGCCGCTGAAATTCCCTGTCCCAAAGAGCCGGTTGACATATCAACGCCCGGTATGTTTTTAAGGTCGGGATGTCCTTGCAGCATACTTCCGATTTGGCGAAGTCCAAGCAATTCCTTTTCATCAAAGAAACCCCTTTGTGCCAATACGGCATAAAGCGCAGGTGCGGCGTGTCCCTTTGACAAAACAAATCTGTCTCGGTCCTCCCATTTCGGATTTTTCGGGTCGATTTTCATTTCCTTAAAGTAAAGATATGTAAGTATATCGGCGCACGAAAGCGAACCGCCCGGATGTCCTGCCTTTGCGGCATGAACGCCCTCAATAATACCCATTCTGACTTTACAGGCAACTTTTTGAAGTTCGAGTTTTGATACCTTGTCCATCATTTTCTCCTTAAATCTGTTAAATAATCTATGAAATCGGCGACAACGCCGTTTTCTGCATAAAACTATTTGTTTGCCTCGTTTTCACATTTTTGCAAAAACCAATTAAAATAATCGGGGAGTTCACTTTCAAACTCCATATATTTACCGTTCGGGTGAACAAACCCTAATTTTTTTGCGTGTAGGCATTGTCCGTTTAGCTCGGTTATGACATTCTTAGGTCCGTAAACCTCGTCCCCCGCAACGGGATGCCCGATATAAGACATATGCACTCTTATTTGGTGAGTTCTGCCGGTATTAAGTTTAAGTCTTATATGAGTAAAGCTTCCGAACCGCTTCAAAACAGTAAAATCGGTAATTGCCTCTTTGCTGTTTTTATCGGTAACCGCCATTTGCTTACGCTTTACGGGGTGCCTGCCGATAGGAGCGTTTATTGTACCCGTATCCTCTTTTATGTTGCCGTAAACAATAGCCTCGTACTCTCTTGTAAAGCTATGGTCTTTGATTTGCTCGGCAAGACATAGGTGCGCACGGTCGTTTTTTGCAACCATTAAAAGTCCGCTCGTGTTTTTATCAATTCTATGTACAATTCCCGGTCGCATAACCCCGTTAATACCCGAAAGTGAGTTACCGCAATGAAACATAATCGCATTAACAAGCGTACCCTCAAAGTTTCCGACAGCGGGGTGCACCACCATACCCTTTGGCTTATTAACAACCAAAAGGTCGTCGTCCTCATATATAATATCAAGCGGAATATCCTCGGGCTTCGCCTCGTATTCGGTAGCATCAGGCGTGGTTATTTCAAGCCTATCGCCATATTTAAGCTTTGTGTTTTTAGGCACATTTTTACCGTTTACCAAAACACAAAGGTCATCTATCAGCTTTATCGCCCGAGAGCGGGTAATATCCGTGCTTTCAGCAATAAACACATCAAGACGGCGACTTTCATCGCCGTCATATACAAGCTCAATTTTCTCCATTTTGGGAAACACTTTCGCCGTTTTCTCTTTTTGCCTTGTTTTCTTTAATTATGTCAATAACAAAATACAGTACCATCATTCCCGCGCCGATAACAACGGCACAATCGGCAATATTAAAGACCGGAAAATCTTTCCAAAAAGCAAACTGTAAAAAGTCAATAACCTTGCCGCCGCGGAAAACACGGTCAATCATATTACCTATTCCGCCCGCAAGTACCAAAACGGTTGCCCAAAAGAGCAATTTGTTTTTAACGCCGTATTTGAGAAGCAAAGCTATCAGCACCAACATAATAACAAATGTAGCGGCAATTAAAATCCAAGTATGACCGCTTAACATTCCCCAAGCGCTACCCGAATTTTCAACATAGGTAAAATCAATAATACCCTTAATAAAGGTGATTGACTTTCCGTTTATCATTGTTGAATTGACTATCATTTTTGTATATTGGTCGGCACCCACAATTAAAATCGCAACCAAAACGGCAAGAATATAAGAAATCATTAAGTTTCTCCTAAATATCAGTCTAATTCTTCGGAATCAATAATAGTAAAGCCCGACTTGAATTCTTTTTCGTCCTCGGTTTCGTCTTCGGGCAACTCAATTTCATCGGTTTCTTCCGAAATCTCGTCAGCATCGTCTGTTATTTCCTCTGCTTTATCGGTTTCGGGAGCTTCTTCTGTTTCTTCGGTTTCGGGGAGTTTTTCTTTTGCCTCGTCCTCAAAAGCTCTGTCGGCAATTTGCGCCGCAGTCTTCGGGTCAACCTCCGCAAAAGAGGGCAACGAAGACAAAAGCTCTAAATGCTCCTTATACTTACGGATAACATCATCCTTAAACGACGACATTTCACGCTTTAAGCTATCAAAAAGCTCTTGTTGCTTTTTAACACTATCGGCAGTAGCCGCCTCAACCGCAGCCTTTTTATTTTCGGCAACCTTAATAATATCGTTAAGGTCGTTTTCAAGCCTTTCTTTTTTCTCGGTTGCCTTTGCGTCAAACTCGCCCGCAAGCATTTTGCTCTTTTCGGTAAGGTCGGTAATGTTTTGTTGCGCATCATTTATGATTTGCTGAGATTTCACCTTTGCCTCGTCAACAATTTGGTCGGCAAGCTTTTGAGCACTAAGCAAAACATTTTGGATACTGTTTTGCGAGGTTTTAAGTTCGCCGATTTGCGCTTCAAGTTCACTTATTCTTGCATTTTGAGTTTCTAATAATTTTTCGTACTTTTCGTAATCTACCTCTACCTTGTCAAGAAAAATGTCAACCTCGTCTTTTCTGTAACCTCCCATTGCGTTTGAAAAGGTTACATTTCTAACTTCTTGTGATGAAAGCATATTTTTTACCCCATTAAATATATTTTTCATATTTTAAGATAACTCTACCCTTTTTAGATAGGTCATCTACCGAAACAATATTAAATTTCCCGTGTTTTCTTATTGATATTCTATCACCCGAAAGAATTTGTCTTGTGGGCTTTTCGCACAAAAAGGAATTAACACAAACAAACGATTCGCCGATAATTTCAAGCGCCTTACTTCTTGATGTGTTGCAAAGAGCCGAAACGATACAGTCCATTCTCGTAGATGCCACAGTTTCGCAAAACAACTCTTTTTTGCCAAGCTCGGGCAACGGCATATTAAAGCCCTCGGTTAGAGTTACACCCACATTACCGACTTTATTTATTTGCGAGATAATAAACCCGCAAATATCCTTTTCGCAAAAGACAACCGCACGGCCGTCCTCTACCAAAATATCGCCGATTTTTTCTCTTGCTATACCAAGCGACATTAAGGCACCTAAAAAGTCCCTATGCGAAAGCCGGTCTTGTTTTCGGTATTCAAAGGTTATGGCGCAAACAGGGAATTCGGCATTTTCGCACCACTCGGGCAACACCGCAAGATATGTCCTGCTACATTCGGGAAAGCCCCCGAAAAATTCATATTTCACACCCGATTTTTCCAAAATCTCTTTTGAAACAGTCGCCTCCGACTCGGTCAAAAACCCGAAAAAGCAAGGAGTGTCTTTTTTTCTGCAAGAGTTTATTCTGTCCTCAATTCTCGCAAAAAAAATATTTTTATCCATTAGAAATAAAGCTTGCCCTCGTCAAATTCGTCAAGCATAAGTTCGCCCATAACATCAACATTATTGGCAACTATAATAAATGTGCTGACAGCAACCTTTCTTATGTTTCCGTGATTAGCGTAGGCAACACCGCTTAAAAAGTCAACTATTCTGCGTGATTCCTCACGGTTGGCAATTTCAAGGTTCAAAACAACGGTTTTTCCTGCGTTAAGGTGGTCGGCGATAGCCCTTACATCATCAAATCTTTCGGGCTTTACAAGAACAACCTGCAAAGAACCGGCAGAAGAAGCGTTTACGGTTTTTGATTTTATAAGGCGAGGTGCGGATTCACGCTTTTGCGGTTCCTCTTCTTTTTTCGAGGGAGTCGCAACCTCATCAAAATCCTCATCAAAATCTTCTTCCGGAATAGTCATAATGTTTTTAATGTTTTCCCAAATTCCCATTTTTATATCTCCTTAAAATTATTTCTTACCGTAATCTCTTTTGCCGAAGAGTGAGGTGCCGATTCTTACCATAGTAGCGCCCGAAAGCACAGCGGCATAATAATCCGATGACATCCCCATCGACAAAATATCTATATTACTATTATCTATTTTTTTACTGCTAATGTCAATAAACAGTTTGTTCATTTCTTCAAAATATTTAATATTTTCCTGTTCGTTCTCACAAATAGGCGGTATCGCCATAAGTCCTCTTATGCAAATGCCTTCAAGCTTGGATATTTCGTTGACATTTTCCATAAGCTCTTGTGCCGTAAATCCCGACTTGGTTTCTTCGTTGCCGATGTTTACTTCAAGCAAAATATCCGTAACCTTGCAAAGCTTTTTTGATACCTTGGAAATTTCTTTTGCAAGACGGATAGAGTCAACCGAATGAATAAGCTCGACAAACGGAACAATATCCTTTACCTTATTGGTTTGAAGATGACCTATAAAATGCCGGTGGCAAGGCAAAAGCGAATCCTTTTTTGATAAAAATTCCTGCACCTTGTTTTCGCCGATATACTCAATACCGTTTTGAATAGCATAGTTTATAAGCTCGGCATCTACCGTTTTGGTTGCCGCAAGAATAGTTATATCCTCCGGTCTTTTGCCGATTTTTTCGGCGGCTTTTTTAATATTCTCTTTTATTTCCTTATAGTTTAGGTCAAAGTTGTCAGTTAATGATTTTTCCGTCATACAAATTTTTTCCTTTCACTACAACCTCGTCATAAAGCCTTAAAACGCTCTTGTTGTTTTCATCAACCTTTTCGCAAATAATATATTCGTCGTTGCTGTATAAAACATTTACCTTAACATACTTGATATTAAGTCCCGAAACTACATAAACGCCCGTTTTTCCGCCGACTACCCTTAGCGCCTTTTTAGAAACTTTAAGTCCCGAATATTCTTTGTTTATTATGGTAATATTTCCGCTTCGCATAGTCGCAAGGTCGCTGTTCATTTCTTGGCAGGAGAAAATCACGGTGGCCTTATCTTGCTTGTTTGAAACATTTATTTGCTTAACCGTTACATTCAAAACGGGATTGTTTCTGAGGGATGTCTTGATTTGGAGAGAGTCGCCCTCCTTATACTTAAAGGAGTCATTAAGCGAAACAGTAGCGGCAATATACCAATCGTAGTCGCTTACGATTTTTCCTATCGCATTGTTTGGTATTTCTTCCGGCTTTATTTCGTCTAACATTTCGGGCGTAACAGCACCTATATTGTCGCAGGAAAGGGTGTTTTCATATCCGTCAACCTGTGAAATAAAATATCCCGACCTATCAGCCCTTATAGATGCCTTGGGATTTGAAAGAGCGGCGCTTACCGAGGCTATTTCGCTTGAAAGTGATGTAAGCTGTGCCGAAAAGTCGATAGTTTCGCCCGTTACAAACTGCTTTCGGTTGACGGCAGACAAAAATTCGTCCGCCGTTTCGTTTGCAGAAGAAAAATTGTTTCCCGAACAGCTCATAACAAAATTGTTAAGCGAATTTCTAAGGCGCTCGTTAAGCAGTTCAATATCAGCCGCCGCAACATCATTATAACCGCTTATTTCCTGTATGTCGCTAAGCTTTTTGTTAAGTGCTTCCAGACGGTTTACGGTAAAGGAAGCCGTTTCGTTATCATAAATATCCGCAACGGTTCCGCCCTTTGCAATTCGGTTGCCGTTTTCGATTTTATAATGCAATGTACCTGCAATATCGTTTGTAATTACAACCTCTTGTCTTATAACGGTGGCATTTGTCGTTACACCCTCGGTTGCCGTAAAAAACTCGGCATTTTGTGTGGTAACGGGATTATACAATGAAGAATAAATCTGATGCACAAAAAACACTATTACAATAATCGAAAAAATAATTTTTAGTGCTTTATTTTCCTTCATTTCAATCTCTCCTAATTATTCTCTGAAAACTCTTTTGCGATTTCACTTGCTTTATCAAAGGCATTTTCGTCAAAATCGGGATAAACCCAGTTGATTTTTTCGTTTTTGTTAAACCAAGTAAGCTGTCTTTTGGCATATCTTCTTGTTTGGCGTTTCAGATTTTCAAGAGCTTCCTCTTTTGAAATTTCTTTTTCAAAATACGGAAATAACTCTTTGTGTCCTATCGCCATAAATCCGCCGAGCTTTTGGGCATTTTTTCGGAAGGTTTTTTCGGCTTCCTCTATCAGCCCGTTTTGCGCCATAACATCAACACGCAAATTTATTCTGTCGTATAGCTTTTGGCGGTCTTTATAATTTATACCTATATATAACACATTGTAAGGAGAGGGGATTTCTTTTGAAAGCTCGTACTGCTCGGTCATTGTAATCCCCGAATTTTCAAAAATCTCAAACGCCCTTACAAGTCTTTTTTTATCGTTAGGCGAAATTCTTTCGGCAGACTCTTTGTCAAACGCACCTAATCTTTTGTGCATTTCCTCTTTGCCTATTTCGTCATACATTTTTTCATACTTTTCCCTGACAGTGCTATTTGTTTTTTCGTTTGTAAAGGTTAAATTATTTACAAGCGAATCCACATAAAGCCCCGTACCGCCGACTAAAATAGGCAGTTTGCCTCTTGATACAATATCGGCGATTTTTTCGTGTGCCGATTTTGTATAATCGGCAACCGTCAGTTGTGTGTCCGGCTCTAAAAACTCTATTAAATGGTGCGGTATTTCGCACATTTCTTCTTTTGTCGGCACCGCAGAGGCAATAGGCATACCCTTGTACACCTGCATAGAATCGGCAGAAACAATTTCTCCGTTAAGCTCTTTTGCAAGTCTTACTCCAAGCGCCGTTTTACCCGAAGCGGTAGGACCTACAATACAAATAAGGTTTGTTTTGCTCATTGTATTCTACCAAACTGTTTTTCAAGTTCTTTTTGCGAAAGTCTAAATGCCACAGGTCTTCCGTGAGGACAATACATAATGTCGTCGCTTGAAAGCACCGTTTTTGCAAGTGCTTCAAGCTCAAAATCGCCCGTAATATTTCCGCCCTTAATAGCCGCCTTACAGGCAACGGTATGATAAATTCTATCAAGCTTTTCGTTTTTGGGCATTCCCTTAACAAGAAGATTTTTTGCCGCCTCTACAACAATATCGCAAATATCCTCGCCCGAAAGCATAGCGGGAACAGCCCTTACAAGAACGGTAGAGTTTCCGAAATCTTCAAGCTCAAAGCCCGCCGATAATAAAAGCTCGGTATTCTCGATTACCGCGTTAAACTCATCTCTGCCGAGTCTTACATTTTGCGGCAGCAATAGCTGTTGCGATTCAGCCCTTGCGTTTTCTTTAAGCTTATTAAAATTTATCCGCTCGTGTGCGGCGTGCTTATCTATCAAATAAACGCTGTCGCCCATTTCGGCAATAATATATGTAGAAAACGCCTCGCCTATATACCGTATCGGCTTTTCTTCGAGCACGGGGATTTTCTCGGTTTCTTTTGTCAAAACCGTCTTCGTCGGCTCTGTCTGTTTTGAAGCTTCGATAGGGCAAAATGCCTCTTTTTCGGTTTTTTCTATATTAACATCAACATTTTCAGCGGTTTGCTTTTTAATATATTCCTTAACATCTTTTCTCTCAAAAAACGGTGTGTTATCACTCTTAAAAACAAAGTCCGTTCGGTTTTCGTTATGGGTTTTAGTAGGTGCCGCATATATCTTTTCGGCAATAGTAACCGACTCTGCTTTATCATTCGGAATTTTCGCAACCTCTTGGCGATACTGCTCGGTGGACATCTTGCCGAAGGCGGTATTGTTTTTCGGGGTAAACCGAACCTCAGGTCTTGTATCTCCCGACAAAATCGCATTTTTAACCGCAACATAAACCGCATCGAAAATTCGCTTTTCGTCCGCAAATCTAACTTGTGTTTTTGCGGGGTGGACATTTATATCAACCATATCAAACGGAATATTTATATTTAAGACAAACGCAGGGTATTTTCCTACCATAACGCTGTTTTTATACGCCTGTTCACAAGCCGCCATAACGGTATTCGACTGAACATATCTTCCGTTTAAGAAGGTGTATTGCACCGCCCTTGATTTTCTGCAAAATTGAGGCTTGCAGACATATCCCGAAACGGTATCGCTTTTTCCGACAGGTATCATAGAAGAAGAAATTTCTCTGCCCAAAATTCCGTAAATTGCGGAGGAAAGTTTTCCGTCGCCCGAGGTGGAGAGCAGTGTTTTTCCGTCCCTTATAAGCTTAAACGCAATTTCTGGGTGGGACATAGCAACCCTCTCGAACACGGCGGCAACGCTATTGCCCTCGGTTACATCTTTTTTCAGAAATTTCATTCTTGCGGGGGTGTTATAAAAAATATCCCTTACAATAACGGTAGTGCCGTCGGGACATCCGTTTTCCTCAAACAAAATTTCGGTTCCGCCCTCTATTTTATAGTGGGTGCCGAAAATATCCTCTTTTTGTTTTGTATAA
Organism: Ruminococcaceae bacterium UBA1741; assembly: GCA_002315685.1. Classification (GTDB taxonomy): domain Bacteria; phylum Bacillota; class Clostridia; order Oscillospirales; family Acutalibacteraceae; genus UBA737. Next base: position 32,132 of record DCHX01000010.1, read on the forward strand.
AGCTCGATTTTTGAAACACAGGCGGTAGCCGCAAGTGCCTCGCCTCTGAATCCCAAGGAGGAAATTCTGTCGAGGTCGTTTTGGGTTTTAATTTTACTCGTAGCATGGCGCAAAAATGCCACAGGTACATCTTCAAAAGCAATACCCACGCCGTCATCGGTAACACGGATATAAAGAATACCGCCGCGGTTAATTTCAAGGGTAATATGTTTAGCCTTAGCATCAACCGAATTTTCAAGCAACTCCTTTACAACCGAGGCAGGTCTTTCCACAACCTCCCCCGCCGCAATAAGCTCGGATATTTCTTTGGGTAAAAGATTTATTTTAGGCATTTTTTCACCACCTTATAAAAGTTTGATTTTTATATTGATTTTGCTTTATTTGCAATATCAAAAAGTATTTCCATTGACTCAATAGGTGTCAGCGTGTTTACATCAATGGTTTGTAATTCTTTCAGTATATCTTGTGCGCCTTGCATTTCAATAGGTATTTGAGCCGATGCGGTAGGCACCTGCTTATATGTTACAATACCGTTTGACTCGATTTCCTTCAAAATTGCCTTTGCTCTGTCGGTTACTGCCTTCGGCACACCGCTTAGCAACGCAACCTCAATACCGTAGCTGTCATCGGCACCGCCCGATACAATTCTTCTAAGGAAAATTATATCGTCTCCGCGCTTTTTAACCGCAATGTTGTAATTCTTAATTCCCGACATTTCGGTTTCCATATTCGTAAGCTCGTGATAGTGTGTCGCAAACAGGGATTTAGCACCTAATTTCTTCTTATCCGCAACATATTCGATAACCGCTTTTGCTATCGACATTCCGTCATAAGTAGAGGTGCCTCTGCCGATTTCGTCAAGTATCAGCAAACTGTTTTTAGTTGCGTGTTTCAAAATATTCGCAACCTCGCTCATTTCTACCATAAAGGTTGACTGTCCCGAAGCCAAATCGTCCGAAGCACCAACCCTTGTAAAAATCGCATCAACAACGCCGATTTCGGCACTTGTCGCAGGAACAAACGAGCCGATTTGCGCCATTAAAGTAATTATCGCCACTTGGCGCATATATGTAGATTTACCTGCCATATTAGGTCCCGTAATAATCGCACAGCGGTTATCGTTTGTATCAAGATAGGTGTCGTTCGATACAAAGGGCGCTTTAAGCAGCTGCTCAACAACAGGGTGTCTTCCCGCTTTAATATTCACACTTCCCGAATTGTTGACAATAGGTCTTGCATAGTTATTAAGCACCGCAACATCGGCAAAAGAGCAAACTACATCAAGCCTTGCAATAGCCGAAGCGGTTACTTGAAAACGGGTGGCCGCTTGGGCAACCGTTTTTCTTATGCCGTCGAATATTTCGTATTCAAGAGCAATATCACGGTCTTTTGCCGTCAAAACTCGACTTTCAAGCTCTTTTAACTCTTCGGTAATATATCGTTCGGCATTAGTAAGTGTTTGTTTTCTTATATACTCCTCGGGGACTTTGTCGAGGAAAGAATTTGTTACCTCAATATAGTATCCGAAAACCTTATTGTAACGAACCCTAAGGGTTTTGATGCCGGTTTTTTCACGCTCTCTTGCCTCGATTTCGGCAAGAAGGTCGCTTCCGCCGTTCATACAGGAACGAAGCTCATCAACCTCGGCACTGTAACCCGCCTTAATAATCTTGCCCTCTTTTACCAAAAGCGGAGCCTCGTCATCAATAGAGCGGTCAATAAGGTCAACTATATCCTCACATTCGTCAATGTCGCCGTAAATGCCTTTAAGCATTTTTGAACTTGCGCTATTAAGCATTTCTTTAATAAACGGGAAACGACGAGCCGTAAAGGAAAGACTTTTAAGGTCCTTAGGCGAAGCGGTACCGTAAACCGCTTTTGTGATAATTCTTTCAATATCACGAATTCCGCTCATATACTCAACAAGTTCAAGTCGCATTTGAGTATCACTCGCAAGCTCCTCAACCGCATTTTGCCTTAAAGAAATTTCGGAAATTGAGATAAGCGGTTTGGTTATCCAAGAACGGATAAGCCGTTTACCCATTGCGGTTTTTGTTTTGTCAAGCACCCATAAAAGTGAACCTTTTTTTGCCTTCGAGCGCATAGTTTCGCAAAGCTCAAGATTTCTTATTGCGGTCATATCAAGGCGCATATACATAGCGCCCGAATAAATTTCAACGCTTTTAAGAACGGTTCTTTCGCTCTTGCCGTTTTCGTAAAGGTAATCGACAACGGCACCCAAAGCAATTACGGTAGCGCTGTCCTTTTGAAGCCCTAAATTTTCGGGACTTACCACACCGAAAGCCTTGCAAACAAGCCTGTCCGCATTATCCTTTTCAAAACAGGCATCCTCTCGCTTTGTGAGTGTACCCGTATAGGTGTTTTCGAGAAAATCCGCAAGTAACGCCGAGGGAACGGTTTTATTTATCAACACTTCGCTCGGGGAAAACCTCATAATTTCGTCAATTATAAGCTTTTCTCTGTCATCCTCGGAAATTTCGGTTATATGGCATTCGCCCGTCGAAACATCCGCAAAGCATACGCCGACGCTTTGCTTTGTAAATACAACAGACGCCAAATAGTTGTTTTTCGATTCGTCAAGCATACCGTCTTCAATAACGGTGCCGGGTGTAATTACCCTTATTACATCACGCTTAACAAGACCTTTTGCCTTTGCGGGGTCTTCGGTTTGTTCGCAAATCGCAATCTTATAGCCTTTTGAAACAAGTCGGGAAATATAACTTTCACAGCTATGGTAAGGAACACCGCACATAGGCGCCCGTTCTTCCATACCGCAATCTTTTCCGGTTAAAACAAGTTCAAGCTCTTCGGACACAAGCTTTGCGTCATCAAAAAACATCTCATAAAAATCGCCTAAACGGAAAAAGAGAATGCTGTCTTTGTTTTGGTCCTTTATTTCCATGTACTGTCGCATCATCGGAGACAATTCAGCCACACAAAAACTCCCCTTTCATATACTTCCCTAAAACTTAAATTCGAATATCAGTGGCAACCGCCGCAGCTATCACAGCTACCCGAGCAGGAATGTGTTTCGGGCTCAACGGTTTTCGGGTCGGCACCCTCAACACATTGATAAATTACACTGTTAATATCGTTAAGCATAGCATCAAGGTCTGCCTTTGCGGTATTGAAATCGAGCATAGCCTTGCTTGCCATAACCTCGCTGTAAATTGTGCGAAGCGATTCGTTTAATTCCTTAATCTTTTCTTCGTCGGGGGTTTCCTTGTCGTTTTCCTGTTCGAGATTCATTCTGTTAATGTTGAACTCGCCGATTTTTTTTTGCAATTCTTCGTTATTATCAACGCCTAATTTTGCCTTTGCATAAGCCAAAAAGCGTTCATCCTTTTGAATTTCTTCTCCTAATTTTCTTGTAGCATCAAGTATAGCCATTTTGTTTTCTCCTTAAATTTTATTTATATCTGTGTACCGTAAAGCACACTGTTATACGAATTGATTTTAACATCCGCAAAGGTGCCGATTTTTGATTTGTCGGCCTTTACATAAATGTTATAGGTACCGCTCGACTTGCCGATTAGGTATCCGTCCTCGGGAGCCTCCTCCTCAAACAAAACTCTAACCGTTTTGCCTACCGCTTCGTTGTTGTATTTCTTTTGAATGGTGTCCTGCGCCCTTAAAAGCTCATCAAACCACTTGCCCTTTTCCTGCCTCGTAACACTGTCGGGCATAACCGCTGCCGGTGTTCCCTCTCGGGGAGAATAGATAAAGGTAAAAAGGGAGGCAAACCCAACCTCTTTTACAAGTGTCAAAGTTTCCTTAAAGTCCTCATAGGTTTCTCCGGGAAATCCCACGATAATATCGCTCGTAAAGGCAATATCGGGCATTTTTTCTCTCGCCGACTTAATAAGAGATAAATATTTTTCTCTTGTATATCGGCGGTTCATAGCGGTAAGTATCTTGGTGCTTCCGCTTTGGAACGGAAGATGGAGGTGCCTCTCGACCTTTTCGCAGTCCCGCATAGCATCAAGCAATTCTTCGGTGCAGTCCTTTGGGTGCGAGGTCATAAACCTAATACGGAAATCGCCCTCGACATCATTTACCATACGAAGCAATTTCGCAAAGTTTATGCCGTCGTCATTTCCCTTTCCGAAGGAATTGACATTTTGACCTAAAAGCATTATTTCCTTATAGCCGTCAGCCACCATTTGCTTAACCTCGGCTATAATTCGGTCGGCGCTTCTTGACCTCTCACGGCCTCTAACATAAGGCACAATACAGTAGGTACAAAAATTATCGCAACCGTACATAATAGGTATATATCCCTTAAACTTGCCCTCTCGGTCAACGGGTACACCCTCAACAATTTCGCCGTTTTCAAGAGCAAGCTCAACTATTCTTTTTCCGCCCGATAATCTTTTATATATAAATTCGGGGAGCCTATGGGTTACCTGCGTTCCGAAAAGAATATCAACATAAGGGTAGCTCTCACGAAAGCGGTCGGCAACCGCTTGTTGCTGTACCATACAACCGCATACCGCCACTAACAAACGGGGATTTTGTTTTTTAAGTCTTTTTGTGGCGCCGACATTTCCCCAAACTCTGTCCTCGGCGTGTCCCCTTACGGCACAGGTGTTAAATATGATAAAATCGGCATCCTCCTGCGCTTCGCAAATCTCGTAGCCCATAAGAGAAAGCATACCTTTCAGGCGTTGCGAGTCGCTGACATTTTGCTGACAGCCGTATGTAACAACACAAGCCTTCGGCGTATGCGTGCCGTCGCTTAAAATTATCCTTTTTACCCTTTCGGCATAAGCCGTTTGCTCGGTAGGATAAGATATGTTTATATCAAATTCGGACAAGTGATATTTCCCCTTATATATAATTATTATTATTATACTATAATCGGGTAATATTATCAAGCAAAAAAGACTATATTTTTGCACATTTTTCAAAAAAATCTTGACAAAGCAATTTCGATATACTATAATAATTTAGCTGTCTGAAACGACACATATTTTGCTGCTATGGCTCAGATGGTAGAGCACATCCTTGGTAAGGATGAGGTCACCGGTTCAATTCCGGTTAGCAGCTCCATGAAAAAAGCACTTGCGAATGCGGTGTGTTCTAAAGG
>DCHX01000040.1:0-49571 GCA_002315685.1 Ruminococcaceae bacterium UBA1741
CTGCCTATTCCAGCACACTCGCATATTTATTGCCGTTTTTTAGTCAGCTTTGTTATTATATCATTATGATTATAGAATGTCAATACAAAAATTTGAAAATTTTCAAATAAATATCTTGCATTTTTCAAGAGAATGTGATATTATATTTCTTGCTGTAGAAAAAGTAGGGAGGTGGCATAATGCCGAATATTAAATCTGCAAAGAAGCGTGTTGAAGTAAGCAAGAAAAATTACGAGCGTAATAAAGCTTGTCGTTCCGCTCTTCGTACTGCTATTAAGAAGGCAGATGCAGCTATCGACAGTAAGGCTGCCGATGCTAACGAAGCTGTAAAAGTTGCTGTTGTAAAGATTGACCAAGCAGCTAACAAAGGTCTTCTTCACAAGAACAATGCTGCAAGAAAGAAATCTGCGCTTGTTAAAAAGCTCAATGCTAATGGCTAATAGTTAAATATTATTTTTTGCAAAAAATAATAGTCACCGTATCAAATGATGCGGTGATTTTTTATTTTATTGATTTTATTATAAATATATATTAAAATAAACAATATAGATTATTGCTTTGAAAGGGCGGTTGCTTTACGGAAAACGAAAAAATAACAGAGCTTAAACAAAAGGCAAACCGCCTTCCGAAATTGCCCGGTGTTTATATTATGAAAAATAAATCGGGCGAAATTATTTATGTAGGAAAAGCAAAGGCACTTAAAAACCGTGTAACTCAATACTTCGGTGCAGGAAATCAGCATACCGAAAAGGTTAAAAAAATGGTTTCGAATGTTAATGATTTTGAATATATAATTTGCGACAGCGAATTTGAAGCCCTTGTTTTAGAGGCGTCTCTTATCAAGCAAAATCAACCGAAATATAACATTTTACTTAAAGATGATAAGGGATACCACTACATTAAAATAACCGATGATAAGTGGAAAAAAATTGAGATTTCCAACACTGTTGATAACAAAGGGGAATATATAGGTCCTTATTATTCTTCCTATGTTGTTCGTGATACTGTTGAGTATGTGAACAAGATATTCAAATTGCCCGACTGCAAAAGAAGCTTTGACAAAAGAACAAAGCCCTGTCTTAATTACCATATCGGCAAATGCTTTGCGCCTTGTAAGGGGAATATTTCGCTTAAAGAGTATTCTGATACCGTAAACGATGCGGTTGAATTTATTAAAAACGGCGACGGTGCAAAAATGTTGCCGGAGCTTGAAAAAAATATGCAAAAAGCATCGGATAATCTTGACTTTGAGTATGCCGCAAAATTGCGCGACCGAATCAGTGCCATAAAAAAACTAAACGAAAAACAAAAGGTTGTTATGTGCAGTTATAAGAATCAAGATGTTTTTTCGTCCGCATTTTTAGGTGAATTTTCTTGCGTCAGTGTACTGAATTTCAGAAAAGGTCTTCTTGTTGACAAAAACCATTATTTTGTTGACGGAATTGTTGATAAAGATACATTATACGGCGAGTTTATCGAGCAATACTATGTCGATAAAACCGATATACCGCCGAGAATTTTAATTGACGGCGATTTTACAGGCAAAGAGCTTATGGAGGCTTGGCTTTCCGAAAGACTTAAAAAGAGCGTTAATATTGTAATTCCGAAAATCGGAGAGCAAAAAGAGTTAATTCAAATGTGCCTTAAAAATGCTGCCGACAATCTTTCCGAAAGGTCAAAATCCGGAGGAAGGGAAATGTCGGTACTGAATGAGCTTGCAAAAATTTTAGGTCTTGATGTTGTGCCGAGATATATCGAGTCTTACGATATATCCCATACGGCAGGAGAAGAAAATGTCGCAGGTATGATAGTCTTCAAAGACGGTGCACCGTATAGAAAATCGTATCGGAGATTTAAGATAAAAAGCTTTAACGGTGCTGATGATTACCGCTCTATGTCAGAGGTTATGGACAGGCGACTTACAGAGTACGAAAAGCAGACTGATGAGGTATTTTCGATATTGCCGGACCTTATTTTGCTTGACGGAGCAGTAGGTCAGGTTAATGCCGTTTTGCCGATAATTAAAAAACATAATCTTTCTATACCTATTTTCGGTATGGTAAAGGATACAAAGCACAAAACCCGTGCGATAGCATCAAACGGCGGAGATATATCAATAAAATCAAATCGTTCGGCATTCACACTTATTACAAAAATTCAGGACGAAGTTCATAGATTTGCAATTTCATATCATAGGAATCTAAGAAGTAAGAAAATGTTAAATTCAGAGCTTTTGCAAATAGAAGGGATAGGAGAAAAGAAGGCGAAGGATTTAATTCTTGCTTTCAAAACCGTTGAAGGTATTAAAAAAGCAACTTTGAATGAGCTTATGACAGTAAAGGGTATAAGCGAAGTAAATGCAAAAAGAATACGGGAATTTTTTGACCTTAAATAGTGCTTGAAAAAACAAGAATATTTTGGTAAAATAACTATATAAAAATGCGAGGAGAATTTATATGTCAATTCAATTAGAGCCTGTAACGGCAGGAAATACGGTTGCTTTGATGCATACCAATATGGGAGATATTGAAATAAAGCTTTTCCCTGAAAAAGCACCCAAAACCGTTGAAAATTTTACAACTCACGCAAAGAATGATTATTATAACGGAATAATATTTCATAGAGTAATAAACGGATTTATGATTCAAGGCGGAGACCCCACCGGTACGGGTATGGGCGGAGAGTCTATTTGGGGTGGTAGCTTTGAAGACGAATTTGACCCTGAGCTTCATAATATTCGCGGTGCTCTTTGTATGGCTAACGCAGGTCCTAATACCAACGGAAGTCAGTTCTTTATTGTTCAAGCCGACAGCGTACCCGATAATATGCTTGAACAAATGAAGGATATGCCTTCAAGCTTCCCGCCGGAAATTGTTGAAGCTTATGAAAAATTCGGCGGAACACCTTGGCTTGACTTTCGTCATACCGTATTCGGACAGGTTATAAGCGGTATGGATATTGTTGATAAAATTGCATCTGTTAAAGTAGGTGCAAATGATAAACCTGATTTTGATGTTACTATTGACAGCATCGAAATAATCGTAAAGTAAGGAGTTTTAATTATGAAAGGTATTATTCTTGCAGGCGGTAGTGGAACAAGACTTTATCCACTTACTATGGTAACCTCTAAACAATTACTTCCGGTTTATGATAAGCCGATGATTTATTATCCGCTTTCAATGTTGATGCTTGCGGGTATTCGTGATATTTTAATTATTTCGACACCTACCGATTTGCCTAACTTTGAAAGACTTTTGGGTGATGGCTCTGATTACGGTATTAACCTATCCTATAAGGTTCAACCTTCTCCGGACGGTCTTGCACAGGCGTTTCTTTTAGGTGAGGAATTTATTGACGGCGATTCTTGTGCAATGGTACTCGGCGATAATATCTTTTACGGGGACGGACTCAGAAAGCACTTAAAGGAAGCCGCAAGCCGTGAAAAAGGCGCTACCGTTTTCGGCTATTATGTTGAAGACCCCGAGCGTTTCGGCATTGTTGAATTTGATGAGGAGGGTAGGGCTGTTTCTATTGAAGAAAAGCCTAAGGTTCCGAAATCCAATTATGCGGTAACAGGTCTTTATTTCTATGATAACCGTGTTGTTGAAATGGCTAAAAAGGTTAAGCCGTCCGCAAGAGGCGAGCTTGAAATTACCGACCTTAATAGATTCTATCTTGAAGACGGCACATTGAATGTTGTAACATTAGGAAGAGGCTGTGCTTGGCTTGATACGGGCACTATGGACGCATTAAGCGAAGCTACCGAATATGTTAAGGTGGTTGAAAACCATCAGGGCATTATGATTTCGGCGGTTGAAGAAATTGCTTATCGTAACGGTTGGATTTCAAAGGAAAAGCTTCTTGAATCTGCCGCTAAATACGGCAAATCGCCTTACGGTGAACACTTAAAGAGAGTTGCTGACGGAAAATATCGCTACTAATATGTGTAAAATAAGTGTAATTGTTCCGGTTTATAACGCAAGAGAAACCATCGAAAAGTGCGTAATTTCCATTATTTCGCAGGATTTTAAGGATATAGAATTACTTTTAATTAACGATGGCTCAAAAGATAATAGCTTGGAAGTTATTAAAGAGCTTCAAAGCAAAAATAAAAACATAATTGTTGTTGATAGAGAAAATTCGGGTGCCGCCGCTGCGCGAAATTTCGGTATGAGTATTGCAAAGGGCGAATACTTTTGTTTTGTTGACAGTGATGATTATATTGATGACGGTGCGCTTTCGTATATGTATAACAGAGCGGTTTCCGCCGATGCCGATATACTTATGTGCGGTTATATTATTCAAAACGAGAGTGGAGTTATCCGTAATTTTGCCAAAAGCGGTGAATATGAAAACGGAGCAATTAACAGCAGAATAGAAGAAATTAAATCAAAGAATTTGATTGACAGTCCTTGTAACAAGCTTTACAAGGCAAGCTTCGTAAAATCAAGCGGGGTTATTATGCCCGAAAATGAAATATATGAGGATTCGGATTTTAATTTAAGACTTTTGAAGTATAATCCCAAATATGTAATTGATGAACATTGTTTTTATCATTATATTTTGCATTTTGGAAGTACCACAAGGCGATATAACCCCCAAAAGCTTGAAATAATTAAGAAACGGACAAGACTTTTGAAAAAGGTTACAAGCGGTCTTGATGAGTTTTGCGATTATTACTATTTGAAAATGGTGTTTTCTTCTTTTATAGATATGTTTTTATCCCTTGACAAAAAGGAAATTAAAAACAACATAAAAAAAGAAATGGAATCCGAAGAATTTATATTGAAGGCTAAAAATGCCAAATCCTCAAATATTCGTGCTGATTCTATTTGCTATGTAGCAAGAAGCAACAGTTTGTTTTTGGCATATAGCTTTTCAAAGCTTTCGTATATAATTAAGTATAAATTCCCAAGACTTTTTATGAGGGTGAGATAAGTGATTTCGGTTGCTGTTGCTACCTATAACGGAGAAAAATATATTGAAAAACAACTGAAAAGCATACTTGCTCAAACCTTGCCTGTTGACCAAGTTGTAATCTGCGACGATAGGTCAACCGATAATACGGTAAGTATTTGCGAGAAATTTATTCTTGAAAATAATCTTTCCGGTTGGTCGGTTTCGGTAAATAAAAAGAATGTCGGATTTTGCCTTAATTTCTATAATGCGATAGAAAAGTGTGAGGGCGATATTATTTTCTTGGCTGACCAAGATGATGAATGGCATATTGACAAAACCGAAAAAATGATTTCTGTGCTTAAAAGCAACCCTCAAATAAAGGTGCTTTCAAGTCGATATGATGTTATTGACGAAAATTCCGATATTATAGAAAATTCGGGTATCACCTATTTGGGAAATAAGTTTGACGGTTCTATTGAATATTTAGATGCCGACAGCTTTATCGGTTGCTCTTATATCCGCGGATTTTCTATTTGTTTCAGCTCTGTTATAAAGCCTTTTATTAAAAATATTGACCTAAAAGACCTTATGGCACACGATTGGCTTTTATGTATGATAGGCTGTTCTATGGGTAAAACTGCCGTTCTTAATCAAAAGCTTACTGATTACAGATACCATAAGGACAATGTTTCTTTATCGGCTATGAACAGTGAATATAGAGTTCGTAAGCTTCAAAAAAGAATTTCGGGACTTGAACAGTCGGTTTGCGGACATAAATATTTACTTTCGCTTTTTGATGATAAATATTTGTTAAAGCAAATAGAAAAATTTATTGTTTTTGAAGAAAAAAGAATCAGGTTTCTTAAAAGCAAGAATATTTTTCTGTATTTTTCTTTGTTTTTTTCTTTAAGAGAATATAAGCGTTATTATAAGGGAAATGCGTTTAGAGTTTATCTCGGCGATTTTGCTTATGCTTTTAAGTGATATATAATAGGACTGCCGTTTTACGACAGTCCTTACTTTTAATGTACCGATAACGGTACATAGAATGATATATACTATCGGTAAAGGGGCGAAATTATGTTAAAATTTATTTTAGGACGAGCATCATCGGGTAAAACTACTACGATAATGGATATGATAAAAAATGAGGCTTGTGAGGGTAATAAGCCGGTTTTAATTGTGCCCGAACAATATTCGTTTGAAAGTGAAAAATATATTTTGGAAATGCTCGGAGATGAAAAAGCTTCAAATGTTTCGGTCTTGTCCTTTACAAGACTTTATGATACTATCGGCAGAATAAAGGGAGGTATTTGCGGAAAAATCCTTACCGATGCCGATAAATTTATTTTAATGAACAGTGCAATTTCTTCCGTAAAAGATAATTTGAAATTATGGGGTAGGTGTGCTAATTCTTCGGCATTTTCCGAAAGTATGATTTCGGTTGTTGATGAATTTAAGCTTAATTCTATCGGTAGCACCGATTTATTTAATACCGCAAATTCCTTTGAAAGTTCAAAGCTTAGGGATAAACTGCTTGATACCGCTCAAATTCTTGAAGCTTACAATATGATATTAGGAACAAGATTTATTGACCCTGCCGATAATCTTGACCGACTGTATAATATGTTGAATGAGTGCGACTATTTTGATGAAAAAACCGTGTTTTTTGATGGCTTTAAGGGATTCACGGGTCAGCAAAAAAAGATTATCGACCGCATAATTGCAAAGGCAAAAAATGTTGTGATTTCGCTTACTATCGAAGAAAACTATTCTAATCAATACGGTCTGTTCGGCAACATTCTTTTGATAAAAAATCAAATTTCAAGTATGGCAAGGTCTAAAAATATCAATGTCCAAGAAATATATTTAGGCAAACCCGTATATTCTTCACATTCGCTTGAAGTGTTTGAAGAATGTATGTCAAAGGGGCAATTTTTGTCAAATGAAGATATAAGCGACAGCGTTTGTGTTTGCGAGGCTCAAACCGTTTTTGACGAAGCCGAATTTGTTGCAAGGAATATTAAGAAAATAATCAGGGAAGAAAATGCAAAATTCAGCGATTTTGTAATTATTGCGAGAGATACCGGAATTTACGAAGATGCGCTTACGGTAGCTTGTAAACGCAACGGTGTAAAATGCTTTTTCGATAAGAAAATTCCGCTTTCGTCAATGCCTATTTCGGTTTTTGTAATATCGGCTATCGAGTATGTAAAAAAGCCGACAATAGAAGCTGTGTTTAGATTTCACAAATCTGGTGTGGGCATTTTATCGGTTGATGAGCTTGCCGAGCTTGAAAACTATACATATATTTGGAATATAGATGCAAAACAATTCCAAAACGAATGGGATATGAACACAAAAGGCCTTACCGACAGGACAGATAAGGATTTTGAAAAAAAATTAAGAAGATTAAACGACTTGCGGAAAAGGGCTATCGGTCCGCTTATTGAATTTAAGAATAGTTTTAAGGGTACACCGAAACAAATGGCAACCGCTGTTATGGCACTTATAAACAGTTGCAATTTCAGAGATAGTGCGTTAAACCTTAAAAATGAATATGAGGAAAACGGTAATGAACAATACCGTGATGCGATTAGGCAATCCTACGATTTATTTATTTCGTTGCTTGACAGTGTTGTTTACTGTTTTCCCGATATAAATGTTAAAACTGACGAATTTTACAATGCGCTTAACACCTCGATTTCACTCTCAACAATCGGTACAACCCCGCAAACCCTTGATGAAGTTGTGTTCGGAAGTGCCGACAGAATCAGACCTTCAAGACCTAAATATGCTTTTGTTATGGGATTAAACCAAGGTATCTTTCCAAAGACGGCAAGCAGTACGGGTGTGTTTTCAAACACCGAGAGAAAAGCACTTATTGATTTAGGGCTTGAAATTCCCGATAGAACGATAAGCTTTTCTATTGATGAAGAATTTTTAGTATATAGTAATGTTTGTTGTGCATCGAATAAAGTGTTTTTAAGCTTTTCGCTTTCTCAAAATAACAATAAAGGCTCTGAAAAATCAGTGTTTTTAAGCGAGATTTTTGATAATCTTAAAGTAAAGTCTTTGTCAGAACCAAGTCCGCTTTGTCAAGATAATTTGCCCGAAACATACGATTCGGCGTTTTACGAATACTGCGTACGCCAACAAAACGACGAGGTTGAAAAGAAAACATTATTCGAGGCGTTAAAAGGTACCGAAAAGGAAAATTTAATTGAACGAATAAATAATAATCTTACCGCAAAAAATGCAAAGCTCGACAAAGAAATCGCCTCAAAGCTCTATGGCGAGAGCTTATATATGTCGCCTACGAATTTTGAAAACTACAATAAATGCAAATTTATGAGCTTTTGTTCTCACGGATTAAAGGCAAAAAAACTTTATCCTGCCGAGTTTAATGCTATGCAAAGAGGTACGATAGTTCACTTTGTACTTGAAAGGATAATAGAAGAATACGGAAAGGATATTTCAAAATTAACCGAAGAAAAAATCGTAAGCGAAATTGATAGATTTTGCGAGGAATATCTCGATACCGTAAAAGGCTTTGATAAAGTTAAAAATGTTCGTTTTGAGTTTTTGCTTTCTACAATTAAGAGAACACTGAAATATGTAGTCGGCCGACTTGTGCTTGAATTTGCTCAAAGCGAATATGAGCCAAAGGCTTGTGAATTAAAAATCGGCAAAAAAGACGATGATGATATTCCCGCAATTGACATAAAGCTTGATAATAACAAAGAATTATTGTTAGGCGGCGTTGTTGACCGTGTTGATACTTATGATGAATATTTTAGAATTGTGGACTATAAAACAGGCTCGAAAAAATTCAAACTGTCGGATGTTTTGTACGGTCAGAATATGCAGATGCTTCTCTATTTATATGCGGTCGCAAAGAGTGAAAAATTCGGCAAAACACCTGCGGGTATTTTGTATATGAATGCAAAAAGAGTAAAAAAGGGCAACCCCGCCGACCGAAGAATGAACGGACTTGTTTTGGACGATGAAAATTCCGCATTTGCAATGGAGAAAGAGAATAAGGGCGAATTTGTGCCTAAATTTTCTCCTAATGCAATATCCGATAGTTTTGCAAGTGATGAAGAATTTACTAAAATTTTTAAGTTTATCGAACGAAAGCTTAAAGAAATCGGTAGTGATTTGTATGACGGCAAAATAGAGGCAAAACCGATAGACGGAGTTGAAAGTCCCGCTTGTAAGTATTGCGATTTTTATTCGGTATGTAGGATAAATAAAGAGAATATCGACTCTGTTCCGAAATTATCAAAAGAAGAAATAATCGAAAAAATAGAAAGGGGGGAAGCATAATTATGTTTATAAATCCAACACCTTCTCAGGTTAAGGCTATTGATACCGATGGCGCTGTGTTGGTTTCCGCCGCCGCAGGTTCGGGTAAAACCGCCGTTTTAACCGAAAGAGTTATAAGAAAACTTACCGATACCAATAAGCCTGTTAGTGCTGACGAATTGTTGATAGTTACATTTACAAACGATGCGGCAAACGAAATGCGCAGACGAATAGAAGCACGGCTTTTTGAAGAATGTCGAAAATATCCCAACGACCCGTTCTTGATTAAGCAAAAGCATTTAATAGGCAGTGCGGATATTTGTACTATTGACTCATTTTGTATCAATTTAGTTAGAGAAAACTTTGAAAAATGCGGTGTAGAGCCTAATTTCAAAGTATCCGACGGAAACGATATGAAGTTTATTTGTGATAATGTTTTAACCGATATTATTAACGAAAGACTTGAAAATGATAAGAATTCAATACAAAAGCTTTTGGAGTTATGCGGATGTGATTATGACGACTCTCCCTTAAAGGAACTTATAAGAAGCCTTTATATTTACAGTAGGCAATTACCCTTTCCGAATGAATTTTTATCAAATTTGGCAAAGCCCTATGAAACCGATTTCGATAAAAACCATATTTGGTACAGTTCGTTTTTTGAGTTGGCAAGGGAAGAACTCCTTATTGCAAAAAACTCTTGCAAAAAAATGGCGGAGCTTTCGTTGTCTTTTGTTGAGGGCGCAAAGGGTGCCGACGAATACGCAAAAACCGTTTCTCTAATTCTCGGCGATTTGGAGGATGCTATTGATTCGCTTGATTATAATTCGGTTTATGAAAAGATAAAAACCTCCGTTTTAGGTAAATTTACCGTTAAAAGTATAAACGGAGATATAGGCGACTCATACAAAGAAGAAAAAAACAAAATCAAAGTGTGCCTATCGAATATCCAGTGCCTGTTTTGCGATAATCTTGATACTATAAACAAAACGAATGCCGAAAAATTACCGACAGTAAGACTTTTAATCGAGCTTGTCAATGAATATGCGAATAGAGAAATTGCCGCTTACAAAGAACAAAACAAACTTACATTCTATCATACCGAACAAATGGCACTTGAATTGTTGTGTGAAACGGATGATGAAAACAATATCGTTGTGAAGGAAACGGCAAAACCTTATATTTCTAAGTATGCCGAGGTTTTGGTTGATGAGTTTCAAGATGTAAACGACCTTCAAAATATGCTTTTTTATATTTTGTCGGGCAAACAGAAAAGATTATTTACCGTTGGCGATATTAAGCAGAGTATTTACAGATTCAGAGGCTCAAATCTTAATAATTTCCTCGACAAGAAAAGGACATATATTCCTATTGACGATGCAAAAGATGACCAGCCTAAAAAGATAATACTCTCGGACAATTTCAGAAGCCGAAAGGGCGTTTGCGACTATATAAACTTTTTCTTTAACAGCATTATGAGGGAGGATACGGGCGATATTATCTATGACGAAGAAGAACGCCTTAATTCTTCGGCAAAATTTCCCGAAAGCGATATAGTCAATACCGAACTCTTGGTTTTGCAAAAAGATTCCGATAACGACGATTCGAGAATTGATTACGAATCAAAAGCAGTTGCAAAATACATTAAGGATTTAATACAAAACAAAACACTTGTAAAAGCCGACAAAGTAACTTTAAGACCTGCAAGATATGATGATATTTGCATTTTAATTGAAAAGCCGAACACAAATGAAAAAATGTCCGGTGTTGTAAAAGAATTGGTTAAGAATAAAATACCTGTTTCTTTTTCCGGTGATTCTTTTTGCGACGCTCCCGAAATTTCACTTGCACTTTCGTTGCTTAAAGTTATAGATAACCCGGCTAATGATATTGAACTGCTTACCGTAATGATGTCGCCGCTTTATTCTTTTACTCCCGACGAGATGGCGCTTATGCGACTTGACTGTCGAGACGGTGATATTTATTCCGCTGTTTTGTATGCTTGTAATACCGGTAACAGTAAAGCGTTAAGCTTTATTAAGAGCATTCAAAGGCTTCGCAACGAAGCGGTTTTGTTGCCTATTGATAAGCTTGTTACGAAAATTATATATGAAACCGACCTTTTTGCTATTGTGTCGGCTATGGAAGACGGAGAAAAAAAGAAAAACACTTTATTGTCGCTGATATCATTTTCGGCAAATTCTCCCGATAACAGCATCTCCGGTTTTATTAAGTATTTGTCAAACCTTCCCGAAAAAAGCTTTAATGACAATTCCTTTAAGCAAAACAGCGTAAGAATTACTTCAATGCACAAATCGAAAGGTTTGCAATTCCCGATTTGTATTCTTTTGGATTTATCGACACCTATAAAAAGAAACAATTCCGATTATACGGTATTTTATTCCGAAAAATACGGATTAGGGTATAAATATTTTGATGAAAACCAAAATGAATATGTCGAAAATATCGGAAAAAAGGTAATAACAAAACAAATAGCGAAAGAAAATCTCCAAGAAAAAATGAGGCTCTTGTATGTTGCTATGACAAGAGCGGAGGAAAAGCTTGTTTTGGTAACCTCGTTTTCTAAATTAGAGAGTAGTATTCAAAAGATAAGTAATAATATTGAAAACGGCAAAATTACCGCTGAATTTATTAAAAAAGCCAATTCAATGAGCGAGTGGATTATTGCTACATCACTTTTGCACCCCGATGCGAATGAATTACGGGCAATCTCAAATACTTTT
This sequence comes from Ruminococcaceae bacterium UBA1741, assembly GCA_002315685.1. Lineage (GTDB taxonomy): Bacteria > Bacillota > Clostridia > Oscillospirales > Acutalibacteraceae > UBA737. The sequence continues at coordinate 11,952 of DCHX01000040.1, forward strand.
ATTGAGCCTTGCTTTACCGAAAGCAAATTAAAGGTTACATTACTTAACGGTAATTTGCCCGAAGAAAATTTTGAAGCTCAATCTAATGAAGCTTTACCGAATAAAGATATTTCAAAAAAGATAATCGAGAATGCGAACGGCAAATATTATTATGAGCCACTATCGAAAATCGAATCGAAAACTTCGGTTTCAAAGCTTGTTCACGGCGCTGAGGGAGATAAATATTTATTTAATTCAAGACCTGCGTTTATGAACGAAAAAGGAATGTCGGCAAGTGAAAAGGGAACTGCTATGCATAATGTTATGCAGTATATCAATATGACCGAAAATATTGATGTTGATAGTGAAATTGAGCGCTTGTACGAATGGCAATTCATTACCGAAGCCCAAGCGAAATGTGTTGACAGAGCAAAGCTTAGCGACTTTTTTGAAAGTAATCTTTACAAACGAATTTGCAACTCAAAAACGGTAAGGCGTGAAATGAGGTTTTTAACCGAAATTCCTGCTTGCAGGCTTGATAAAACAATATCAAAAGATTTCGAAAACGAAAAAATAATCGTCCAAGGTGCTGTTGACCTTTTATTTGAAGAAGACGACGGAATTGTTATTGTCGATTTCAAGACCGATAGGGTAGAGGACGATACCGCTCTTATAAATGCCTATTCCGAGCAACTTGAAATATATTCAAGCGCCTGTGAAAAAATCTTTTTGAAAAGGATTAAAGAAAAGATTATTTATTCCTTTGCTCTTTCAAAAGAAATTGTTGTTTGACTTGAATTAAGCTTCATAATATTATATAATAATCGACAGATATTAAAAAAATTGTGGTGAAAAAATGGGAACAATTATATCAAAAATTGCAGACTTTTTCCGTGAAACCGATAAGTTGCTTTTATCTCTTTGCTTTTTTGCATCCCTTTACGGTTGTGTTGCGGTATTAAGTGCGACAAGGTATCTCGGCTCTCTTCGTCCTTTTTTAGTTCAGGGTCTTTCGTTAGGACTCGGAATAGCGGTTGCGATTTTTATTTCGGCGTTTGATTTTCAAACATTTATCAACAAATGGTATATTATCGCACTGTTAGGCGTAATCCCCGTTATTTTGACATTTTTTATAGGCTTTGCACCCGAAGGTACGGACGATAAGGCTTGGCTTGATTTGGGCATTACTACTTTTCAACCTGCCGAGCTTATGAAGGTTTGCTTTATTGTTACTTTTTCGGCGCATTTAAGCAAAGTAAAGCAAAATGTAAACAAGCTTAAATATTTAATTCCCGTTTGTTTGCACGGCGCTTTTCCTGTTTTGCTTATTCATTTCCAAGGCGATGACGGAACTGCTCTTGTTTTTGCGATTATTGTTTTGTTTATGATGTATGCCGCAGGTGTGTCGCTGAAATACTTTGCCTGTGCTTTTGCGGCTGTAATTCTTTTGTCGCCGATAATTTATTTCTTTGTGATGAATGATGACCAGCGCTCACGAATTATCAGTGTGTTTGATATTGAGGCTGATATTCAAGGCGCTACATATCAACAGTACAGAGGCCGTATGGCACTTGCAAACGGCGGATTTTTCGGTCAAGGACTTTTTAAGGGAATACTTACGCAGTCGGGCAGTGTTCCGGAAGGTCAAAACGACTTTATATTTGTGAGCATCGGCGAAGAACTCGGTATGCTCGGTTTGCTTGCGCTGCTTTTGATTTTAGGTGCTATCGCAATTCGTACTTTAAGGGTTGCCGCCATTTGCCGTAAGGATAGCGGAAAGCTTATATGTGTCGGATTTTTTGCTATGATATTTGCACAAATTTTTATAAATGTAGGTATGTGCGTAAATCTTTTACCCGTAATAGGTGTTACGCTTCCTTTTTTCAGTGCGGGTGGTACATCACTGCTTTGTATGTTTATGGGTGTAGGACTTGTGCTTAATGTCTATAAGCACCGAAATTCAAGAACATTGTATATAAGATAAATAATTTGGGTAATAATTTGAAAAAAGTACTTGCAAATTGCGGTGATTTGTGATATACTTTATCAGCTATCGTGTAAAGATGGCGAAATATTACACACATTACGCTTTATGTCGGCATAGGTGTTATCGTTCGATACTTGCGATAATTGTCGATTTTGCGTGATGGAGGTTAAACCTCAGGAGGAATTTATTATGGCAGTAGTATCAATGAAACAACTTCTTGAAGCCGGTGTTCATTTCGGACATCAGACAAGGCGTTGGAACCCCAAAATGGCTCGTTACATTTTTACGGAGCGTAACGGCATTTACATCATCGACCTTCAAAAGACCGTAAAGAAATTGAACGAGGCTTATCTTTTCGTTCGCGACATTGCGGCTGAGGGCGGCGATATTCTTTTTGTAGGCACTAAAAAGCAAGCTCAGGATTCTATTAAAGAAGAAGCAGAGCATTGCGGTATGCCTTATGTAAACGCAAGATGGCTTGGCGGTATGCTTACCAACTTCACAACTATCCGTACAAGAATTGCCCGTCTTGAACAACTCCGTGCTATGCGTGAAGATGGCACATTTGAACTTCTTCCCAAAAAGGAAGTTGTTAAACTTGAACTTGAAATTGAAAAGCTTGAAAAATTCATCGGCGGTATTCAAAATATGAATAAGATCCCGAGCGCCCTCTTTATCGTTGACCCACGCAAAGAGAGAATAGCTGTTCAAGAAGCTAAGAAGCTCGGTCTTCCGATAATCGCTATTGTTGATACAAACTGCGATCCTGATGAAATTGATGCTGTTATTCCGGGTAACGACGATGCTATCCGTGCAGTAAAGCTTATTGCCGAAACAATGGCTGCTGCCGTTATCGAAGGCAGACAGGGTACTGAAATGGGTACTGCTGCTGTTGAGGATGACGAAGAAACAGTTGAAGAAATGCAAGAAGAAGCTGTTGAAACAGCTGAATAATAGGAGGAAATAACTATGGCTTTTACTGCTAAGGATGTACAGGCATTAAGAGAAAAAACCGGTTGCGGTATGATGGACTGTAAAAAGGCATTGACCGAATGCAACGGCGATATGGATGCTGCCGTAGATTTTCTTCGTGAAAAGGGACTTGCTTCTCAGGCAAAAAAAGCAAGTCGTGTTGCTGCCGAAGGTACAGTATGCGCTATCGTTGAAAACGGTGTAGGTGTTGTAGTTGAGCTTAATGCCGAAACCGATTTCGTTGCAGGTGGCGAAGAATTTAAGGCACTTGCATTAGAGGTTGCTAAGATTATTGCAAGTGAAAATCCTGCTGACCTTGATGCTCTTCTTAAATGTGCAAAGAACGGTCAAACCGTTGAAGAAATGGTACAGGAATTATTCCTTAAAGTTCGTGAGAACATTAAGGTTCGCCGTTTCGTTCGTTATGAAGGTAAGGTTGTATCTTATGTTCATGCCGGCGGTAAGATTGGCGTTATGGTTAAATTTGACGGCGATGTTGATGCTGCTGATGCTGAATTTATCGCTATCGGTAAGAATGTTGCAATGCAAATTGCCGCTATGAACCCTGCTTATCTTGATGAAGCAAGTGTTCCTGCAAGTGTTCTTGATAAAGAAAAGGAAATCCTTATTGCTCAAATGAAGGAAGATCCTAAAATGGCTAATAAGCCGGATGCTGTTCTCGGTAAAATCGTTGAAGGTAAGGTTGGCAAGTACTATAAGGAAAACTGCCTTGTTGAACAACAGTTTGTTATGGACGGCGACTTGACCGTTGGTAAGTACATTGAAAAGGCTGCTAAGGATATGGGCAAGTCATTTAAGATTGTTGACTTCGTTCGCTTTGAAAAGGGCGAAGGCATTGAGAAGCGTGTTGACGACTTCGCTGCCGAAGTTGCAAGTATGATTAAATAATTTCGCCTTACCTCAGGGTGGGTTTTGTGCCGAAATTTACGACATTAAAACGGATGTTCCTCTGGTCTTTTATGATTTATGAACCTCTAACTATATTTTAAGAGAGGAAATAGTGTAATGGATGCTATTAAAGAATTAACACAAGATATGCTTAAAACAGAAGTTCCCGAAATTTTAATCGGTAGCACTGTTAAAGTTCACGTTAGAATTAAGGAAGGCGAAAAAGAGAGAATTCAGATTTTCGAAGGTACCGTAATTGCTAAAAACAATACCGGTATTGCCGAAACATTTACCGTTCGCCGTCTTTCATACGGTGTAGGAGTTGAGCGTGTATTTCCGGTTCATTCTCCAATCGTAGCTAAGGTTGAGCTTGTAAGAAAAGGTAAAGTTCGCAGAGCTAAGCTTTATTACTTGCGTGATAGAGTCGGTAAGGCTGCAAAGGTTAAAGAATTGATTGGCTAATTGATTTTTAGGGGACGGTAGCCCGTCCCCTTTATTTTAGTTATGAGGTGAGAGCTGTGTCTTTATTCAAAAAGAATAAGCACGAACGGAATTATTTCGTTGAATATGATACCGATTATGTGTATTACACAAGTTCTAAAAAAGCTGATAATACTTCATATAAGACAGAGCTTTTTGATTGGATTGATATTGTTGTAGTTGCACTTGTTACCGTAATCGTTGCTTTTACTTTTTTGTTTAGAGTTGCTACTATTGACGGAGTTTCAATGCAAAACACATTTCAAGACGGCGAAAAGGTAATAATCAGTAATCTTGATTATACCCCTTCATCCGGAGATGTTGTTGTCTTGTCGCGCAATTACTTAAATAATCCCGATAACGATGAACAATCCGCAAGGCCGATTATCAAGAGAATAATCGCTACCGAAGGTCAAACTGTTTCTATTGATTTTGCGCGTGGCATTGTTTATGTTGACGGTCAAGCTTTAAGTGAGCCTTATACTAAAACACCTACAAATAATAAACTTGATCTTGATTTTCCGTTTGACGGAGATGTAGTTACCGTTCCTGAAAACTGTGTTTTTGTTTTAGGTGATAACCGTAACAACTCTCTTGACAGCCGTAGTTCTACAATAGGAAATTTAGGGAACGGAATGATAGATACCCGCTATATTATCGGCAAGGTTAGGTTTCGTATTTTCCCGATTTCTAAATTCGGAGGAATTAAATAAGTGAGCAATACGCAAAATATTCAATGGTTTCCGGGCCATATGGCAAAAACCAAACGGCAAATTTCGGAAACGGTTAAAATAATTGACGCGGTTGCAGAAATTGTAGATGCAAGAATACCCATCAGCAGTCGCAATCCCGACCTGATGGGTATTATTGGTAATAAGCCGCATATCATTTTGCTTAATAAATGTGATATGGCTGACAGTAAAGCAACCGAACAATGGATAGATTTTTATAAAACCCATAATACAATGGCTATTCCGGTTGACTGTAAAAGCGGTAAGGGACTTAATTTGTTTAAGGAAACCGTTAAAACCGTTCTTGCCGATAAGCTTAAAGCAAATAAAGAAAAGGGTATGATAGGCAAACCGCTTAGGGTTATGGCTGTCGGAATACCGAATGTCGGAAAATCCTCTTTTATCAATAAAATTGCGGGTAATACAAGGGCAAAGGTTGAAAACCGTCCCGGTGTTACGAGAGGTAATCAGTGGTTTACGGTTGATAAAGAGCTTGAACTTTTAGATACTCCGGGCGTTTTATGGCCTAAATTTGAGGATGAAACGGTTGGAGAGCATTTGGCATTTACGGGTGCTGTTACCGATAGAATTATTGATACCGAATTACTTGCAATGCGTTTGCTTGAAATACTTGTTGAAAAGTATCCGAAAATGCTTGAAGAGCGTTTTAAGATGACGGAATTTTGCGAAGAACCGTACGATAATCTTTGTTTTTTGGCTAAAAAACGAGGTATGATGATAAGAGGCGGTGAGGCCGATACGCTTCGGGCATCGAATATGCTGTTAGAAGAATTCAGAAACTCAAAGCTCGGCAGAATTACTTTGGAGGTGCCTAATGCCTGATTTTTCCTATGAAAATGATGCTAAACTAAAAGGCTATAAAATAGTTTGCGGTGTTGACGAGGCGGGTAGAGGCCCTTTGGCAGGTCCTGTTTGTGCCGCTGCGGTTATTTTGCCGGATAATTGCGAAATTGAGGGGCTTAACGATTCAAAAAAGTTAAGTGAAAAGAAAAGAGAAGCACTTTTTGATATAATAATCAATAAAGCATTATCATATTCAATTTGCTACGGAACAGTAGAAGAAATAGAAAAGTATAATATACTTAACGCAACCTTTCTTGCTATGAACAGAAGTATTGAATCGCTGAGTGTAAAACCCGATTATTGCCTTATTGACGGCAACAGAGTGCCGAAAGAAATAAAATTCCCCTGTGAAACGGTTGTCAAAGGCGACTTGAAATCCGCATCTATTGCGGCAGCAAGTATTCTTGCAAAGGTTACCCGTGACAGACTGATGGTTGAATACGATAAAAAATATCCGAACTACGGATTTTCGAAGCATAAAGGCTACGGCACAAAAGAACATTACTTTGCTATAAAAAACAACGGTGTTTGCGAAATACACCGATTGTCATTCCTTAAAAATGTACTCTGAAAACAGAATAGGTTATATAGGTAAATCCGGCGAGGACTTTGTCTGCGAATATTTAAGAAGCAACGGCAATATTGTCATAAAACGCAATTTTTCAAATCGTTTTGGCGAAATTGACATAGTTGCGGAGGACTGTAATAATATAGTATTTGTAGAGGTGAAAACAAGAGCCGAAAATTCTCTTGTTGAAGGTGTTTTTGCCGTTGATAACAATAAGGTTAACCGAATTAGAAATGTAGCTAACGATTTTATATCAAAGTTGTTCGTAAAAAAAGAAGCACGGTTTGATGTCGCTTTGGTTACATATTCGGGCGAGGGCGAAAATATTTCTTTTAAGCTCGAATATATTAAATCGGCTTTTTAGTTTATGGATTTTTTTGATTTACACTGTGATACGGCAACTAAAATATATGATAATAATACCGATTTTGATAATAAATCCTTATCGGTTAATTCAAGCTGTGCCGGGCTTTTTGATAAATGGTTTCAATGCTTTGCGGTTTTTATACCCGAAAACATTTCGGAGCCGTTTTTTTATTATGAAAATGTTATAAAAAGAATAAAAGATGTTCTTTCAAAGGCGGATATTAAAAATTTATTACCTATATATACGGTTGAGGGCGGAAGCTTGTTGGATAGAGATTTATCAAGGATAGATAAGCTCAAATCCGATAATATTAAGGCGCTGACTCTAACCTGGAACAACGAAAATAATATTGCGGGAGGAGCATATTCCGATGCCGACTTAAAACCGTTTGGCATAGAGGTAATTAAGAAATTAAACAAAAACAAAATTGCTACCGACCTATCTCACTTAAACACGAAAAGCTTTTACAGTGCGATAGAATATGCAAATTATCCTATTGCCACACACTCCTGTTTATTTGAAATAAATAAACATAAAAGAAATATTACCTGCGAAATGATAGATTTGATAGCACAAAAAAACGGTGTTGTCGGCATTTGTTTGTATGATGCTTTTTTAGGTAATAATCCGCTTGAAAAAATATATAAAAACATCTATTTGTGTTTAGAAAAAGGGTTTGAAGATAATATTGCCATCGGCACCGATTTTGACGGTTGCGATACAATTTTCAACACAAAGGATATACCGTATTTATATGATTTTTTCACTTGTAAGGGCATCAAGAAAAAAACACTTGATAAATTGTTTTTTGAAAATGCAAATCGCTTTTTCAAAAGCTTTGACAAATGAGATAGTTTGCTTTATAATGATTATATATGTTTACACTTGGAGGAAGTTAAATGAATTATGTCAGCACAAGAGACAATAAAAACATTGTTTCGGCATCATATACAATAGCTCACGGAATATCAAAAGAGGGCGGTCTTTTCGTCCCTTCCGATATCCCGAAGCTTTCAAATAAGGATTTTGAAAAGCTTAAATTGTTAAGTTACAGCGAAAGAGCAAAGTATATTCTTAAACTTTTCTTGACCGATTTTACTGATGAAGAATTGGAATATTGTGTAAACGGAGCATATATAGGTACCTTTGATAACGATTTACCCGCACCGATTTCCAAGCTCGGAGAAAATGTGAATATCCTTGAACTTTGGCACGGCCCCACCGCCGCTTTTAAGGATTTGGCGCTTCAAATTTTGCCTTACCTTTTAACAACCTCGGTAAAAAAATCTTCAAGCACCAATAAATCGGTTATTCTTGTTGCAACCTCGGGCGATACGGGAAAAGCCGCTCTTGAAGGCTTTCGTGATGTAGAAAATACCGAGATTATTGTTTTTTATCCCGAAAACGGTGTAAGTCAAATGCAAAAGCTTCAAATGGCTTCGCAAAAGGGAAACAATGTTAATGTTTGCGCCATTAAGGGTAATTTTGACGATGCTCAGTCTGCGGTTAAAAAAATATTTACCGATAATGAATTCAAAGCCCTTTTAGCTGAAAACGGTATGGAATTTTCTTCGGCAAATTCTATTAACTGGGGAAGATTATCTCCTCAAATCGTTTATTATGTATCGGCATATATTGATTTGTTAAATGATAATGCCGATTTATCAAACGGCTTTAATGTTTGTGTTCCTACCGGTAATTTCGGTAATATTTTAGCGGCTTATTATGCTAAATGTATGGGTGTGCCGATTGATAAGCTTATATGCGCTTCTAATAAAAATAAGGTTTTAACTGACTTTATCAAAACAGGTACATACAACAGAAACAGAGATTTTTATTTGACTACATCTCCGTCAATGGATATTTTAATTTCAAGTAATCTTGAAAGACTTTTGTATGAGTTGTCTGACGGCGACGATGAGTATATTGCATCTATTCAAAAATCATTAAACGAAACGGGTGTATATACCGTAAATGATAAAATAATGAATAAGCTGTCAAATATCTTTTACGGCGGATATTGTGATGACGAAGCTACCGCAAAGACTATAAATAAGACCTTTAATGAGTACGGATATTTGATTGATACTCATACGGCGGTTGCTGTAAATGTTTACGAACAGTATAAAAACGAAACAGGGGATAACAGACCTGTTGTAATAGCTTCTACCGCTTCTCCGTACAAGTTTGTTGCAAGTGTTTTGTCCGCACTCGGAGAAACTGAGGTTGACGGCGTATTTGAAAATGCTCAAAAATTATCCGATATTACATCTACCGCTATTCCTACTCCGATTTCAAATCTTAAAGATGCAACTGTAAGATTTAGTGATGTTTACTCAAAGGATGATTTGTATTCTGCTGTCAAAGAGAAGCTTTCGATTATGTAATTTGATTGCGGTATCCGGCTAAAATTAGCCGGATACTTTTAGGATTAACCTTTTGCCTTAAAGGTATCGCAACAGGTTTCGCTGCAACAGCATGCGGTTGAGTTACCTACCTCGATTTTTCCTGCGTGGCAGGTGTTGTCGTTTGAGTGGTACATACAATTCTTTACGCTGCACTTAATACAATATTCACTGTTGTTATAGTCTGACATAAGATTACTTCCTTTCTGACCTATTTGGTCTATATTATTTTTACAACAATTTGATTTTTTATTCAAAAACGGGGTGAAAAATAATGCATCTTTTTGCCATATCGGATTTACATTTGCCTTTTGGCGCCGATAAGCCTATGGATATTTTCGGCGGTTGGAATAATTATACCGAAAAGCTTGAAAATAATTGGCAAAAAATAGTATCTAATGAGGATACTGTTATTATTCCCGGCGATTTTTCCTGGACATTAAAAATAGAAGATGCTTTGCCCGATTTTGAATTTTTGCATAGATTAAACGGCAATAAAATTTTACTTAAAGGAAATCACGATTTTTGGTGGTCAACTTATAAAAAAATAAATGAATTTTTAGAGGAAAATTCTTTTGATGATATAAAAATTTTGCATAATAATGCTTATAGAGTCGGAGATTTTACAATTTGCGGAACTCGCGGTTGGATTTATGACGGTACAACCGAATTTGATGAAAAGGTAATACTTCGTGAAAGCGGCAGACTTGAAGCCTCTATTAGAGAGGGTAAAAAGCTCGGCGGCGAAATAAAAGTATTTTTGCACTATCCTTTTGCTTATGCCGACAGTGTTTGCCGTGAAATACTTGATGTACTTAAAAAATACGATATTAAAGATGTATATTACGGTCATATTCACGGCATCGGCAGACAGAAAATCCTCAAAGAATACGAGGGCATAAAACTTCATATTTTATCTTGTGATTTAGTAGGATTTGTTCCTCAAATAATAGTATAATATTCTTATAATATTCTTTTTTTGAAAAAATTAAAAAAATGCTGGAAATTTCTATCAATTTGTGGTATAATACTTGCAATTTATGCGGAGGTATGAATAATGAGCTTAAAAGAAACAAAAAAACTTGAAACAAACAAGTACAGTCTTGAAATTACTGTTGACGGAGAAAAATTCCGCGAAGCAATTAAAGAGGCTTACAAAAAGAACGGAAAGAAAATAAATGTTCCGGGATTCAGAAAGGGTAAAGCACCCCTTCATATGATTGAAACCTACTACGGTGTTGAAGTGTTTTATGAAGATGCTATGAACCTTATTTATAACGATGTTGTTGAAGAAGCAATTAAAGAATCCGGTCTTAAAACCATTGAAGATAAGATGGATTTTGAACTTGTTTCTATTTCAAAAGAGGATGGCGTTGACTTTAAGGTTAGTGTTACTACATATCCTGAAATTGAAATCGGCAAGTACAAAGGTCTTAAAGCTAACAAGCCGGTAGTTGAAGCTAAGGCTGCTGAGGTTAATGCCGAGCTTGACCAGATGGCTGATAGAAATTCAAGAATGGTTTCTATTGAAGACAGAGCCGCTAAAAAAGGCGATACTGTTGTTATTGATTATGAAGGCTTTGCTGACGGTAAGGCTTTTGACGGCGGTAAAGCCGAAGCACAAAGCTTAGAGCTTGGCTCTAACACATTTATTCCGGGATTTGAAGACCAAATTATCGGCAAGAATATCGGCGATAATTTTGATATAAATGTTACTTTCCCCGAAGAATACGGCGCTAAGGAACTTGCAGGAAAGGATGCCACCTTTAAGATTAAGCTTCACGAGATTAAGGTTAAGGAATTACCTGCTATTGATGATGAATTTGCAAAGGATGTCAGTGAATTTGACACTCTTAAAGATTTGAAGGCTGATATTAAGAAGAAAATTCTTGATAGAAAGCAACGCGCGGCTGACGAGGCTGTTGAAAACGAGCTTGTAGGACAAATTGTTGACAGCATAAAGGGCGAAATCCCCGAAGCTATGTTTGAAAGCCGTCTTAATGCTTGTGTTGAAGACTTTGCTTACCGTTTACAATCACAAGGTATGAATTTAGATTTGTATCTTAAATATACTAACAGTTCTATTGAGGATTTCAGAAAAACCTTCCGTCCGCAAGCTGAAATGCAGGTTAAGTACCGTTTGGCACTTGAAAAGATTGTTGAGCTTGAAAAGATTACGGCTGACGAAAAGGCTATTGAGGAACATTATGAGGAATTGGCTAAAACCTACGGTGTTGAGGCTGATAAGGTTAAGGCCGCTATTCCGCAGTCTGAAATCGAAAAGGACATCGCCGTTGGTAAGGCAGTGGATTTAATCAAAGAAAGTGCTGTCTTAACCGAGAAGTCCGAAGCCGATGAAAAGAAGCCTGCCGCAAAGAAAACTGCTGAAAAGACCGTTGCCGAAAAGAAGACTTCTACTGCTAAAAAGTCTACAACAAAAACTACTGCCGCAAAGTCAACCGCAGCTAAGACAACTACAACTGCAAAAAAGACAACTACAAAGAAAACTGAAAATAAATAATATTGTTATATAATCGGTTTATTGTTTTTGATTTTTGTCAATAATGTTTATTAACGGTCGAAATGAAGAAATGCTTTGTTTCGACCTGTTAAATAATAGGAGGAATTTTTTATGGATATGAGTTTAGTTCCTTATGTAATTGAACAAACAAGCAGAGGAGAGCGTTCTTACGATATTTTCTCTCGTTTACTTAACGACAGAATTATTATGCTTAATGACCAAGTTGATAATGCTTCTGCCAGTGTGATTATCGCACAAATGCTTTATCTTGAAGGTCAGGACCCCGAAAAAGATATTAGCTTTTATATCAATAGCCCCGGTGGCTCTGTTTCGGCAGGTATGGCTATTTATGACACTATGCAATATATTAAGTGTGATGTCAGCACAATTTGTCTCGGTATGGCTGCAAGTATGGGTGCTTTTTTGTTGGCTGCGGGTGCAAAGGGCAAGAGATATGCTCTTCCTAACAGTGAAATTATGATTCATCAACCGTTAGGCTCCGCCGAAGGTCAGGCAACCGATATTTTAATTCACGCCAACCATATCAAAAAGATTCGTGGCACAATAAACGGTATCTTGGCTGAAAGAACCGGCAAACCGTTGGAGGTTATTGAAAAGGATACCGATAGAGATAACTTTATGTCTGCCGATGAAGCTGCCGAATACGGTCTTATTGATAAAGTTATTACCAAAAGATAAGGGAGTTTTTCGGTTTGAGAAACGAAGATAAAGAAATATGTTGCTCCTTTTGCGGAAAAACCCAAGATGAAGTAACTCGACTTGTTGAGGGACCCGGAGTTTATATTTGCGATTCTTGTATAGATTTTTGCAGTTCTTTGCTTTATGATGATGAAACCTCTGCAAAAAAGTCTAATAAAAAGAAAAAGGCAGAAGAGTTTGTGCTTCCTAAGCCTATGGAAATTAAGGCAAGGCTTGACGAGTATGTAATCGGTCAGGAGGACGCAAAAAAAACATTGTCGGTTGCGGTTTATAATCATTACAAGCGTATAAACAACAAAACCGATGTTGAGCTTAATAAGAGTAATGTTTTAATGTTAGGCCCTACCGGTGTCGGCAAGACTCTTTTGGCGCAAACTCTTGCTAAAATACTTGATGTTCCGATTGCCATTACCGATGCTACAACCCTAACCGAAGCGGGTTATGTTGGCGAAGATGTCGAAAATATTTTGTTAAGACTTATTCAAGCCGCCGATTATGATATTGAAAAGGCGGAGCACGGTATTATCTATGTCGATGAAATTGATAAGATAGCAAGAAAATCCGAAAATGCCTCGATTACCCGTGATGTTAGCGGAGAGGGTGTTCAACAAGCTCTTCTCAAAATTCTTGAAGGCACCGTTTCCAATGTACCTCCGCAAGGTGGCAGAAAGCATCCGCAACAAGAGTTTATCCAAATCGACACCACAAATATTTTGTTTATTTGTGCCGGTGCTTTTGACGGTATTGAAAAGGTTATTGAACGCCGTATGGGTGGCAGTAGCTTAGGCTTCGGCGCTGATGTTAAGTCGCCTAAGAGTATTGAGGCACAGTCGCTTTGCGAAACCGCAAATCACCAAGACCTTGTTAAGTTCGGTATGATTCCCGAGCTTGTGGGCAGACTTCCCGTAATTACGGCATTAAAAGGTATGGATAAGGATACACTTGTCCGTATTATGACCGAGCCGAAAAATTCAATTATTAAGCAATATATTGCACTTTTCAATATGGATAATGTTGAGCTTGAATTTGAAAACGAGGCACTTCAAAGGGTTGCTGAGCTTACAATAGAGAGAAAAACCGGTGCCCGTGGACTTCGTTCGATAATTGAAGATGTGTTGCAAAATATTATGTTCGAAATACCTTCCGACAGTTCGGTTAAAAAGGTTGTAATAACCGTAGAAACCGTAAACGGCGGAAAACCTAAAATAATTAAATAACTATACTGAATCCAACAGGTTTTGCTTGTTGGATTTATGCTTTATATTACTTGAAAAAAATTAAATACTATGGTAAAATAAATTGCTAAATTGCAAAAAGGAGGAAAGCTATGTCCGAACGCACAGTAGCGGCTATCTCTACCCCTTACGGAGAGGGCGGAATTGCCGTAATAAGAATATCGGGCGATGATGCGATAACTATTGCGGATAAATGCTTTGTATCGTTTTCCGGTAAAAAATTAGCATCGCTTGGCGGATATTCCGCGCTATACGGAAAAGTGTTTTCAAACGGTATCGAAATTGATGATGCGGTAGCACTTGTTTTTTTGGCGCCTAAAAGCTTTACGGGCGAAAATACTGTTGAAATATCTGTTCACGGCGGTAAAATTGTGGCTCGTGATGCGCTTCGTGCTGTTCTTGACTGCGGTGCTCAATTAGCCGAAAACGGCGAATTTACAAAACGTGCTTTCCTAAACGGCAAATTAGACCTTGCAAGTGCCGAAAGTATAATGGAGATTATTTCGGCAAAAAACGAAAATGCTCTTAAAATATCCCGTGCGGCAAAGAACGGCAGAGTCAGTAAAGAAATCGACAAGATAATATCCGATTTATTAGAACTTGCGGCAAGTTTTTCCGCTTATGCCGACTATCCCGATGAGGAAATTGAGGGACTTAATTTTGATAATTTTTCAAGATTATTAAGTGATATAGAAACAAAAATAAACCGCTTATTAGACAACTATGATATGGGTAAGGTTGTCCGTAACGGTATTGACTGCTGTATAGTAGGTAAGCCTAATGTGGGAAAATCTACACTTATGAATTTGCTTTGCGGTAGTGATAGGTCGATAGTTACCGAAATTGCGGGTACTACCCGTGATGTCATAGAAAGCACGGTAAATTTTGACGGACTTACCCTTAATTTGTCCGATACGGCGGGTATTCACGATACTGATGACATTGTTGAAAAAGCGGGTGTTGAGCGCACACTTGATAGGCTTAGCACTGCACAGCTTGTTTTAGCGGTTTTTGATTTATCAAGACCTTTTGATGATGATGATATAGATTTAATAAATTCATTAGGACAAAATGCGGTTATTATACTTAACAAAAACGATTTAGAAGCTATTGCAGATATAAAAATATTTGAAAATAAGAAAACCGTAAGTATTTCCGCAAAAGAAAGCATAGGCACTAAGGAACTTTTTTGTGCCATTAACGATATTGTCAAGACCGATAAGTTATCGCCCGATGATGCTGTGCTTATCAGTGAACGCCAAAGGGATTGTGCAAAAAGAGCGTTTGATAGTATCAGCGAGGCAAAAAATGCCCTTGAAATCGGAATGACGCTTGATGCCATCGGTGTTTGCGTTGATGATTGTCTGTCGGCACTTTTAGAGCTTACGGGTAAGCGTGTTACCAACGAAGTTACAGATGAAGTGTTTAGACGATTTTGTGTAGGAAAATAACATTTGAAGAAGGAATTTATTTTGAGTATCCCCGAATATAAAGCGGAAAATTATGATATTGCCGTAATCGGCGGCGGCCATGCGGGTGTTGAAGCGGCACTTGCCGGTGCAAGACTCGGTCTTAAAACAATTATGTTTACAATTACTCTTGACTGGGTTGGAAATATGCCGTGTAATCCCTCTATCGGCGGTACCGCAAAAGGTCATTTGGTTCGTGAGCTTGATGCTCTCGGCGGAGAAATGGGTAAGGCTGCTGATGCAAATACTCTGCAAAGCCGTATGCTCAATAGGGGAAAAGGCCCTGCGGTTTATTCCTTACGGGCTCAAATCGACCGCAGAAGATACAGTGAGTATATGAAACACGCCGTTGAGCTTCAAGAAAATCTTGATGTGAAACAAGCCGAAATTATTGCGGTTGAAAAGCGTGATGATATGTGGCATCTAATTACCAATTTAGGTGCGGATTTCAGTTCAAAGACCGTAATTTTTGCTACCGGTACTTTTTTGGGCGGCAGAATTTATGTAGGCGAAGTAAACTACGAGGCGGGACCCGACGGATGTTTTCCTGCAACAAGACTTTCAAAATCGCTTGAAAAATTAGGAGTACCGCTTAGAAGATTTAAGACCGGAACCCCTGCAAGAGTTGCGAAAGACAGTATTGATTTTTCTTGTCTTGAACTTCAAGAGGGGGATGAAAAAACCGTTCCGTTTAGTTTTTCGACCGAAGAAAAGCCGAAAAACAAGGTTGTTTGTCATATTGCTTATACTAATGACGATACGAAGAAGGTAATTCTTGACAACATTCACCGTTCGCCTTTGTATTCGGGTGTGATTTCGGGTGTCGGACCAAGATATTGCCCGAGCATCGAAGATAAAATTGTCAGGTTTGCCGACAAAAAAAGACATCAGCTTTTTATTGAGCCTTGCGGAGAAAATACCGAAGAAATGTATTTGCAAGGTATGTCGTCTTCACTTCCCGAAGAGGTGCAAATCAAGTTTTATCATACCATTAAAGGTCTTGAAAATGTAAAAATAATGAGAAACGCTTATGCTATTGAGTATGACTGCGTTGACCCTACCGCTCTTAAAGCTTCTCTCGAATTTAAGGATTTTGACGGACTTTTCGGCGCGGGACAGTTTAACGGCTCGTCGGGATATGAGGAAGCCGCCGCACAAGGACTTGTTGCCGGTATAAATGCCGCTAAAAAGGTTAAGGGAGAATCTCCGCTTGTTTTGTCCCGTGCTTCTTCTTATATCGGCACTTTAATTGACGATTTGGTTACAAAAGGATGTTCTGACCCTTACAGAATGATGACTTCAAGAAGTGAGTACCGACTTCTTTTAAGGCAGGACAATGCCGATGAAAGACTTATGCCGATAGGTTATGAGTTAGGTCTTGTTTCAAAAGACCAATACGATAAATTCATATTAAAGCAACAACAAAAGAATGAAGAAATCAAAAGGGTAAACGAAACATATTTGTCTCCGACTGATGAATTAAATGAGCTTTTGATTTCTATGGGAACGGCACCGCTAAACACGGGTGTTTGTCTTGCTGACCTGATAAAGCGCCCTCAGCTTAATTACGAGTGTTTAGAACGCTTTGATAAGGATAGAAAACCTTTGCCTGATGATGTTTGCGAGAAGGTTGAAATCGAAATAAAATATGAGGGATATATTAAGCGTCAACAAGCCCAAATAAATGAAACTTTGCGACTTGAAAGTAAAATTATTCCTTTTGATATAAATTATGATGATGTTTACGGACTTCGCCTTGAAGCGAAAGAAAAGTTAAATAAAATAAGACCTGCAAATATCGGTCAAGCTTCAAGAATATCGGGTGTCAGCCCGTCTGATATTTCGGTTTTGTTAATTTATCTTAAAAAGTAGGTAAATGTTATGAACGAAAAAATTGAGAATGTAATCAAAGCTCTTAAAAAAAATAACATTGACGCAATCTTCGTATCATCAAAAACACAAGCGCAACAAAAGGTTAGGGAAATGCTTTTCGATGGCGCTACTATTACTCTCGGCGGTTCGGTATCGGTTAAAGAAAGCGGAGTTTTTGATATATTAAAAGAAGAAAGATATAATCTTTTAGATAGAAATAGAATAGGTATTACCGAACAAGAACGGTTTTATACATACAAAGAAACTGTCGGTGCCGATTTTTATTTTTGTTCCACTAATGCTCTTACGGAAAACGGAGAGCTTATAAATGTGGACGGGAATTCAAATAGGGTAAGTGCTATTGCTTTCGGACCTAAAAGGGTTGTTATGATTGTCGGAACTAACAAAATTGTTAAAGACACAAATGAGGGATTTTTAAGAGTAAAGAAAATCGCAGCTCCGAAGAACTGCGAAAGACTGAAAATTGATAATCCCTGCCGTAAATTAGGTCATTGTATGTCTTTTGAAAAAAATGATAATCCGAATATGACCGACGGATGTAATAAAGCAACGAGAATTTGCTCTAATTATCTTGTGTCGGCAAAACAAAAGGAAAAGGGTAGGATAACCGTTATTTTGGTTGACGAGAATTTGGGTTATTGATTTTAGTGTCTTTTTGTGCAATTTGAGGGAATTCGTTTTCGGAATCGGCGGTAGGCTGAATGTTATATGTCCCGTATTTGTTTACTATATCAAACGCATCTACCGGTTGACCGTGAATGCTCTCGATTCTTGTTTCCGTATTTAGTTTTTTGTTTGTTTTTTTCATTTTTATCACCGTATTTATTCTTTGACAAAAGGTAAAAGAATATGCTATAATAAATATTAATGTTTTTAGTTTGTTTTGGAGGTCTGAAAATGCTTGATATTAAATTTATTTGTGAAAATCCCGATATTGTAAAAAATAATATAAAGAAGAAATTTAAGGACGATAAATTACCGTTGGTTGATGAGGTTATTGCGTTTTATAAAGAAAAATGCGATACCAATACCAAGGCAAATGATTTGCGTGCAAACCGTAATAAAATAAGTAAGCAAATCGGTGTTCTTATGGGACAGGGAAAACGCGAAGAAGCCGAAGAAATGAAACAGCTTGTATCTAAACAGGCTGAGGAATTAAAGGCGCTTGAAGAAAAAGAAGCCGAGCTTGAAATAAAGGTTAGAGAAATTCAAATGAAAATCCCTAACATTGTTGATGACAGCGTTCCCGTCGGTAAGGACGACAATGAAAATGTTGAGGTTGAACAGTTTGGAGAGCAAACAAATCCTCAATTTGAAATACCTTATCATACCGATATTATGGCACTTTTTGACGGTATTGATAAGGAATCGGCAGGTAGAGTTGCGGGAGAAGGATTTTATTATCTTTGCGGAGATATTGCCCGTATGCACTCGGCTGTTACCGCTTATGCCCGTGATTTTATGATTGATAAGGGATTTACTTATTGTATTCCTCCTTTTATGATTCGCTCTAATGTTGTAACCGGTGTTATGAGCTTTGAGGAAATGGATGCTATGATGTATAAAATTGAAGGTGAGGACTTGTATCTAATCGGTACTTCCGAGCATTCAATGATAGGCAGATATATAGACTCTATGACACCCGAAGAAAAATTACCGTTGACTCTTACAAGTTATTCTCCTTGCTTCCGTAAGGAAAAGGGCGCTCACGGTATTGAGGAGCGCGGAATTTACCGTATCCACCAATTTGAAAAGCAGGAAATGATAGTTATTTGCAAGCCCGAAGAAAGTATGGAATGGTTTAATAAAATGTGGAGTTATTCGGTTGAACTTTTCCGTAGTCTTGATGTTCCGGTTCGTACTCTTGAATGTTGTACCGGCGACCTTGCCGACCTTAAAGTTAAATCTTATGATGTTGAGGCTTGGAGTCCGAAGCAAAAGAAATATTTTGAGGTTTGCTCTTGCTCTAATTTAGGCGATGCACAGGCAAGAAGACTCGGCATTAAGGTTAAGGATAAAGACGGCAACAAGTATTTGGCACACACTCTTAATAATACAGTTGTGGCACCGCCTCGTATGTTAATCGCACTTCTTGAAAATAATCTTTGCTTTGACGGCGAGTATTATTCGGTTAAAATCCCGAAAGCTTTGCAGCCTTATATGGGTGGCAAGACCGAAATCAAGGCAATAAATAAGTATAAGGGTTGATTGTTATGGAAAACGAGCAAGAAAAAAAGAAAATAGACATTAAGCTTATTTTACTTATTATCTTTGTTATTGTTTTTCTTGTATCTGCGGTAATACTTGTAATAAATCTTATCCCGCCCAAAAACAAAGAGGCGAAGGAATATAAAAAGCAAGTTTCTTCTACCGCTTTGCAAGAAGAATTGCCCGATAATCCTATTGATTTTACTCTGCTTACTAATCAAAACAGTGATGTTTGCGGTTGGATTACGGTTGACGGCACCTCGGTTGATTATCCTATTCTTATGAGCGGAATTGAAAAGGAAGAGGATTACTATATTGACCACGATATTGATTGCAACACCAAAAAGGCCGGCAGCATCTATATTCAGCGCATTAACAGTAACGATTTTTCCGATTTTAACACCGTAGTTTACGGTCATAATATGGCAAACGGTTCTATGTTCGGAACTCTTAAAAAATTCCGTAATAAGAATTTCTTTAATGAAAACAGAAACATCTATGTATATACACCCGGACACATTCTTAAATATGAGATAATTTCTGCTTTTATTCATGATGACCGTCATATTTTGCATTATTATGATTCTATAACCGAAGAGGGAAGACAGTCCTTTATTGACCTATTGAAAAATCCGAATACGATAGTTAAAAATGTTTTGGATAATATTGAGGTTTCCACCACTGACGACAAGCTTATCACTTTAAGCACCTGTACTACTCGTACGGCCGCTACCGAAAGATATTTAGTGGTAGGTAAGCTTATTTCCGATACTAAAACAAAATAAGAAAGGGGAACAGAAAATGAATTATTATTTTAATCCGACATCGTTCGGTGCATCTTTTTCTGTTCCTTCTTCTATTGTCGATAATTGCTTAAAGCTTGCTACCGATATAGAAATTCGGGTTATTCTCTTTGTTTTCAGACATTCGTCCGATGGCATAAATGTTGAAGAAATTTCAAAAGCATTGGCAATTTCGTCTTCCGAAGTCGAAGATGCTTTGCTTTTTTGGACAAAAAACGGGCTTATTATTACTGATGCCGAAACAAAATCCGACAACGATACTCCTACAAGAATTGTTGTCGAAAAAAACGAAAAGCCTACAAGACTTGATGTTGCAAAGCGCGGACTTGAAGATGAAAAGGTTGCCGCCATTTTAAGACAGGCTCAACAAAAATTCGGTCGTAATCTTAAAACTAACGAGTCGAGTACACTTGTTTACATATATGATGATTTGGGATTTTCTTTACCGCTTGTTTTGTTTCTTTTACAGTATGCGCTAAATGAAGATAAGCTTAATATTCGGTTTATTGAAAAAACTGCGGTTGCTTGGGTTAATAGCGGTGTTAAGAATGTAACTGATGCCGAAAAGATAATTTCAAAGGAAATAAAAGAAAATCTTGCTTGGAAACGAACCGAAAAGGCTTTTGGTATTGAAAGCAGAAAGCCAAGCCCGAAAGAAATTGAGCTTTCTTTGCTTTGGTTTGATGATTGGGGACTTGATGAGGCATATTTGACATTAGCTTATAATGTTTGCGTTGATGCTAAATCTAAATTTATTTTTTCATACTGCGCAAAAACCGTAGAGAGTTGGCACAAGGCAGGGCTTAATACTGCGTTGGAGGTAGAAGAATACATAAAAACAAATAAATCTTCAAAACCCGACAAAAATGCGCCGAAATACAGTTATGCGGGTTATGACCTTGATTTGTATGAAAAAATGCTTGATTCGCAAGACTGATAAAAGGGAGGGTGCTATATGAAAATAGAAGGCTACTATCAAAAAGCATTAGACAAAAAAAGTAAAATTCTTTCTGAAAAAAAGGCCGATTATCAGCGTCGGCTTGATGTTATTAAATCTACAAATTCCGAGTTTAACGAGATTATCGAACGCCTTTCGGTAATAGGCCCTCAAATTTGTATTGCGGGAATAGCAAACGATACCGAAAAGCTTTCACGGCTTAAAGCAGAGTCAATGAAGCTTAATACAATGGTGCAAAAAATCATTGAGAATTCAAAAATCGAGCCTATTCAGTATGATTGCACAACCTGCAACGATACGGGATATGTTGACGGTAAGATTTGCAACTGTATCAAGAATATGGCAATAGAATATAATCTTGAAGAGTTTTCAAAGAATTGTCCTGTAATGGAATGTAGGTTTGAAAACTTTTATCTCGACTATTATTCGAATGTTGTAACAAACGGAACTTCCCCTCTGAAAAGAATGACGGCGATTTTCAAATTTTCAAAAGAATATGTTATCAATTTTTCAAAGAATAACGGACAAAATGTTTTGTTTTGCGGCAACACGGGTGTCGGTAAAACTCATATTTCTATGGCTATATGCTACGAACTGATTAAAAGAGGCTTTGATGTCGCTTATGATACTTCTTTTAATCTTTTTGCTAAAATTGAAAATGAACATTTTAAGATTAGAACTAACGACTATTATGAAGAATTGATTTCTTCCGATTTGCTTGTGATTGATGATTTGGGAAGCGAATATGTTACACCCTATATTCAGTCGGTGCTTTATAATATTATCAATTCAAGAATTTTATCAAAAAAATCTACAATAATTAACACTAATCTTTCTATGAAAGAAATTGAAGATAAATATACCCCACGGGTATCTTCAAGGCTTGTCGGCGAATACATATCTAAAAAGTTTTTAGGTGATGACATAAGACAAAAGAAGGCTTTTGAAAAATAAATCTAATAACAATAAATTAAGGGAGTGCCGACCGCACTCCCTTTTAAGTTATATTATGATTTATAATACTTTACCCAAGAAATCTTTAAGCCGTGGACTTTTCGGATTACCGAATATTTCTTCGGGTGTACCTTCTTCTTCAATAATTCCCTTGTCCATAAATAAAACTCTATCGGCAACCTCTCTTGCGAATCCCATTTCGTGCGTTACGATTACCATAGTGATACCGGTTGAAGCAAGTTCTTTAATCAAGCTTAATACTTCGCCTACCATTTCGGGGTCAAGCGCACTTGTCGGCTCGTCAAACAACAATACCTCGGGGTTCATTGCAAGTGCCCTGACAATTGCAATTCTTTGCTTTTGTCCGCCTGATAAACTGTATGGATAAGCATCGGCTTTATCCGAAAGACCGATTCTTTCAAGTAATTTAAGAGCGTTTTCTTTTGCTTCTTCTTTTATTTGATTTTTCTTAGCTACGGGACAGAACAAACCTCCGTTATCTTTTATAGCGAGAGAAACAGGGGCAAGCATAATGTTTTCAAGAACGGTCTTGTTATTGAATAAATTAAATTGCTGGAAAACCATTCCCATTTTTCTTCTGTGAATATTTATGTCAACACTCATATCGGCAATGTCAACACCGTTAAAAATAATAGAACCGCTTGTCGGATCTTCCATACAATTAAGACAACGCAAAAAAGTAGATTTTCCGGAGCCGGAAGGACCGATAACTACAACCTTTTCGCCGTCGTTGATGGTTGTATCAATACCTTTAAGCACATGATTAGTTCCGAAAGACTTTTCGAGCTTAATGCTTTTTATCACTTTTCCTCAAACTCCTTTCCATAGCCTTAATTCCGGCAGAAATAATAAGTACCAATATTATGTAAACAAGTGCCATTGCAAGATACGGAACAAAGAATTCGTATCTGACATTTCCTATTTCGGTGAATGTCTTGCACAAATCTCTTGCCGCAACAAAGCTTGCAACAGATGTATCTTTAATAAGAGCAATAAATTCATTACCCAAAGTAGGGAGGATGTTTTTTATTGCCTGCGGAATAACAATTTGTATCATAGTTGAGGCGTAGCTGAGACCTAATGCTCTGCCGGCTTCGGTTTGTCCGGGGTCAACAGACAAAATACCGCCACGCATAATTTCAGAAACATACGCGCCGGAATTAAGTCCGAAAACAATAATACAGGTGAGCAGTGCGGATATTGTAATTCCCATAAGCGGCCATAAAACATAATATGCAATAAGTAACTGAACAACTAACGGAGTACCTCTGAAAAATCCGACATAAACAGTACAAATTTTATCAAGAATACGGGGAAGTCTTTTGTATTTCGGCATTACCTTTACGGTTGCTATTAAAGTACCGATAATAATACCGATGAAAAGACCGATTACGGAAATGAGCAAAGTATTTACAAGGCCGGTGTAAATAACATCTTTCCACATTTCCTGATCAATAAACAGTTCTTTGAAAACCTTGAACTTTAATGAATAATCCATAAAATTTCCTTTCTGTAAACGCTTCAAAACAGCCCACTTAAAGAGGGCTGTTTTATTATTGTTTTATTTTGAAAATTATTCAGCGTTGATTTTTGAAGATATAGCCTTTGCGGGACCGTTATCAACTATTACGCATTCAACCTGACCTTGCTGCATTGCGGTAATTGCAAGTGCGGCATATTTATAAGCAGAAGCCTTAGCGGTAAATCCTTCAAATCCGGAATCCTTTGAGCCTTTTGCATAAAGTTCGCCGGTTGTACCTGCTTGGCAACCGATTTTTACATTCTTGTCAAATCCTTTGAGAACCTTTTCAACACTTTCGGCATCTGTGCAATCGTCAAAAGCGGTGTTTTCTTGATTAACAACTACAATTTGCGATGCGTTATAATAAGTGTTTGTAAAGGTTACTACCTTCTGACGCTCAGCAGTTACAGACAAACCTGCCATTGCAATAGAGCTGTTACCTGACTGTACCGAGTTAATAACCGAGTCAAATTCCATATCTTGAATAACAACTTCAAGACCTAATGAGTCGCCTAAAAGCTTAGCAATTTCAAGGTCAACACCGTAATATCCTTCGCCGTCAACCATTTCAAACGGTTCAAAACCGGTAGCGGTTGCGACAACTAACTGTTCTTTTGAAGTGTCTAATTCGGCAGACTTGAATTTGTTAGGTGTTCCGTCGCCGAAATAGTTGTTGCAAATTTCATCAAACTTTCCGTTCTTTTGGATTTCTTTTAAGAAATCGTTTACCTTGTTAAGCAAATCCGTATTATCCTGTGAAACCGCAAAAGCGTATTCTTCGGAGGTCAGCGGAATGTCGATAACCTTTACCTTTCCGCTTTCATTTACATTTTTGCTTCCGCAACCTGCAAACATAACTGTTGCAAATGCGAGTGCTAAAACAACGGCCAATACTTTTTTTAAGTTTTTCATAATGATTACTCCTTTTTGTTCGTTTGAACTTTTTTGTTATGCTACGATTATAATGCATAAATATACATTTGTCAAGCATAATATTGCATAAATATTCAACAAAGTGAAATGAATTATGCTTAAAATATGCAACAAATTGCACAAAAATGAATGTTTTACCCTGATTTATCGCATAATTGCATAAATAATATGCAATTATATGCACGAAATATGCAATTTAGAAAAACAATATTTTTTGATTTTCATTTATGCTGTCTAACAAATATAAGCATTCGTTTATTGAAATTTTGAATTCTTTAATATCATTATTATCAAGATAATAATATGCTTTAAGGAGTGTTGCCGAAAGTGTATCAAGGTCATCCTTATATATATACGGCGATAATGTTTTGGAATTTATACTTTTCTTTATAAGCTTTTTTGCCTTATCTTGTTGGTTGTTGTCTGCAAGTACAATGGATTTATTTAATTCATTGGTTTGAGCGATACAAACCTTATTAACCTTATATCTTACGAACACTACCGTTGTAACCGTAATAATCAGCAATATTACGGCAATAACAGTTCGTTTCATACATTGTCCTCCATAATAACTATTTTTTGATTTTTATACCTATCAAGCGTCATTAAAAAAATGTCTTTAACCATAAGACCTTTTCGGTTAATAATATTATATAAATCGTTTTCGTTTAACTCTAATGCTTTAAGAGACTCTTTTATTATTTTTCCGTCACTGATAACAGGCAAGGGAAGTCCCTCGTTTTCCTTTGTTGCTTTAACATCTTGTTTTGTAGCCGTTTGCATTTCCGATTTAAGTAAAACACTTAAATCACCGTTTACTTCAAGAACGGCAAAAGCGACATCATCAATATTGAAAATATCCTTACCCCTTAACAGCTCAACCAAATCAAGCACTGTCATTCTTACTTCTTCCATTTGTTTTTGGTCGATAACTCCGTTTTTAATGATTACTGCCGATTTACCGCTCATAACCTTTCTTAAAAAGAAGCATTTCATTGTAAGGAATGAAACGAAAATTTCGAGAATTATCAATAAAAAGATAGCGATAATACCCGTAATTATCGGTTGCTTCGTGTCTTGCAGAGGAATAGCGGCAATTTCGGAAATTAAAAGAGTTATTACAAGCTCATTAGGTTG
Source organism: Ruminococcaceae bacterium UBA1741 (assembly GCA_002315685.1). Classification (GTDB taxonomy): domain Bacteria; phylum Bacillota; class Clostridia; order Oscillospirales; family Acutalibacteraceae; genus UBA737. The sequence continues at coordinate 37,588 of DCHX01000040.1, forward strand.
CATATCGCCGACCTGTCTTTTACCCATCACTCTTATTGCAAAGGTTACAACAATATACATAACGATAGTTCTGATAATTATAGAAGTCATTAAACATCACCGAGTATATCATTCTCTTTTTTCCTTGCAATATTATAGTAATAATGTTATAATATAAGAACTGATATTCATTTATACTTGAAGGGTGATAGAATTTTGTCTAATTCCGCTACCAAAGGTTTTGGTAAATTTTACAGCGACTTTAAGAGATTTTTACCTTTACTTACAAACCTTGTTTCAAAAGATTTTAAGATAAAATATCGCAGGTCTTTTTTAGGCGTTGCGTGGAGTGTATTAAATCCTTTGCTCACAATGATTGTTTTGACAAATGTTTTTCAGTTGTTGTTAAGGGTAAGAACCGAGCAGGATTTTGCGTCTTATTATATTGTCGGTGCGTCGCTTTGGTCGTTTTTTTCTGAGGCTACAAATGCTTCTTTAAGCTCAATTTTAGGTGCATCAAGCTTAATTAAGAAGGTTTATATCCCTAAATATGTTTTCCCGTTAGAAAAGTGCTTGTTTTCGCTTGTTAATTTTGCGTTTAGCTTGATTGCCGTTTTTGCGGTTATTGTTGTAAGAAGCATATCGACCGGAGAGGCAATGCTATCTTGGTATTCGTTGCTTTTCCCGATACCTGTGCTTTATTGCTTTGTTTTTGTTTGCGGAATGACATTGTTATTAAGCTCTATAACCGTTTATTTCAGAGATGTTGCCCACTTGTATGGTGTTTTCCTTACAATGTGGATTTATTTGACACCTATTCTTTATCCGATTTCTTTGGTTGAAGACCATAGATTTATTTCTTTGATAGTTAAGCTTAACCCAATGACGCATTATGTTGAGGCATTCAGAAAAGTAATGATGTGCGGCGGTTTCCCGACTTTAAGAGAAAACCTTATTTGCATAGGTGCCGCCTTATTTACATTTTTAGTAGGTGCTTTGGTTTTCAAAAAGGCGCAGTCTAAATTTATTCTTCACATATAATTAGGGGGAACAACCTTTGAATAAAGAAAATGCCGTTGAAATTAAAAATGTAGAAATGCATTTTAATATGAGCAAGGAAAAGCTTGAAAGCTTAAAGGAATATTTTTTGAAGCTTGTTACCCGTAAGCTTATGTTTGAGGATTTTATTGCGCTTAACAATATTTCCTTTGATATTAAAAAAGGTGATGTTTTCGGAATACTCGGTCTTAACGGCTCGGGAAAAAGTACAACGCTTAAAGTAATTTCGGGAATTTTAGAGCCTACAAAGGGAACCGTTGAAACCGATGGAGTTATTGCACCTTTAATTGAGCTCGGTGCCGGTTTCGACCTTGAACTTACCGCAAGAGAGAATATATATCTTAACGGCTCGGTTTTGGGATTTTCCAAAAAGTTTATGGACGAAAAATTCGAGGACATTGTTGAATTCTCCGAAATGAGAGAATTTTTAGATGTTCCTATGAAAAACTATTCTTCGGGTATGGTGGCGAGAATCGGCTTTGCCATTGCTACCGTTACTACCCCCGATATTTTAATAGTTGACGAAATTTTATCTGTCGGCGACTTTTTGTTCCAAAAGAAATGTGAAGACAGAATCAATGCGATGCTTTCCGATGACACTACCGTTATTATCGTTTCGCATTCACTTGAACAGATTGAAAGACTTTGCAAGCATTGTATGTGGCTTGAAAAGGGAAAAATAAAAATGATTGGCGATGCTGCCGAGGTTTGTGCGGCATACCGTAATTGCCAAAAATAATTTTTTAGGAGTTGATTTTTAATGGATGACCCCGGGAGTAGTATCTTACTCTATGTGTTCTTGATGTTTTGTTGTGCCTATTTTGCGGGTACCGAAATATCTTTGGCATCGGTCAACCGAATTCATATTATCAGCAAATCATCCCACGGCGAAAAGGGTGCTGATAATGTACTTAAAGTCCTCGATAACTTTGAAGAGGCGCTTTCCGTGCTTTTAATCGGCAATAATATTGCGTCTATTTCGTTGGCGTCTTTATCTGTTGTCATTGCTACGAACTTATGGGGTTCGGGTTCGGTTAATATCGCAACCCTCGCAACCTCTTTATTTATTTTTCTTTTCGGTGAGATGATTCCGAAAAGCTTTGCTCGTTCTTGTAACGAAGATTTTGCTCTTAAATCCGCGGGACTTTTACTTTTGCTTATGAAAGTGTTTAAGCCCCTTTCTTTGGTGCTGTCCGGCATTTCTTATTTAGCACTTTTACCGTTTAAGAATTATACCGAAAATGATGTTACTATTGATGAAGACGAGCTTACCGACATAGTTGAAAACATTTCCGAAAATGAGAATTTCGATAAAGAAACGGGAGAACTTGTAAAATCGGCTTTAAGATTTTCAAATTCAACTGTCGGAGAAATTCTTGTAAAATGGGAAGATGTTTTGAAAATTAAAACTAATATGAAAACACCCGAAATTCTTGAAGTTATAAATTCAACGGGACATTCAAGAATACCTGTTGTTGACCGCGACGGTAACATTAAAGGAATACTTCAAATAAGAAAATTCTTAAAAATGTATCTTGAAAAGAATAAGAAAAATGTTGTTTTGGCAAGTGTAATTGATTACCCGTATTTTGCAAAGGACGATATTCCTCTTGACGATTTACTGACTAATATGAGTAACCACAGAAGAAATCTTGCTGTTATAAAAAATGATGACGGTTGTGTTTTGGGTATTGTTACGGTTGAAGATATTTTAGAAGAATTAGTAGGAGAAATCTTTGACGAGGACGAGAAAGCAGGTGAGTGTGATGCCTGATTTTTTCTCATATTTAAGCATACCGATTTTGCTTCTTTTTTCTGCATTTTTCTCGGCAAGTGAAATTGCGTATGCAAGTGTAAATACTTTTAGACTTAAATCTCTTGAAAAGGAAAAAAGGTCTCTTTCAAGATATTTAGCCCTAAAAATTTCCGATGATTACCAAACGGTATTAACCTCTATTATTATAGGTAATACTCTTGTTAATATCTTTGCATCATCTATCGCTACTGTCATAATTATCGGTGTATTGGGCAGTGAAAAATACGCATTCGTCGCAACTGTTATAATGACATTGCTTGTGCTTGTATTCGGCGAGGTATTGCCGAAGGTTATTGCTAAGAAAATACCCGATAAATTTTCGGTTGCGGTTTCGGTGCCTCTTTATATAATATCTTTTGTATTAAGACCGATTACCTTTATATTTGTCCTGTTCTTAAAGCTTGTTTCAAAAATATGGCAAAAAAGCGTTACGGATAACGACTCTGTATCCGAGGATGACCTTGAAAACATCATTGATATTGTTGAAGATGAGGGTGTGCTTGATGAGGAACAATGTGATTTACTCCAAAACGCTCTTGAATTTGATGATGTTTGCGCATACGAAATTATTACTCCGAGAGTGGATATGGTAGCTCTTGATATCAGAGACCCTTATGAAATAAATATTAAGAAAATTCTTGCAAGTAATTATTCGAGAATACCTGTTTATGAGGATACACCCGACAATATAATCGGTATTCTGCATACAAATCACGCATTAAAAGAACTATCCCAAAATGAAAAAATAAATATTCGCTCATTGCTTTTGGATGTTGTTTTTGTGCATAAGACTATGCCTTTACCTGATGCGCTTGAAAAAATGAAAGAAAACAACTCTCATATCGTTGTTGTGCTTGATGAATACGGCGGTACAATGGGTATTCTCACTATGGAGGATGTTTTAGAACAGCTTGTAGGAGAAATATTTGATGAAAATGACGAGTTTCAAAAAGAGTTTGTTTGTATTGACGACAATCATTTTGAAGCGGTCGGGGATATGCGATTTGAGGACTTTTTGGACGAGTTCGATATTGACCCCGATGACGAGGAGGATTTTCTCTTTGAAGACAGCACAACCGTCGGCGGTTTTGTTACAACTATGCTTGAAGGCGAAACTGACGAGGGTAGTTGCTTTGTCTATAAAAATCTATCTATTACAGTGCTTGAATCAAATGAAAAGCGTGTTGAAAAAATCTCGGTCGAATTATTACAAACCGAAGAATAAAATCAGGCTCCTTGCTTATGCGAGGAGCCTTTTATGTTACAAAAAAGCCGAGTGAAATCACCCGGCTAACAATAAATATAATAATTTTTTGATTATTTTGTACCGAAAATACGGTCGCCGGCATCACCGAGACCGGGAACAATATAATCGTGCTCGTTAAGGTGGTCGTCAAGACCGGCACAATAAACAGGTACATCCGGATGTGCTTCGGTAAAAGCTTCAAGACCTTCGGGAGCTGCTATAATGCACATAAATTTAATTCTTTTGGGATTAAACTGTTTAATTCTCGAAACGGCATCAACAGCACTGCCGCCCGTTGCGAGCATAGGGTCAAGCAAGAAAACATCACGGTCTTCTAAATCGGAAGGCAACTTGCAATAGTAATCAACAGGCTTATGTGTTTCGGGATCACGGTACATACCGATATGACCTACTCTTGCAGAGGGGATAAGGCTTAAAATACCGTCAACCATACCGAGACCTGCACGAAGGATAGGAACGATAGCCATTTTACGGCCGCCTAATTGCTTTGCGTGAGCAACATCAATAGGTGTTTTTACATCAATATCGGCAAGAGGTAAATCTCTTGTTGATTCATAGCACATAAGCATAGCTATTTCGCTTATAAGCTCACGAAACTGTTTTGTACCCGTCTTTTCATCACGAAGAATGGAAAGCTTGTGCTGAATCAGCGGATGGTCCATAATAAATACATTTTTTTTCATTTTTATATCTCCTTACACTTTTCAATTTCAGTAATTTTATCTATTCTTCTTTGATGCCTACCGCCCTCAAAAGCAGTATCAACAAACAAATCAGCAAGTTCTATTGCGGTTCCGACACCGATAACTCTACCGCCTAAACACAATACATTTGAGTTGTTGTGCAAACGGGTGTACTTTGCGGAAAAATGCTCACTGCAAGCCGCGGCACGAATACCGTTTACCTTATTAGCGGCAATCGACATACCTATACCTGTTCCGCACACTAAAATACCAAGCTCACATTCACCGCTTGTGATAGCCGAGGTTACCTTTACGGCAATATCGGGATAATCAACCGATATTTGTTCGTATATTCCGAAATCAGAAACCTCAAAACCTCTCTCCTTAAAGTGCTCGACTATCGCATTTTTGTGTTCAAGACCTCCGTGGTCGCAACCAATAGCAATTTTCATCAAAATATCCCCTTAATTATTATTTTTTGATTTTAATTCTCTTTCCGCCTGCGGCAAGCGCAGATAAATAGGAAGCAGTTCTTCCGAAGTTACCGTATCTTTATTTGCAAAACTTAATAATGAAGCAAAACCGACACCTACGGCAGATTGGTATTTCAAATGCTCCGGTGCAAGCTTTATATTATTCAATTGAGTGTTTGCTTTACTGTAAAACAAATCGGCACCGTCGCCGCAAATTATTATGTTGTTATTACCGTAATTTGATTTTAAGTCGGAAATCAAATCCTCACAAAGAACAGCACGGTCATCACAGCATCTTTTTACACAATCGCCTTTTATTTCAAAAATTGCATTGTAAAATTGATTGCATCTCGCATCCATAACGGCACAAACGGTAGTATCTTGTCCGATAAAACCGTAAGCCATAGATAAAAGCGAAGAAACGGCAACGCAAGGGAGCCTTTTAGGAGTTGTAATACCTTTTGCAACACTGATACCGATTCGAACACCCGTAAAAGAACCGGGACCTGCCGAAACGGAAACACCCTCAATATCATCTATTGAAAGCAGTGCCGATTTAAGAGTAGCTTCAATCATAGGCATTAGTGTTTGCGAATGTGTCAATTTCACATTCATAAAGCTTTGCGCAATAATTTTGCTATCCTCTGAAATACAAACACTTGCGGGTGAGGCGGAACATTCCAAACTGAGTATTTTCAATGTATTACTGCCTTTCGTCAAAAATTGTTATCTTTCTTGTTTGGTCATCAATTCTCTCGAATTTCACATAAATAGTATTATCTTCAAGCACAAAGGAAATGTTTTCACTCCACTCAATTACAATAACTCCGTTTTCGTCAAGATAATCAAAATATCCCGTAGAAAATAAATCGTCAAACGAGGAAATTCTATACATATCAAAATGAAAAACAGGTAATCGAGCCGAGCGGTATTCATTAACAATCGCAAAGGTAGGGGAGGTTACCTCGCCGTGAAAATCAAGACCTTTTGCAAGTCCGCGGGTAAAACAGGTTTTTCCCATACCGAGATTGCCTATGAATGCGATAACTTCGCCGCCGCTTAGATTTTTTGAAAAGTTTTCGGCGATTTCCTCGGTTTCTTCGGGTGAAGAAGAAATGTATTCACAAAACATACCTTAATCACTTTCTTTCAATCAAATATAATAACATAAACATATATTTATGTCAATTAAAATAAGGCATATTTGACTAATTTTGACTGATATTTTTACTGATAAAAAATATTTGATATTTTTTTAACAAAATTGTTAAAATGTATTTGCAAAATCTGAAATATATGTTATACTGTATCAGTAAAACTATGTATTGTGTATTTTTATGTCATATTTACATAGAAAATGCAATTTTGCAAGGAGGATTTTATCAATGAAAAAAGCAACCAGCAAGCTTCCCTTTAACGGCACGCCCGAACAGGAAGCACAGCTAAAAAAAGTCATCGATGAGTATAAGAGCGATAAATCAAATCTTATGGTTGTAATGCAACACGCTCAGGATATTTACGGATATCTTCCCATTGAGGTACAAAATATGATAGCAGAGGGTATGGAAGTACCGCTTGAAAAGGTGTACGGTGTTTCTACTTTCTATGCCCAATTTTCTCTTACTCCGAAGGGTAAGTATAATATTTCGGTTTGCTTGGGAACCGCTTGCTATGTTAAGGGCTCGGGACCGATTTTCGATAAATTAAGCGAAAGACTCGGAATAGGAGCTGACGAATGTACCGCTGACGGAAAGTTTTCTCTGACGGCTTGCCGTTGTATCGGCGCTTGCGGATTAGCTCCCGTACTTACGGTGAACGATGAAGTTTACGGTCGTTTGACTGTTGATGATGTTGATACAATCTTAGATAAATACAAAGATTAATCTTTGAAAAAGAGGCTTATTGTTTTATGAAAATCAGCACTTTGAAGGAACTACTCGACGCGCAAGTACTTACTTGTGAAGAAAATATGGGTAAGCATGTATATTCTGCTTGCGGATGCGACTTGATGAGCGATGTTCTGGCTTATGTTAAGGACCAAGCGGTTTTGCTCACCGGTCTTGTTAATCCTCAGGTTATAAGAACGGCGGAAATGATGGATATGATTTGTGTTGTATTTGTTCGTTCAAAAATGCCGTCCGAAGAAATGATAAGGCTTGCCGAAGAGAGCGGAATTGTTATTATGCTTAGCAATAAGCGTTTATACGAAGCTTGCGGTATTCTTTACAGTAACGGTCTTGTAGGTAACAAGGTGAAACCATGAATGACGAATTAGTTTTTCATTTTGATGTTGACGGAGAAGATTTTACTTCTGCGGGTCAAGCATCTGTAATGGTAAAAAAGAATCTTCGCCGTCTTGGTCTTTCTCCGGAAATCATAAGACGAGTTTCTATTGCTATGTACGAGGGCGAAATCAATATGGTAATTCACGCCGGAGGCGGTGTTGCCGATGTTAAGGTTATGGAAGACCGTATTGAAATTGTGCTTACCGACCACGGACCCGGCATTTCAAATATTGATATGGCTATGCAGGAAGGCTTTTCTACGGCTACCGACACAATAAGAACATTGGGCTTTGGTGCCGGAATGGGACTTCCTAATATGAAAAGATACAGTGATACGATGGATATTAAATCGACGGTCGGTGTCGGTACTACTATCACTATGACAGTTAACATTCAATAGAGTGATATTATGAGCAGCTATGAGCATTCAGTTGTAATTAATTTAGATAAGTGTACCGGTTGTACGGCTTGTATTAAGCATTGTCCTACCGAGGCTATCAGAATTAAAAACGGTAAAGCCGAAATAAATGACGAACGCTGCATAGATTGTGGCGAATGTATTCGTGTTTGTCCGCATAAGGCTAAAAAAGCTATTTGCGGACAGCTTAAAAATATGGAGCGATTTAAGTGGAAGATAGCACTGCCTGCTCCTACGCTTTACGGTCAGTTTGAAAACCTTGAAGACATTGATTATGTTCTTGACGGTTTGCTTAAAATCGGCTTTGATGATGTATTTGAGGTATCAAAGGCGGCAGAGCTTGTTTCGGCATACACCCGTAAATATCTTAAAACAGAGGGCGTTAAAAAACCGGCTATCAGTTCGGCGTGTCCTGTGGTTGTAAGGCTGATAGGACTTCGTTTTCCTTCTCTTAGTGAAAATTTGATTCATATGCTTCCTCCTATGGAGGTTGCGGCAAGACTTGCAAAAGAAAAAGCCGCGAAAGAGCATCCCGAGCTAAAACCGGAGGAAATCGGTGTTTGTTTTATCACGCCTTGTCCTGCTAAATCAAGTTATGTTAAAAACGGGTTTGCGGAATATAAATCTTCCGTTGATGAGGTTGTTTCAATTAGCGATATTTACTTCCTGCTTATCGGCGAAATGGAATTGGGCAGTGATATAAAGCAACTTTCACAATCGGGAATGATTGGTGTCGGTTGGGCTCGTACCGGTGGCGAAGCAACGGCTATTTTCAATGAAAATTATCTTGCGGCTGACGGTATTGAAAATGTTAATAAGCTTTTAGACCAAATTGAAAACGGTAATATACCTCAACTTGAATTTATTGAGCTTAATGCCTGTACGGGCGGTTGTGTCGGCGGAGTTTTAACAATGCAAAATCCGTTTATCGCAAAAGCAAAGCTTCAAATTTTAAGAAGATATTTACCTGTTTCTCAAAATACACCTTCAAAGGACGAACTCGAATATATACCTAACTGTTATTTGTTTAATGAGCTTCCTGAGTATCCGCCGATTTCAAGACTCAGTGATAATATCGCCGAGTCGATGAGAATGATGTCTGATATTCAAAAGCTTCGTAACAATTTACCGGGTATCGACTGCGGCTCTTGCGGTGCTCCTAATTGCAGAGCTTTTGCCGAAGATGTAATTAAAGGTCTTGCCGATATTAAGTCTTGTAGAATATTAGACGATAAGGAGTGATTTTTATAACAGTTCAAAATCTTTGCAATAACTGCGGTTTTGAACCGCTCAACATTCCTTTTCCGAATAGAGAGATTAAAGGCGGTTACTGCGGCGACCTATTAAGCTGGGTTATGGGACGAGCAGGTGAAGATAATGCGTGGATAACCATTATGTCAAATATAAATGTTATCGCCGTTGCAACCCTTGCCGATGTTTCCTGTGTTATTTTTTCCGAAGGCACCCGTCCCGATGACGAGGTTTTAAGCGTTGCTAAGGAAAAGGAAGTTAATTTAATTGTTTCTCCGCTTAACACTTACGATACCGCCGTAAAAATTTCGGGTTATATAAATGAATAAGTATTATTACGATTTGCATATTCATTCCTGTCTGTCTCCTTGCGGTGATGACGATAACACCCCCAACAATATCGCCGGGATGGCAACCCTTTGCGGACTTAATATAGTAGCTCTCACCGACCATAATACCTGTAAAAACTGTCCTGCTTTTTTTAAGGCGGCAAAAAAATACGGAATTATTCCGGTTGCGGGTATGGAGCTTACTACAAGCGAAGACATTCATATTATTTGTTTGTTTGAAACGCTTGAAGCGGCTATGGATTTTGATTTTTATGTTGATAAGCATAGAATTAAAATCGAAAACCGTGTTGATATTTTCGGTAATCAATTTATTCTTGACGGTGATGATAACATAATCGGCAGTGATAAATATTTATTATCTAACGCTACCGACTTGTCTATTGATGATGCGGCGAAAATTGTGCCTCAATACAACGGCATTTGCTATCCGGCACATATTGATAGGCAATCAAACGGAATTATTACCGTATTAGGTACTTTTCCGTCATCTCCCGAATTTAAGTGCATTGAACTTAACAATTCGGAAAATAGGGAAGAGTACATAAAAAAATATTCTTTGTTTGACAAAAAAATTATTGTAAGCTCTGATGCACACATACTTACAAGTATGCGGGATAAAGAGAACTGTTTTGAGCTTGACGACGAACCTTACAGCAGTGATTTTGTCAGAAGCAATATGTTTAGAATGTTGAGATGATATTTTGAAAGAATTGTCCTTAAATATTCTTGATATTACGGAAAATTCGGTCAAAGCCGGTGCAACACTTACTGAAATTTTGATTGACGAAACCGATAATTTGCTTACAATCAAAATTAAGGATAACGGTTGCGGTATGAACGAAGAAACCGTAAAATCGGTTGTTGACCCTTTTTATACAACAAGAACAACAAGAAAAGTAGGACTCGGCGTTCCGCTTATCAAACTTGCGGCGGAACAAACAGGCGGAAAATTCAGTATAGAATCAAGTGTAGATGAAATAAATCACGGAACGCTTATTACCGCTGAATTTGTTAAAGGTCATATTGATTTTACTCCGCTTGGCGACATTGTTTCAACAATTACCACCTTGATTCAAGGTCATCCCGATACTGATTTTAAGTTTGTCCATAATAAAAACGGTGCTGCTGTTTCACTTATGACAACTGAAATCAGAGATGTACTCGGCGATGTGCCGTTAAACACTTATGATGTAATCAAATGGATTGAAGATTATTTGTTTGAGCAATATAATGAAATCCACTGATTTATAAATTTGTAATTTTTAGAAAGGAAGATATATATATGAAATCATTAGCAGAATTGCAAGCCATTAAGGACAAAATGAAGGACAAGGTTGTTCTTCGTGAAGGCTCCGGCGACATTCGTGTCGTTGTTGGTATGGCAACATGCGGTATTGCCGCAGGTGCCCGTCCTGTTCTTAACGCTTTCGTTGAGGGAGTTAATGCAGAAGGTCTTTCTGAAAAGGTTAGCGTTTCTCAAACCGGTTGTATCGGTATTTGTCAATTCGAGCCTGTTGTTGAGGTTTTCGAAGCAGGTAAAGAAAAGGTTACCTATGTAAAGATGACTGCCGAAAAAGCTAAAGAAGTTGTAGAAAAACATCTTAAAGGCGGTAATGTTATTAGTGAATATACCATTGCTGCTTCCAAGTTATAATCTGGAGGTTTAATTTATGATTCGTGCACATGTACTTATTTGCGGCGGAACAGGTTGTACCTCGTCAGGTAGTAAAGCAATTCAAAAGGCTTTTGCTGAAAATATTGAAGCAAACGGTCTTTCGGAAGAGGTAAAAGTAGTTCAGACCGGTTGTTTCGGTCTTTGTGCTTTGGGCCCGGTTGTTATTGTATATCCTGACGGTACTTTTTATAGCCGTGTAACTCCCGACGATGTTAAGGAAATCGTTTCGGAACATTTGTTAAAGGGTAGAGTTGTTGAGCGCCTTGTATATAATGATACCGGTGCAAATGCCGATGAAATTATCGGTAACGTATCCCTTGGCGATACAGCATTCTACAAGTCCCAAAACCGTGTGGTTCTTCGTAACTGCGGTGTTATTGACCCTGAAAATATCGAAGAATACATAGCTATGGACGGTTATGCCGCTCTCGGTAAGGTTTTAACCGAAATGACACCTGAGGATGTAATTAAGGTTGTTACCGATTCGGGACTTCGTGGCCGTGGCGGCGGTGGATTCCCAACCGGTAGAAAGTGGTCTTTATGTGCTCCTAATAAGGCACCGCAAAAGTATGTTGTTTGTAACGCCGATGAAGGCGATCCGGGTGCATTTATGGACCGTTCCGTTTTGGAAGGCGACCCGCATTGTATTATCGAAGCTATGACTATCGCAGGTTATGCTATCGGTGCTACTAAGGGTTATGTTTATGTTCGTGCTGAATATCCTATCG
>DCHX01000040.1:49743-49881 GCA_002315685.1 Ruminococcaceae bacterium UBA1741
AGCCTCGTCCCCGTCCGCCTTATCCTGCTGTTAAAGGTCTTTACAACAGTCCGACTGTTGAAAACAATGTTGAAACCTTTGCAAATATTCCGCAAATTATTCTTCGCGGTGCCGATTGGTTTGCTTCAATGGGTACCG
>DCHX01000038.1 GCA_002315685.1 Ruminococcaceae bacterium UBA1741
GCCATAAGCTCATAAAACCTTACACTCCAAGACATAACGGAAAGGTTGAACGCTCACATCGTAAAGATAACGAATACTTTTATGCTACACATTCTTTTTACTCATTTGATGATTTCAAAAAGCAACTTGCTGTACACAACAGAAAATACAATATTTTCCCTATGCGTCCTCTTAATTGGAAATCTCCTACTCAATATCTTAATGCTTTTTTAACCAACGGCGAAGTTTTCTAATTTTGTAACACATCATTGACAAACCAACAAAGAAAGCAGGTCATACGACCTGCTTACAACTATTCAATTATATATATCTCAACATTTCTTCTGCCGAACGCAACCGCCGCACTTCTTGTTGCAAAGAACAAGTCAACATTGTTAGGTCTTGACCTTACAAATCCGCCGGTATCGGCAGCAACGGCATAACCGTAAATGTATCTTCCGTCGGTTGATTTGATATACATTTTAGTGCCGTACGGAATTACATTCGGATTTACCGCAATATATCCCGGTTGAGGGGCAACGCCCGTAGCACAGTTATGTCCCGTGTAGGTGTATCCCGTAGCCTGAACAGTCAGCTTCTTTTTATAGTTTACGGGGTTTCCGCTCGCATCAAGTCCTATTTCCTTTTCGGGTTTAAGGGTTGAAACAGAGCTTACCTGCTCACTTGTAGTAACAAAAGAATTTTTAGTAGCCTTTGTACCTATAATTTGCTTTCCGTTTACCGCATTCGACAATACAACGGTATTATTTATTACGGTTTCGACCTCTTTTCCGTTTACAAGCTTCGAGGTGTAGTAAACCTCTTTTTTGCCGTCAGTGCCTTGAAGTACGGTTTTTTGTCCCTTTTCAAGCTCGGCATTATAAACGGTTTCAAGCGAACACGGAATAGCCTCGGTATAGCTACCCGAAATAAAATCTACATTAGAATAATCAATTACACTCTTTGAAGAAAGAACAGTATCGGCAGAGGGTTCAACAAAATCATATTCATCAAGCTTATATCCTGCCATCAACAAAATATCTTCTACCGTGTTTTCGGTTGTCTTAACGGTTACCGTCTTATCGCCGACATTGATGGCAACACAGAAGGTATAACCGATTTTAACCTCGGTTACATCGCCTTTTCTCTTTGTCGAGAGGACTTCGTAATCATCAGAATCAAGCTGCGCACTGCAAAGCGCCGAGGTAATATCGGATTTTAATGTGTAAACGGTTTTGATTGTTCTTCCGTCATTGATATTAAATGTCTTAACAGAGGTGCCTAAAACATTCAGCGAAAATGCCGAAGCTATTATAAGCAGGGTTGCTAAAAGGGCTCTGTTATATTTAACAAGTTGTTTTTTGGTTTTTGCTGAAAGGTTATTAACGAACTCGTTTTTTATTAAACTCATCCAACGACTCCTTTTTATTTTGACCGTGCATCATAAATAATCGCACGGCTTTCGTCAAACCGAGAGACATTATATCCACAAATCAAATATATGTCAACCGCAAAAAGCGTGTTCTTTTTGTGCATAATGACGAAAAAGTTACAAAATTCTAAAAAGTTACAAGCTTGTAACCTTTTATTTTTCGGACTTGTTGACATTTTTTGTCAAAAAACTTGTGTAATCATACAATTTTTTGCAAACGCTGTTTAATAGCCGATTTATGCCACTTTTTTACATTATTTCCATATTTATTACAAAATATTCAAAATATTTTCTTTACAAACTATATATTGTGTGTTAAAATGATTTAGATAAAAAAAAAGACCCTTTAAGCTCGGTACAGTGATGCCGGTAAGGTGCTATAATATATATGTATGTTTTTGCATATTTTTTATACTCTCACCGTGTATCTGCACGGTGTTTTTTATTTGGTCGGAGGTAAACAGTATGTCTGCATTCAAAGCTACAATTATGGATGATATGGCTATTGCCCGTGCGCTCAAACGAATTTCTCACGAGTTGCTTGAAAAAAACAACGGTTGCGAGAATGTTTGCCTTGTCGGCATAAAGCGTAGGGGTTTTCCTATTGCCGAACAAATTGCAAAAAATATTTTACAAATTGAAAATGTTTCTTTACCGCTCGGTGCCTTGGATATTACATTTTATCGGGACGATTTGGATACCGTTTCCTCTGAGCCCGTTGCGAAAACGCCCGAGCTTCCCTTTGATGTAAACGGAAAAAACATCGTTTTGGTTGATGATGTTTTATACACGGGAAGAACCGCAAGAGCCGCTATGGACGCTATTATGTCGATAGGCAGACCTGCATCTATTCAACTTGCCGTTTTGATTGACCGAGGTCATAGAGAACTGCCTATTCGGGGCGATTTTGTAGGAAAAAATGTTCCTACCTCTAAGCTTGAACGAATTTCGGTAAAAATGCCCCCGTTTGATGAGATTACTGCGGTCGAGCTATTAACTAAATGATTTTGTATATTAAGCAGAAATGCTTGTATAAATAAAAAACGCACTTTGTGTGAAAATACGGAGGATTTATTATGAATCTTGTCTATGGTGTAAAAGACAAACCAAAATTCGGTCAAATGATCGTATTCGCATTCCAGCAGTTACTTGCTATTCTCGCCGCTACTATCGTAGTTCCGGTAATTATCAACGGAAATACCGCTGAATTTGATGCCGCAAGCAGTATGAGTCAGTCGGCGGCTTTGTTCGGTGCAGGTGTAGGTACAATAATTTACCTTCTCTTCACAAAATTCAAAAGCCCTGTTTTCTTAGGCTCTTCATTCGCTTTCTTAGGCTCGATGACCGCCGCTTTCGCAGGTGCCGCTTCCGCACAGGCAGGTTATTTGGGACTTATAATCGGTGCTTTCTTCGCAGGTCTTGTTTATGTAGTTATCGCTATCGTTGTAAAGGTAGCAGGTGTAAACTGGATTAACAAGCTTATGCCCGCCGTTGTAATCGGACCTACCGTTGCTATTATCGGTCTTTCTCTTGCAGGAAATGCAGTAGGCGACCTTACAACAGGTAAAGCCGCAAATTCCAATCCTTATATTTGCTTAATTTGCGGACTTGTAACCCTCTTTACCGTTATCATTTGTTCTGTGTACGGCAAGAAAACCGTTAAAATGATTCCTTTCATTATCGGTATTTTAGCAGGTTATGCCGTTGCCGCTGTATTTACGGTAATCGGTATCAAGACGGGTAATGATGCACTTTGCGTAATTGATTTCGGCGTGTTCAGCGGTCTTAAATTCTTCGCCGTTCCCGATTTCACATTTTTAGGTGCAATTAAAGGTGTTAAGGCCATTGATGCGGCTTATATCGCAACTGTTGCAGTAGCTTATGTTCCTGTTGCATTCGTTGTATTTGCCGAGCATATTGCCGACCACAAAAATCTTTCTTCTGTAATCGGACAAGACCTTCTTGAAGAGCCGGGACTTCACAGAACACTTCTCGGCGACGGTGTCGGCTCAATATTCGGCGCTATCTTCGGCGGTTGTCCTAACACTACATACGGCGAATCGGTTGGTTGCGTTGCAATTTCGGGTAACGCTTCGGTAGTTACAATACTTACAACCGCTATTATGGCAATGGCAATTTCCTTCTTCGGACCGTTTGTTACATTCCTTTCAACCATTCCTAACTGCGTAATGGGCGGTGTTTGCGTAACCCTTTACGGCTTTATCGCAGTATCGGGTCTTAAAATGATTCAAAAGGTTGATTTAGGCGACAACAAAAATCTCTTCGTAGTTTCCGTAATTCTTATTTGCGGTATCGGCGGACTTTCGGTATCGTTCGGCAAGGTAACTCTTACCTCTATCGCTTGTGCTCTTATCCTCGGAATTATCGTAAACTTGGTTGTAGGCAATAAAGCCTCAAACAAAACCGAAGAATAAGATATACATATAATATATATAAATGACCGCTGAAAATTTCAGCGGTCATTTTATTTCTTGTTCTAATTTAATATTTCTTTTATCATCTTTTTAGAATCTTTTTTACCTTTTATAATGGCGCGGAGTTTTGCAAATTTTTGTTTTTCAAAGAAAAGCTTTAACACAAGCCATTTCAGATACACTCTTTTTTCGGTTTTAAGGTTAATAAAATCCTTATGCTTAAAAGCGTAGTACCTTATATTTCTCGCATAATAATATGTTCTAAGCGGTGAATGATTATAGGTGTATAGCGGTTTTTGGAGTTTTTTTATTCCTAAAAGCTTCCCGAACGGTATAAAAAATCTTACTTCCTTTGCCTCGCCTAAGCGGTGGTGCAAAATTGCCTCGTTATCACGAAGAATTTTATATCCGTTTTTAAGCAGTGTCGTACAATAATCAAAATCAACACAGTCGATAAACATTTTATCGTCAAAACCGCCGACCTCATTAAAGGCCGAAAGCTTTACAAGAGATGCCGAGGTGTTGCACCTTTCCACAAACGAATACGGCTCATTACCGATAGCGGTAGATTCCTCAAATTCGTTATCGTCAATAAATCGAGGTGTAATAAGCGCCACCTTGTCCATATCAAGATAACGGGAATACTTTTCTATCAAATCGCTTTCGGGAACGGAGTCTTGGTCAAGCGTCATAATATAGTCAAATCCGTCTTTTATCGCCATATTGCACATTTGGTTAAGCGCCGTAGCAATACCAAAATTCTGATTATTTTCTATAATTTCAATTTTCTGACTTCCGCCGAACTCCGACTTGATTTTTTCGATATTCTTTGAGCCGTTGTCAATTAAATATATCCTTTCGACCTGTCCGATAGTCGCCAAAACATTCTCTCTTAAACGGTTAATATCCGGCTCAAAAAGTGTTATTCCTGCACAAATTCGCATTTTTATCTCCCAAGGGCATACATAATGTCCCCTAATCTTTCCTTTGAAGAATAGTAAACATAGTAATCCTTATCAAAAAACAGTTTGAGTGTTTTAATAAGACTCTTCTTTTCGATAGCATCATACCGGTTTTGGCATAGCTTATAAGCCGAATGTCCCCGTTCGTTTATGCCCTTAATAATATTAGTAAGTACAAGCTTTTCCTTTGCAATATCAAGTCTTGTTTGCGAAAGCGGTTTAAGCCCCAATGTATTATTAGAATGTATCCTGTAATTAGTAAGAGGCAAATTATAATAAACAAAACCGTTAAGGGTTGCCGAAATAACATTAAGCTGATAATCGTGAGGAAGTGTACCGTCGGCATTTTTCAAAAACAAATCTATTACATTTTTTCGGTAACAGCAGGTGCAACCGGGAGAAATATTGCGGTGCATAATCTTAGATAAGGATATTTTAGTAAGAGGTTTTTCGGGTTTCTTTTCGATAAACGAATAAACACCCTCTATCATAGTTTCGCCCGAAATGTTGTTATCCTCGCCGTCAATAAGCAAAAATCCCGTTGAGGCACCCATAACCGAATCGTCCGAAAAGAGCGAAACGGTAGCTTCGATTTTATCCTCAAACCAAACATCATCCTGGTCGCAAAGCAACACCATATCGCCCGTAACATAAGAAAGCGCCTTAATAAAGTTTTTCTTAAAGCCTAAATTAGTTTCGTTTTGATAAAGCGACCAACCAAGCTCATATTTATCAATATATTCCTTAATTATTTCCATAGTCGAATCGTCGGACAAATCGTCAACGATTATAACCTCATCCGGAAGACGATGCTGTAAACGGATAGAATCAAGTTGCTTTTCGATATATTTTTCGCCGTTATAAACCGTCATAGCAACCGAGACCTTCAACATAACATTCTCCCCTTTCGCCTTACATCCTCATTATTTTACCACAAAATACCGAAATTTACAAGTATAGCCTTTATTGACGCAAAAGAGAGCAAACAACAAGGTAAAGGGCGATTATGAAAACCGAAATGTTAAGACTGCCTCTTAGATACAAAAACACACCCAAAAAGAAAAAGACGGCACCTAACAAGACGGTAATAATTTTTATCACACCTTCGCCCTTATTTGTTTTTGAGATTTTGTTAATTAAAGCGGTTAGGACATCCCCGCCGTCAAGTCCCGAAACGGGCAGAAGATTAAAAAGGGCGATTATTAAGTTTACCGAGGCGTAAACAAGCGACATATCGCTTTTTGTAAGGCGAAAATTTATATAAAGAGATAAAAAATTACAATATTTGACAAAGGTCCCGACAAAGCGATTATTATTTCTCCGTTTTTTACCTTCGGAAATGCCCTTGTTATTTTAACACTTGCGGGTACTAACATTATGCTTTTCGGTTGGCATTCGCACACCCACATAGCAAACAAATGCCCCGTTTCGTGAATGAAAATCGCAAATATTGTCGGTATGCAAAGCCCTGTTCTGTCGGTTGCAAGCATAAAGGCGATTACCGCACAAAACAAAAAAGAAACATAAATTTCCGTGCCGAATAATCTAAATCTCATAGGCGGTCTTTTCCTCTAACACTTCTTCGATTTTTGTTTCGTCTAAAATCTTTTCGGTATAAAAGTTTTTAAGCTTTACAAATAGCTTCGGGCTTGTGTATTTGATAATCAAAACACTTAAAATCACAAGCAAAACCGCAACACTTTCGATAATAATACATTTTAGAAAAAAGGGTTTTGTTTCAAACTTATTTTCTTCCATAAATTTTCTTCCTTTCAGGTTGTTAATCTTATATTTTTATGTTATACTTAATTATATTTTGTAAGGGGGTGCAAGTATGCCGTTTTTACCTATTTCGGTAAAAGAAATGAATGATATGGGGATAGACCATCCCGATTTTGTAATTATTACGGGGGATGCCTATGTTGACCACCCGAGCTTCGGCACGGCTATCATTTCGAGGGTTCTCGAAAAAAACGGCTTCTCGGTTTGCATTATTTCGCAGCCCACCTCAGATAAGGATTTTATGCGTTTCGGAAAGCCGCGACTTGCTTTTCTTGTGAACAGCGGTAATATTGACTCTATGGTAGCCCACTATACCGCCGCCAAGAAAAAACGCAGTGATGATGCCTATACTCCGGGCGGTCTTGCCGGAAAGCGCCCCGACAGAGCGGTTATTGTTTATACAAAAACCCTTCGCCGTCTTTTCGGGGATGTGCCTATCGCAATAGGCGGAATAGAGGCGTCCTTGCGTAGATTTGCGCATTACGATTATTGGGATGATGCGGTAAGGCCCTCTGTTCTTATAGACTCTACCGCCGACCTTCTTATGTACGGTATGGGAGAAAAGCATATTGTCGAGATTGCAAACCGCTTGAAAAACGGCGAGGATATTAAGAGCTTACACGATATTTTAGGCACCTGCTACGCCGTAAATGTCAATGACTATATACCCGAAAGCGCAAAGGAATGTCCCTCGTTCGAACAGGTGAGTGAGCCATCCGAAAAAGGCAAAAGACAGTATGCGATTTCTTGCAGAATACAGCAAGAACAACACGACTCCGTACGGGGAAAAAGGGTTATCCAAAGGCACGGCGATTTAATTGTTATCCAAAATCCGCCCACACCGAAACTTACACAAGCGGAAATGGACGAGGTTTATGCGCTTCCTTTTATGAGGGATTATCACCCATCCTATAAGGCGTTAGGCGGAGTGCCGGGCATTGAAGAGGTCAAGTTTTCGATTATACATAACAGAGGTTGCTACGGCGCTTGTAATTTTTGCGCTATCGCATACCACCAAGGCAGAGAAATAACTTCAAGAAGCCACGAATCTGTATTAAACGAGGCAAAAATCATATCCGAAATGAAGGATTTTAAGGGATATATCCACGATGTAGGAGGTCCTACCGCTAATTTCCGTTTCCCCTCCTGCAAGAAGCAGGAAACGGCGGGACTTTGCCCCGACAAAAAGTGTTTAGCACCGAATATTTGTCCGAGCGTTACGGTTGACCACAGCGATTATTCGGAATTGCTTAAAAAGATAAGGGCGTTACCTAAAATCAAAAAGGTGTTTATCCGCTCGGGTATTCGTTTCGACTACCTTATTGCCGATAAGGACGAAGAATTTTTTGACGAGCTTGTAAAGCACCATATAAGCGGACAGTTAAAGGTGGCTCCCGAGCATTGTTCGAATGATGTTTTACGGAGAATGGGAAAGCCGAAAATAGAGGTTTACGAAAAATTTAAGAAGAAATTTTACGAAAAAACCGAAAAAATCGGCAAAAAACAATATTTGGTGCCGTATCTTATGTCATCTCATCCGGGAAGCACCGTAAAGGACGCCATTGAGCTTGCTCTCTTTTTGAAAAAAGAGGGGCTTCATCCCGAGCAGGTGCAGGATTTTTACCCTACTCCCGGAACGGTATCTACCTGTATGTTTTACACGGGACTTGACCCGTTTAGTATGGAAAAGGTGTATGTTCCGAAAACGGCGCAGGAAAAAGCACAGCAAAGGGCGCTTTTACAATACTACCGCAAAGAAAACCGAAAGCTTGTGTTGGATGCGCTTAAAAAAGCCGGACGCACCGATTTAATCGGCAACGGCAAAAACTGTCTTATCCCACCGGACAGACAAACTCTCGAAAACAAAGCGGATAAAAAACCGCAAAAGAAAAAGAAAACCATCAGAAATATCCACAAACCAAAACGAAAATAGGTTGATATTATGAAAATTTCCCTCGGTATGAGCGGCGGCGTTGATTCTTCGGTTAGCGCCATTGTGCTTAAAAATCAATGCCACGAAATAAACGGCGTAACACTTAAACTTTTCGGCGAAAGCGACAGCGATGCCAAAGCCGTTTGCGAAAAACTTAATATTCCCTTTAAGTGTGTTGATTTGACCGCTCTTTTTAATGATACCGTAATAGGTAATTTCATTTCGGAATACGAAAACGGTCGCACACCTAACCCTTGTATTGTATGCAACGAAAAAATAAAGTTCGGTGCTATGCTTGATTTCGCCCTAAACGAAGGGGACGAGGCGGTTGCTACGGGGCATTATGCAAGAATTACAAAATCAAACGGCAGATATATGATAAAAAAACCGCTTGACCTTTCAAAAGACCAAACCTATGTGCTTTACGGACTTACGCAACATCAGTTGTCCCACACCGTTTTTCCGTTAGGCGACCTTGAAAAAACCGCCGTCAGAGAAATTGCCGAGAGCGAAAACCTGATAAATGCTCATAAAAAGGACAGTCAGGATATTTGCTTTGTGCCTGACGGGGATTACGCAAAATTTATTGAAGCTAAAACGGGCAAAAAATCAAAAATAGGATATTTTACCGATATAAACGGTAATATTTTAGGAGAACATAAGGGGCTTATTAACTACACCGTAGGGCAAAGAAAAGGGCTTGGAATTGCACTCGGCAAGCCCGCCTTCGTAATCGAGAAGAATCAGGAAAAAAACACCGTTGTAATAGGCGACGAGGAAAAGCTATTTAATAAATTCGTTAAGGTTGGGAATGTAAACTTTATGCCGTTTGACAGTCTTGAAGGTGAGCTTTCGGTTTGTGCAAAGCTTCGCTACCGACACACAGAACAACCCGCCGTTTTACATCCTCTTTCAAAAACGGAGGTTTTAATCGAATTTTCTAAGCCTCAGCGTGCACCCGCCATAGGTCAGTCCGCCGTATTTTATGACGGCGACACGGTAATAGGCGGAGGAATAATTGAAAAGGGATACTGATATGATAGATTTTAATATTCAAAAAATCGTTCCGCTTTGTAACGAATTCGGACTTAATTTAGGACAAACCGAAACAGACCGCCTAAACTTATACGGAAATTTGCTTGTTTCTTGGAACGAAAAAATGAACCTTACCGCAATAACCGAGCCGAACGAGGTTTTGTATAAGCATTTTTACGACTGCCTTTTGTTTTTCAAAAATGTAAATGTTAAGCAAAATGCCAAGCTTATTGATGTCGGCACCGGCGCCGGATTTCCGGGACTTGTTCTTAAAATCGCAAGACCGGATATAGAGCTTACCTTACTTGACGGACTTAATAAGCGCCTTACATTTTTAGATACCGTGCTAAACGAATTGGGGCTTAACGCAAAAACCGTTCATCTTCGTGCGGAGGACGGCGGAAAAAATCCCGAATACAGAGAAAAATACGATATTGCCTGCGCAAGAGCCGTAGCCTCTTTACCTGTTTTGTGTGAATACTGCGTTCCCTTTGTAAAGGTGGGCGGAATGTTTGTCGCTATGAAGGGCTCGGGCGGTAAAGATGAAGCCGAGCTTTCAAAGAACGCTTACAAGCTTTTAGGTTGTGAACAACCCACTATTATATGCGAAACATTAACAGGCGAAGAACAACGAACCTTCGTTATTTCGAAAAAAATATCGCAAACTCCGACAAAATACCCGAGAATCGGCGGAAAAATAGCAAAAAGTGCCTTATAAAAAGGCACTTTTTAATTTTTTATGTAGATTTTTGTCAATGTGATTTTCTTTACAAATCGAAAACTTTCATTCATAATATAATTGCAAAATGAAAAAGGGAGGCAAAATATGAAACGGATAATTGAGAAAAGGATTTATTTTCTTAAACCCAATCAAATTGTTTGCCCTAATCAGTTTGCAAGAAAATACTACGACCCGCAGGAAATAAAAAGTCTTGCCGACAACATATCCTCTAACGGAATTATTGAGCCGTTAATTGTAAGAAAAAACGATGTCGGAAAATTTGAGCTTGTTGCAGGGCTTCGAAGACTTAATTCCGCAAAGCTTTTAGGTCTTCGCCGTGTTCCCTGCATTCTGAAAAACATAAGCGAAGAAACCGCCGCATTCATATCGCTTTCGGAAAACATTAAGCGGAAAAACCTTAATTTTTTCGAGGAGGCCGAAGCGATAGAAAATGTCATAAGGCGATTTGAAACAAGCGAATTTACGGCTTGCGAGCTTTTGGGAATCGGAAAATCGGCGCTCATAAACAAGCAAAACCTTCTATCGCTTGACAAAACGCTTCAAAACAGAATTGTTCGGTCGGGGCTTTCGGAAAGGCACGCACGGGTGCTTTTGATGTTGCCCGAGGAAAAGCGTTCGGCGCTTCTTGACAGTATTATTTCAAACTCCCTCGATGTTCAAAAGTCAAGAGAACTTGCCGAAAAAATTCTATTATTTGAAGGCTCTGAGCCGTCTGTAAAACCGCCCGAATGTCCGCCTCCTGTCAGAAAGACGGCAATAGGCGATGTCAGATTTTTCGCCAACAGCTTGTCAAAGCTTATTATCACCCTACAAAATTCGGGTGTTGATATATACTCTAAAAAGAGCGAAAACGATAAATATATTGAGTATAAAGTACGAATTTCAAAGACGCAGATTGACAACTACCAACAGCTTAAATTGGTATAAACCCTTATTTTGAAGAAAATATAAAGGATAAACTGAATATTTCTTGGGAGCAGTATTTTTTTACCGTTTATAAAGACTCGCCGGAAAGAGAAAAGAAATACAGTGATATGTGGCACGGGATACTAAAAAGAATGATTTACCTGTTTTCAGAAGCCGAAGAAAATTACTATTCTTTTGATGCTGAAAAAACGGTATATAAGGATGAATGTCTAAAAGAAGCTTTTGACCTCTTTGTCAAATACTTTGATGATTTATGGACTTAAAAAATACGGTAGGAGAAATGTTATATGGAAATTTGTATTGAAAAAGCGTGTTGTTTTACAGGACACAGACCGGGTAAGTTAAATGGTACAGAAGAAAAAATCAGAGAAGAATTGCGCACGGAAATTGCAAATGCCGTAAATTCGGGCGTTGATACATTTATAACCGGCATGGCTCCCGGTGTTGATACTTGGGCGGCTCTTGAGGTTTTGAAGTTAAAAGAAACAAATCAGAATATTAAGCATATATGCGCCGTACCGTTCAACGGTGTCGAAAAAAACCGAACAGACGAATTGCAAAAGATTTTTCACGATATACTTAATAAATCGGATGATGTTGTTTATATTGCTCCAAAATATAAAAGATGGTGTTTCCACGCAAGAAACGAGTGGATGGTTGACCACGCAAACCGCCTAATAGCCGTGTTCAACGGAACGAAAGGCGGAACCGAATTTACTATCAAATATGCCGAAAAGAAAAACCGTAAGATATGTCTTATTAAGGATTAAGAGAAATAGAAAGGTATTGGAAGAATTATGAAAAGAAATGATTCTTATTTAGAAACAAAAATTCTGTTTCTGGATTTTGACGGAGTTTTGAATAGTAAAGCTTGGATAAAAACACCGGATAAATATTTGAAATCACCAATAGAACCTTGTAAGATGAATTTGCTTAAACGAATTATATCTGAAACAAATGCAAAAATTGTGTTGACAACCTCGTGGCGAGAGTTTTGGCAATTTGATAAAAAGCACACAAATAAAACAGGTGAATATATTGATAAAATATTTGAAAGATATGGATTGAGTGTTTTTTCAAAGACACCCGACATCAGCTTTTTTGAACGGGACAAGGAAGTTGATTTTTGGCTTAAAGACCATTATAGCCAAAACGTTAAGTCGTTTTGCGTTTTAGATGATGTTGAAGAACTTTTTCAGAATAACTTAGTCATAAAGAAACATTTAATATTAACTAATCCAAATGAAGGTATTTCGGAAAATGATGTTTCCAAAGCGATAAAAATGTTGAATAAGCAGTAAAAAATTAAAAGGTGTTAGTAATGACGAAAAGCAACAACTTACATCCGAGACAGATTCCGACAACATACAAAGCATTAAAGACAATAATGTGGCAAAAGGGACAAACAGCGGTATTTTCTCTTTTGAAATCGTTTTCTTATGATGTCGGGAGTAATGAGTTTATCAACCTTATAATTGTTGCCGCAGTATGCTCTGTAAAAGAAGCTATTGCGTTTAGAGAAGATGTGATGCAAAGCTTAATGAACTACGGTCTTGATAAGAAAACCTCGTTTGAAATTGCAGAACAGGTAAGAAAAGGAATAATACACAGAAAAGGTTTTTCTGACGAACAAATCAAAATTCTTGATGAGCATAATGTTCCCGAATGGATGATACAGTCTATGAAAAAGATAATGTATCTGTTCTCAAAATCTTTTGCTGTCGAGCATCTTGTCAATTTGGCGAGACTTACGTGGTATAAAATTTATTATCCCGCCGCTTTTTATGCCGCAACATTAACCTATGATATTGCGCCGTTTTTTGATTACTCTATACTTACCGAAGGTGAAGCCCGTGTTCGATTAGAGCTTGAGCGTTTTAATAAAGAATGGGCAGAAAACTGCTT
>DCHX01000021.1 GCA_002315685.1 Ruminococcaceae bacterium UBA1741
TTATTAAAACCGCTCTTTTTTAATATATTAAAGAAAAGACTCAACAAAAAATAAAATCCTTTAATTGTTTGAGTACCGTTTCTCTTTCATGGTGCTTAAAATGATATTTTCGTGCATTGAAGCCTAACGCTTCGATTTCTTCTTTGTTAAGCTTGTAAAGACTTAAAATATTACGATAAAGAGAATAAGCATCGCCTGACGGTGCGGTTAAGCCACATTCCGCTCTGTCAACAACGGCACTTCCCTCGCCGTCAATACAGGTTAATATAGGTTTTCCTGCCGCCATATAGCTTGTAATCTTTGCCGGAATCGTAAGCCCTAAATCTTCGCTTTTTACAAGGGACGCAAACAAAGCGTCGGCCAATGTATGATATTTCGGAATATCTTCAATCGGCTTTGCACCCAAAAAATCAAAATAAGCTTCGACATTTTTTTCTTTTGCATATCGCTTTATGTCTTCAAAAGACATTCCGTTTCCGATAATAATAAATTTAATATCGTTTATTCGGTCGTTTTTAAGTAAAACTGCGGCGTCAACGGCAACTTCAAGATTTTGCGCAGGAGAAATGTTACCGGCATACACAATCTTAAAAAAATCTTTATAGCTTTTGCTTAATTCATTATCGTAAACATCCGCCTCATATAATTTTTCGCAGTATTGAGGAATGGTTTTTACATATGATTTGTCTTTGTCGGTTATTCTGACAAGTGTTTCGCTGAGCGATTCACTCATACCGATTAGCTTATCGCTTTTTTTATAGTGCCAATGGCTTGTTCTTTGAAGAACACCCCTTAAAAACGGATTTTTAATATCGAGAACCGAGTAAAGATTTTCCGGCCATAAATCTAAGACATATGTGGTCAATGGAATATGCTTTAATTTTGAATAAAAAATTGCCGGAAAAATCATATAAACAGGGCTTGTTTGATAGCAAAAAACCGCATCGTATTTTTTATGGATAACCCTTAAAATTCTAAACAAAGCAAAAAACGGGTATGAAATATAGTTTAAGAAAATCCTGATATTTGAATTTCCTTTTCTTGTTATTTCAAAAGTTCTGTAAATGTTTGCACCGAAATAGCTTTGTTTTCTGTTTTTGAACATACCGTAACCGTTAGGAATTATTCCGTTTGGATAATTAGGTATTCCGCAAATTACATCAACATCAATACCCGACTCAACTAATCCTTTGACGATGTCGCTGATTCTGAAATTCTCGGGCCCAAAATGCTGAGTAACTACCAATAATCGTCTTTTCAAATAATTCACGTTCCCATATAAATCAGAAAATACTGCCATAATATTTTAATGGCGTTTCACTAATTAAAATATTCAGTTTGTTTTGAGTTTTCTATTTGCGCTGTTTTTTCTTATTTCTTTTTTAATTCCTCAACCTCTTTTTGAAGAATAGAAACATTTTGTATCAATGTTTTAATTTTTTGATGTTGAATAGAAACTATCGAGGATAGCGAAATCATCAAAATCAAAAGGAAGAAAATCAGGATTAAAAATATTGTGTTTGCAGGGGCTTTAATTCCGATAATGCTTGAAACAAAGGATAAAACCTGCGGAAAAATATCAAAAATCAAAAGAACAAAAGCGGTAAAAAACCAAAGTAAAGAATATTTAAGTGTAAGCTTTTCTTTTTTTAACATTCTTAAAATAAAGAAAACATAAACTAAAATACCGATAAGAAGTGATATGCGAAGAATAATACTCATATTTGTTTACCGCCTCTCTTTACATAAAATCTGCAAATCAAAACGGCAAGTGAAACCTTTATCATATAGTAAACCGATTTAAGCGGACTGATAGAGGAAACGCCGTTTTCTCTTTCGTGCATAATAACGGGTATTTCTTTAATTTCAGCGCCGTTTAGTTTTGATAATACAATAGCCTCAGGCTCGGGATAATCGTCAGCATAATTTTTAGAAAAAAGCTCGATATATTTTCGGTTTACGGCACGAAAACCGCTTGTTACATCCTTAACCTGTGCCTTACAGGCAATATAAATAAGTGAGCTTAAAAACGAAATTCCCATTCGGCGGGAAAGACTTGACTGAAAACCCTCGTTTGTTACAAAACGGGAGCCGATACAAACATCTGCCTCGCCCGATTCGATAGGAGCGATAACATCCTTAATATATTTTGTGTCGTGCTGACCGTCGCCGTCAATTTGAACTGCACAGTCGTAACCGTTTTTACAGGCATAAATATATCCGCTTTGAACGCCGCCGCCTATACCTAAATTACAACACAAATCAATATGATTTATATTTTCATCATCTAAAATCTTAGGTGTATTGTCCTTTGAACAGTCATTGATAACCACATAGTCGCAATAAGGACAATTCTCTTTAATCGACTCAACTACCTTTATTATGCTATCCTGTTCATTGTAGGCGGGAATAATGATTAAAGTTTTCATAAATTAACCTTTCTGAAAGATTTTTTGAATTCGAACATTGAAAATGCAAAAATAATTAAACATATTACGGACGCCACGGACATAAGTATAAAGTATGTTACAGAAGCCCCCATAATGCCCGATTTTTCTACCGCATATTTCGATAAAAATATCGAGGCTATTGTTATGATAAATAAAGAAACGGAAAGCACGGTCATTTTTCTGAATGCAATTAAGATAAACGAAACAACCGTTTCAAGCCCGAAGAACATAGAACCTGCAATAATAATCAGCATCTCGGTGCGGTAGTTGTTAAGGTCAATTCCGAAAAGCAAGCTTAAAACGGGTGCTTCAAGAAAATAAGCAACACCGAAAACCAAAATGCCGAGAATTGCCATAACGGCTATTATCGTAAGGTTACTTTTTTTAAGGCCTTGATAATCTTTTTCTTTAATGTATTTTGAAATTTTAGTTAAAAACGGATGAATAATGTACTGACCGAGTAAAGACATAAAGGTTGCGGGCAGTACGATAATACCGTAAATAGTTTGTGCACTGTCGCTTAAATGCTTGTCCATAGCATACCGAGGTGCATTTATAAGATATGTGTTCATAGCCGTAAATGCAAAGGTAAAGAAACAAGCCTTTAAGAGTTGATTGTTTCTTGAAAATGAAAATTTGCTTTTTGATAAGCTTATGCTTTTAATGTTCGGCAAATCAAAAAGTAAAACCAATAACAAATAGCAAAGTGTAACCGAAAGACAGGCAATAGCGACATTTTCGGTTAATAAATCCGAAATTAAAAAGATTAAGGTAAGAGCAACGGCTTTAACAAAAAACGAAACGCCTACTTGCCATAATCTTTCGTTTTTTTGCAAAAAGGCATATAAAAGCTCTGATATAGCCTCAAACACCTTAAAAAGACAAAGTATCAAAATCACAAAGCTTTTATAAGCCGAATATCCTCTTATCAAAACGAATAAAACGGATATAATCATCATAAGTAAGCAGGTAATTATTCGGTTGTAAATATAGTCGCTGTCGCTGAAATTCCCCGAAATATCGGTAACCTGAAAAGCCCTCACAACATAACTGCCCAAAATATAAAGAATACAAGCCGTTGCAAAGGCATAAGAGTATATACCCGCCTTTTCTTCGCCGTTAATTCTCGTTGCAAAGATGGTGAAAAAAAGCGAAATAAAGGCGTAGGATGTAGAGCCTATCATATTCCAAAGGAAATTCTTTTTATCAATATTCATAAGCAAATTTCCAATCAAACATTATTACTGTCTTGACCTTTTTGATAAAATTTCATAAGCGCTTTTGCAATAAATGAAGGCCAGAATTTTTTATACATATCATAATCCTCTTTACTTCTCGTATTATCGCCGATAATTTTACTCGTGGTCGAAGCCTCGTGAATTCTATGGCACATAAGAGGAGCGGGATTATAAACAAAAGCGCCGGTTTTTCTTGACTGAATTTCCCATTGTTGCCAGTCAATATCGCTTAAATAATCATTGGTAAAGGGAGAAACACCGAAGCTTTCCTTTACCATAGAAACGGCAGGGCAACAAATAGGACAGCCGAATGATAATATTCGCCTTCTTATAAATTTTGAGTTCCAAAACATCTTTGTTTTAAGAGGGGATAACATTAGTCGCTTGATTTTAAGAAGCTTGTTGTCTAAAACCTTTTCGCCGTTTCTAAGCTCAAAACTTCCGCAAAAATACATAATCGGATTTTTAGAGCGGTTAATAAATTCAAGCATTTCTTTAACATAGTCGGGCTCATAAATATCGTCTTGATGAGCGATAGTTACAAGCTCGGTATCGGCGGTATTGTAAGCAAAGTTCCAATCCCCGCCGATTCCTTTTTCGCCTAAATTTACATATACCGGCAAATCGTATTTAGAGGCGATAGAGTCAATTAAACCGTTCGGAGTAGATGTGCAAATAATAATCTTGCTTTTTACGGTTTGATTTATAAGCGATTTTACGGCATCCTCTAAATATGCACTTTCCTTGTATGCGCATAAAGCAAAGGTATGATTTTCTTTTGTGAACAAAATTTTCACCTCATAACAAGGGATATGAAAATTAAAGAATAATTGATTCTCCTGTCATTTCTACCGGCTTTTCAAGACCTAAAAGCTTAATTATAGTAGGAGAAATATCGCAAAGCTTTCCGCCCTCGCGCAACTTACAGTCCTTTCCGATTACAGCGAACGGAACGGGATTTGTGGTATGAGCGGTAAAGGGAGTGCCGTCAATATCGAGCATACGGTCGGCATTTCCGTGGTCGGCGGTTAAAAGCATAACACCGCCCATTTTCCGAGTGGAGTCTTCAACACGGCCGACGCATTTGTCAACCGTTTCAACCGCAATTCTTGCGGCATCAAATACACCCGTATGTCCTACCATATCGCAATTTGCAAAGTTAAGGATAACAACATCGTATTTTCCGCTTTCAATAGCGTCGCATACCTTGTCGCAAACTTCGTTAGCACTCATTTCGGGCTGTAAATCGTAGGTAGCAACCTTCGGGGAGTTTACAAGTGTTCTGTCCTCGCCCTCAAACATAACCTCACGGCCGCCGTTAAAGAAGAATGTTACATGAGCATATTTTTCGGTTTCGGCAATACGAAGCTGAGTCAAATTGTTTTTTGCTAAAAATTCGCCCAAGGTGTTTTCAAGCGATTCGGGCTTGAAAGCAATATGAACATTAGGCATAGAAGCATCATATTGAGTCATACAAACATAATATACATTTTGTCTGCCGCCAATGCGCTCAAAGCCCGTAAATTCGTCATCAACGAATGTTCTTGTGATTTCTCTTGCACGGTCGGGACGGAAGTTAAAGAAGATAACGCTATCGCCGGACTTAATTCTTTCGGTACCCTCAACAACAGTAGGAAGAACAAATTCATCGGTTAAGAACTTGCCCTCTTCGTCCTTTACTGTGTAAGACTTGCGAACGGCGTTTGAAGCATCATCGGTAACAATTCCGTCGCCGTACACAAGAGCCGAATAAGCCTTGCCTACACGCTCCCAACGGTTATCACGGTCCATTCCGTAAAATCTGCCCATAACGGTAGCGATTTTACCGCAACCGATTTTGCGAAGCTCGTCATTTAATTCGTCAATGAAGTCAGCGGCAGAGGAGGGAGGAACATCACGGCCGTCTAAAAGACCGTGAATGTAAACTTTTTCAAGTCCGTTTTCCTTTGCAAGCTTAACAAGTGCGTAAAGATGAGTGTTATGAGAATGTACACCGCCGTTTGAGAGAAGTCCCATAAGGTGAAGCGCACTGCCGTTTTTCTTGCAGTTCTCAATAGCACCTAAAAATGCCTCGTTTGTAAAGAAATCGCCGTCTTCAATAGACTTCGTAATTCTTGTAAGTTCTTGGTAAACAACCCTTCCGGCACCGATATTTGTGTGGCCTACTTCGCTGTTACCCATTTGTCCGTCGGGAAGACCGACATCAAGTCCCGAAGCACCGATTTGTGTTACGGGGCAGTTGGAAAAGATATTATCAAGACGGGGAGTTTCGGCAGACTTAATAGCGTTGCCGTTTGTTTCGGGGTTGATACCGAAACCGTCCATAATAGTTAAAACTATCGGTTTTTTCATTTGTATCTCCTTATTTACTTGCGGCTTTTACAATGATAGAAAAGTCTTCGGCTTTAAGTGAAGCACCGCCGATAAGACCGCCGTCAACATTTACCTTTGAAAGTAATTCGTCAGCGTTTTTAGCGTTCATAGAGCCACCGTACTGAACCGTAACCGTTTCGGCAACATCCTTGCCGTAAGCCTCGGCAATAGCACTTCTTACAAAGCCGTTGCCCTCGTCAGCCTGTTCGGCGGTAGCGGTAACACCTGTGCCGATAGCCCAAACCGGCTCGTAAGCGATAATTACATTTTCAAGCTGTTCCTTTGTTACATTTGTAAGAGCCATCTTTGTTTGATATTTAAGAAGAGTTTCGGTGTAGCCGAGTTCTCTTTGTTCAAGTGTTTCGCCTACGCAAACAATAGCTTTAAGACCTGCGTTTAGGGCGGCAAGTGTACGAAGATTTACGGTTTGGTCGGTTTCGCCGAAGTATTGTCTTCTTTCGCTGTGTCCGATAACAACATACTTAACACCGCATTCTTTAAGCATATTCGCACTAACCTCGCCAGTGTAAGCACCCGACTCCTTAAAATGCACATTTTCAGCGCCGATTTCAATATTTGAGCCTTCGCTTGCCTTAATAGCGGCATCAATATCAACGAAAGGTACGCAAAGAACAACCTTGCAGTCGGCGTCCTTAACAAGAGGCTTCATTTCGTTTATAAGAGCGGTAGTTTCAGCGGGGGTTTTGTTCATTTTCCAGTTACCTGCGATAACTGTATTTCTTGTTGATTTGTTCATAATATTTTCTCCTAACATACACAAATTCGGCGGTTAATGAAAACCGCCGAAATATTTATTATATTTTATATTACTTATCGTTGAGTGCTACGATACCCGGAAGCTCTTTGCCCTCTAAGAATTCGAGAGAAGCACCGCCGCCGGTAGAAATATGGGTCATCTTGTCGCCGAAGCCCAATGTATTAGCCGCAGCGGCAGAGTCGCCACCGCCGATAACCGTAACAGCCGAAGAATCGGCAAGAGCCTTAGCAACGGCAAAGGTACCCTTTGCAAGAGTCGGGTTTTCAAATACGCCCATAGGTCCGTTCCAAACAACGGTTTTTGCATTCATAACCTCGTTTGCGAAAAGCTCGGCGGTTTTAGGACCGATATCAAGACTCATCATATCGTCAGGAATTTTGTCGGCATCTACAACTAAGGTTTCGATTTCGGCATCAATGGGGTCCGGGAAGCTCTTAGCTATTGTGCAGTCAACGGGAAGAAGAATTTTAACACCCTTTTCTTCTGCCTTTTTAAGCATATCCTTACAGTAATCAACCTTTTCTTCGTCAAAAAGGGAGGTGCCGATACCGTAGCCCTTTGCAGCGAGGAAGGTATAAGCCATACCGCCGCCGATAATAAGAGTATCAGCCTTATTTAAGAGGTTTTCAATAACAGAAAGCTTGTCGGCAACCTTTGCACCACCCAAAATGGTAACAAAAGGACGTTCGGGGTTATCAACGGCACTGCCTAAATATTTAAGCTCCTTGCCGATAAGGTATCCGGCAACGGCTTCTTTTACATAAGCTACAACGCCGACAGTTGAGCAATGAGCTCTATGAGCGGTACCGAAAGCATCGTTTACAAAAACATCAGCCAAAGAGCCGAGCTCAGCAGAAAATGCTTCAACATTCTTGGTTTCTTCAACACGGTAACGGGTGTTCTGTAAAAGAACAACATCGCCGTCCTTCATATCGGCAACAGCTTTTTTTGCGTTTTCGCCGACAACATTATCATCAGCGGCAAAAACAACATCTTGTCCTAAAAGCTCACTGAGTCTTTTAGCAACGGGAGCCAAAGAAAGCTCGGGCTTAGGCTCACCCTTCGGTTTACCGAGGTGAGAGCAAAGGATAACCTTTCCGCCGTCGGCAATAAGCTTTTTAATAGTCGGGAGTGCGGCAACGATACGGTTTTCGTCGGTAATAACGCCGTTTTTAAGCGGTACATTAAAGTCGCAACGAACAAGAACACGAAGTCCTTTCACATTGATATCGTCAACAGTTTTTTTGTTAAGTGCGTTCATTGATTTTCGTCCTTTCGATTGTTAAAATGTTCACACATATATTTTACCACAAATTTCTTAATTTTCAACAAATATTTCAAAATTATGGCTCTATTTTGAAATCTTCTTCATTATAGTCCTTCGAGGGCGAAATTTTTTCGGGAACACGCTTTAATATATCGTACTTAAAGTGATGGCAAAAATCCCTTTTTTCACATACTCCGTGTTTTCTGCAAAATATTTCATCCATATACTCACTCTTTTCGCCGTAAACACAGCAAGAGCAGTTTTTATGGTCCTTTTTATTGAAAAATTTACCCAAAAAATCACACCTTTAATATTTAGTAACTTTATTTTAACAAATCGTACCTTAAATTTCCACCATTTTTTTTGTTTTCAAGCGATATAATCAGCAATATGCTCATCAAAAGTAAGGATATAAAAACCGAGATGTTGTTATCGAAAACAGAAACTGCTGTTATATTGCCTATTGAAACTGCGGGAAGGCTTATCTTGAAAATTTTTGCAAATAAAAAGGTAAATCCCGAATTTAGCAACCCGTTTAATAATCTCGATATGAAAAAAAGCTTAAAATTTATGCCGACATTTTTTGTAATCGCCAGTATTTGACACCAAACACAAATTCCCGAAAACCCTAAAAGAAAAGAGGCAAAATATAAATTTTCAGTGGATTTAAGGGCGGTTGTTACCTCTAAAAAACAGGGTAAATACCTAATGCCGTAATTTTGCAAATATCCGATAATCACACTGAAAAACACTACATAAGCACAAACCGAAAGTACGGTATCGGCGGAATCGGAGCAGGAAAGAGTAAAGTCGTCTGCTATATCGCTTGATATGGTTTTGCGAACGGGTTTTTGTTCATCTTTTATAAAAAATCCCGAAACAAAAGCCATTAAAAGCGCAGATAAAAAATGCGATAAAAACAAAATATAACCTATTTTTTTCGAATAAAAAATATTAAGTCCTACCGCAATTATTATAAATCCCGGTCCCGCATTGACACAAAAGCACTCTAAAATATGCGCTTTGTTTTTTGAGATTTCTTTGTTCCGATAAGCGTTTTCAATAAGCCTTGCACCCGTTGGAAAACCGCCGAGCAGTGAAAACAAAAATATTAAAAATTCGCTTGTGTTAAGCTTAAACAGCCTATTTGCAATGCGGTCGAAAAACGACAGGTCAATATTACTTATCCGTTTCATAATAAACACTACGCAAACCGTAATAGGAAAAAGCGAGGGTATTACGGTAGTAGAACACAAAACAAGACCGTCCTTTGCAAATTTACAGCAAATATCGGGGGAAATCACAAACAATCCGACAGTTACAATGCAAAAAAACAAAGCAATAATCGAAAAATTAAGTTTTGTCATAAAATCACCTAAAATAATCTATGCTTTTTTGAATTATTAAAATGCTTAATTCATAATAATTAGTATGAAAGGTATGTGGGAGTTTTGGGCAAGTATAGATTTATTTCATCAAAGCCAAAGGAAAAAATAAATTTTTTAAGTGAAAAAGATTTTGTTATTGACGGCACGAGAATAGAGGTATTTTCAAACAGAGAAATAATAGTTGAGGGATGCTTGGGAGTTTTCGAGTTTTCCGATACACTCATTCGGATAAATCTTAAAAGAGGCAGTATTATCGTAAGCGGTAAAAGCTTTGATATTAACGGATTTGAGGAAGAAACAATTACAATTAAGGGAATAATAAATTCGATTGAATTTTGTTTTGGAGAATAAGAATGTTTAATTTAATAAATATGATTTTCGGCGAAGTTTTTATAGAAATTGACGGCACGGAAATAGAAAAGCTTTTGAATGTATCCGCCAAAAAAAGAATACATATAAGAAATTTAAGATATAAATGCGGTATCGTCAGCGGAAGTGTTACACCAAAGGATTTCAAAAGAATAAGGATAGCAAAAAGGGGGATTAAAGCACGGGTAAGAATAACAAAAAAGAAAGGCTTGGCTTTTGTTTATGATAAACACTCAAACAGAACGGGATTTTTAATAGGTGCGGTTTTGTTTTTGGTAATACTTAAATTTATGTCGCTTTTTATTTGGAATGTATCGGTTGTAGGCAATAAAAATTCAGATACTCGGGAAATTGTAAGCGAGGTTAGAGAGTTAGGGCTGAAAGAGGGAGTTAAAATAAAGAATGTCGATACGGCAATAATATCCCAAAAACTACTCCTAAAAAACGATAAGCTTTCGTGGGCATCGGTTAATATTGAGGGGTGCTTTGCTACGGTTAATGTCAGCGAATCAAAAGGCGAAAGGGCAGAAGAAAAACCACCCTCGAATTTAATAGCAACGGCTGACGGCACAATAGAAAAAATAGATGTAACCTCGGGAAGAACGGTTGTAAGTGTCGGGGATACAGTAGCCAAAGGGGATGTAATAGTATCGGGTGTTTACGAAATGCCCGACAAAACGGTTTTCGAAAACTCAAAGGGCAAAATAATCGCAAAAACAGTCAGAACATTTAGTTCGAGTGAGAATTTTATGCAAAATGTTACGGTAAGCTGTCTTAAAAAACAAAAAAGTGTTTTAGGGCTGTTTTTTCTTAAAATACCGCTTTATTTAGGAACAATAAAGGAGTCTTATACGAGTAGCATTACCCAAAAAAACCTAACGGTTTTAGATAAAAAGCTACCCATTTGGGAGGTTACGAAAACATTTAACATAAAAAAAGAAAAAACCGTTACTTACAGTAAAGAACGGCTTTTGGAAAAAATAAACGAAAATATTGATAATATGATAAAAAAAGAAAAAATAGGCAACTACGGTATAATTGATACCGAGATACAGGAAAATGAAAAATCAATAACAGTTAAAAGGACGGTTACCGCTACCGAAAATATAGCAAAGGAAGAAATAATTTTAATAAAGCAATAAAAAAAGGATTACCTAAAAGGTAATCCTTTTTGTGTTGGCATCTACTTATCTTCCCGGGCAGCTGCCCGCCAAGTATTTTCAGCGCAAGTAAGCTTAACTTCTGTGTTCGGAATGGGAACAGGTGGACCCTTACCGCAATCAACACCAACTATTTATCACCTTATCGGCGACAAATGAGAGTGTATCACAAAACATATTGTTTGTCAATAGTTTTTTTATATTTTTTTGTATTTTTTCAAAATTTCTTTTTGACTGTCGGTAATTCGGTAGCTTTCTCTTGCCTTGCTTATGGTTTTATTCTGCACGAATTTGCCCAAGCTTCCCTCTTTAATAATAGGGAAAACGGCATCCCATTGTTTAGCGAGGGCAGTAGCAAAATACCAAGCAATCATCATATTAACATAATATTCATCGGAAACTATATTTTTGGGAATTTGGAGATATTCGGGTAAAAAGTCCTTATCAAGAAAAAAATTCATAAGAATTTCAAGCCCGAAACGGCAGGTGTAAACCTCGCTCGAAGCAGTCCATTTGTAAATATGTCCGATTAGCTTATCGTGATTTTTTTTGAAAGCTTTCGGGGATAGGGTATCGCACACAGCCCAGTTATCGACAAAAGGCAAAAATGCGTCAACCTTTGATATGGCATTGTCAAAATCCTTTTCGGCGGTAAGCAAAATAGAATGTAACATATTTTCATCATAATATTTGTGCGGAAGGTCGGCTAAAAAATCCTTACACTCATCCCTTTTGATAAATTCCTTTGCAAACTCACGAAGCTTAGGCACCCTGACACCTAAAAAACATTCGGGAGAAAGAGTCGGCGTAAGCTTAGCCTGAAAGAGAGCGTATTCTCTGTCGGAAATGGCTTTAAGCTCATCAATCAGGTGTTTATTATCATAATTCGGCAAAAATATCAGCCCCGCTTGTCATCAGAATATGTTTAAGTAAATATGCAACAGCATTAAAAACAAAAATGCCTATCGACAAAAATGCCCACACGGGAACAAAATCTATTATCTTATATCCGACAAATCCTACCAAGAAAGGTATTGCCATACCTACAAGCAAGCAAACAAGCATACTTGCGCTTTGCTTTATGGGTGTAGCCTCGTTTGTCCAGTTAAGATTTGCCCATTTAAGACCGGCTAATAAACAAAAATCAGCCGAAAGCAAAATATAGCTAAACACAAACAAAACGGAGAGTAGTATATTTATCGGCGAAAGCTTGAAGCAAATACCCAGCAAAACAACCGAAATTACCGCCGAGGGCGTATTAAGCAAAATATGAAGATTTAATTTTGCGTTTATTATATATGAATAAGGTATCGGCAGAGATTTATATATCCACAAATTTTTACCTTCAAGTGAGATAGAGGGTGTTGCGACAGGGGATACCGACAGTACAATACAAACGGCAAGAGGTATTATAATAGGTAGTAAGCAAGGTAATGAGGGAAAAACCTTTTGGAGATTGTTAAGCGCCGAATTTAAGGTGTCGTATTTAATAAATGCGACAATAGCCATAACAGGCAAAATAATAATTCCGAGTCCGCAGTTTACAAGATAGGTTGTACTGCTTGTAAATCTTTTAAGCTCTCTTTTAAGCAAAGCCGTTTTAATACTGTTTTGTTTGTTTTTAAGCTTTCCTTTTGAAGTGGCACCGTTGTTTTGATTTTTAGTTGCAATCGATAAAAAGGTTTTAGAAAGAATATAAAAGCAAATAGCCGAAACAAGAAGCGAAATACCGACAAAAATCAAAAACGAACGGGTGTTGCCCGAAGCACCGTTTCCGAGCTGAAATATAATGTATCCCCACTTCTTTATCGAACCGCCGATAGACTTAGCAAAGGTTACAAGATTTTTCAAGAAGCTTTCCATTTGAAAAATAACATAATAATAAAGAATCAGAAAAAGCACAACAAAAAGAGCGGATAAAATACCCTTATTTTTGATTTTAAGCGAAAATAATGCTACCACAAATCCGAGTACGCAGGTAAGCGCGGTTACCAAAAGCGGTATTACGAACATTAAAACTACACCGTAGGTTATCGAAATTGCGGTTGCTTTGTTGTGCAAAACGGCATAAATGTATGCAGGTATCCATACAACATTACTGTAAAGAAACGCCAAACCGTAAACCGAAATTACTCTTGAAATTAAGAGCTTGTACGGGTGAATAGGCATAGAAAGCAAAAGGTCGTTATCCTTTGCAAGATAAAGTCCGGCGTAGGTATTAAACACACTGCCGAAAATGCCCAAAAGCATCGCA
Source organism: Ruminococcaceae bacterium UBA1741 (assembly GCA_002315685.1). Classification (GTDB taxonomy): domain Bacteria; phylum Bacillota; class Clostridia; order Oscillospirales; family Acutalibacteraceae; genus UBA737. The sequence goes on from DCHX01000021.1 coordinate 13,278, forward strand.
ACCGTACCTATTATTCCGTAATATAACCAATCAAGCTTTATTTCGAGCAAGGACTTTCCCAAAGCACAAGACATTCCGAAGAAAACCACACCTAAATACCCGAGTAATATCGCAAAAAGAAACGCAAGACCGACAGTAGAGCCTTTGCTTCTTGCTTTTCCCGTTTTAGAATTTACGAAATAGCCCTTAAAGATTTCGGAGAACTGTTTTTTAATAAGTGCTTTAAGCATACTAATCCTCCAATTCGAGGAATACGGATTCAAGACTTTCGTCGCCCTTAACCTCGTCGGTAGTACCTGTTTTAATAAGCTTTCCGTCCTTAATTATCGCAATTTTATCGCAAAGCTTCTCGGCAACCTCTAAAACATGGGTTGAAAAGAAAATAGCACCGCCGTTATCGCAAACCTCACGCATCATTTCCTTTAAGATATGGGACGCCTTAGGGTCAAGACCTACAAACGGCTCGTCCATAATTATCAGCTTCGGATTATGAATAAATGCCGAAATTACCGCAAGCTTTTGCTTCATACCGTGCGAATACGAAGCAATAGACTGATTAAGCGCACTCTTCATTTCAAATAGCTCGGCATATTTATCAATTCTCGCCTTTCGGTCGGCAAGAGATACCGCAAAAATATCCGCAATAAAGTTTAGGTATTTAATACCCGTCATAAAATCGTACAAATCGGGATTATCGGGAATATAAGCAATTTTCTTTTTACATTCGATTAAATTATCCCTTTGTGCCAGTCCGTCAATGTAAATATCGCCCTTATCAAACTGCAAAATACCCACAACGCTTTTAAGAGTAGTGGTTTTTCCGGCGCCGTTATGACCGATAAATCCGTATATTTCGCCCTTTTGAATATGAATAGATAAATCGTCAACCGCTTTTTTGTTGCCGTATATTTTAGTAAGATGTTCGATTTTTAACATACTTTTCTCCTTATAAAATGCCGGTGTAATCTCTGTCAACCGTAATTACACAACAAAAGGTCTTGTTTATTTCTTTTGCTTTTTTGCCGACAATTTCTACAAGCTCATCATCGGTCATTCTGTTATCCGCAGGTAAAACAACATCAAAAATTAAATTAGTTCTTTCCTTTGCCTCGGGTGTCATACGAAAATCGTGAAAAGAAAGTCGCTCGTCTATTGTATATAAAAGCTCTTTAATTTGTTTCTTTGTAATGTTTACAAACTCGCTGTCGGTATCAATGGGGTCCATATGTATTACAAGCTCAACACCCGTTTTTTCCAAAACAACCTTTTCGCAAAGGTCAATTCTTTCGTGGCACTCGACTATATCGACATTTTGAGGCACCTCGATATGTAATGAGGCAAACTGTCTACCCGGACCGTAGTCGTGAATGATTAAGTCGTGAATTCCCAAAAAGTCTTCAAACGACATAACGGTTTCTTCTATATCCTTAATCAGTTGTTTGTCGGGCGCTTTTCCAAGCAGGCTTGCAAGTGTTTCCTTTGCGGAAGAAATACCTGCCCAAAGAATGAACAAAGCAACGCCCAAAGCCATAACGGCGTCAAGATTAAATGGAAGTGCAACAAGCTTTGAAATTACAGCGGCAATTAAAATCGCAAAGGTAGCGATACTGTCGTTGATACTGTCCTGAGCGGTTGCGGTTAAAGCATCCGAATTGATAGCCGTACCGAGCTTTTTATTAAACAAATACATCCAAAGCTTGATAAAGGTCGAAATCACGAGAATTACAAGCGAAACGGTAGAATAAACAGGTGCCTTATCTCCGTTTATCAATGCCTTTACCGAGTCCATTCCAAGCTCAAAGCCTACGATAATAATTAAAACCGACACGATAAAAGCCGACATATATTCCATTCTGCCGTGTCCAAACGGGTGGTCGCGGTCGGCAGGCTTGTTAGAAAGCTTAAATCCTATCATAGTAATAACCGACGAACCCATATCCGAAAGGTTGTTAAGTCCGTCCGCAATAATAGACATACTTTTAGTGATAGCACCGACACCGATTTTTATGGCGCACAAAACGATATTGCAAAAAATACCGACAGCACTGCCCAATGTACCGTAGTTTTCACGAACATTTTTATCCTCGGTATCCTTATGGTTTTTTACAAAAAGTTTAAGTAGTAAGTCAGTCATAACATTTTCCTATATTTTAGAGCCTTTACTGCCCTTTGTGCCGAATGATACACCCGAAAGGATATTAGTATCAATAGTAAAGGTAAGGTTATCTCTGTTTCTTTGTCTTTTGAAAGCAATTTCTACTAATTTGTCAATCATATTTGTATATTTAAGACCGGTAGCGTCCCATAGATAGAAAGCAAGTGAGCCGGGGATAGTATTGATTTCGTTAGCATAAATACGACAGTTGTCGTCGGTGTCTAAAATAAAGTCAATTCTTACAACCCCCGAAGCGCCGAGAGCCTTGAAAATCTTGCAGGAAATATCTCTTATTTCGTCCGATTTTTCCTTTGAAATATCGGCAGGGAGTTTTCTTCCGAGCGAAGCCATACCCTTGCTTGCACCTTCGTTTTTCGAACCGCCTAAATATTTATCCTTATATGAAAGAATTTCGTCATTCATAAACGGCTCTTCACAAACCGATGCCTCGCACTCGTCCGCATCGCCTATAACCGAACAGTTTATTTCTCTTATAGCGGTAATTGCCCGTTCGGCAAGGATTTTATCGGCAAATGAGCTTGCAAGCTCAACCGCATCGGCTAACTCGCTTTCGCTTTTAACCTTTGAAATGCCGATACTTGAACCTAAGTTTACAGGCTTAATAATAAGCGGAAAACCGATTTTTTCTTTAATTTCGTTTAATACCGTTTCTTTGTTAAGACGGTAATTCCTCGAACGGAATGTGTAGCAGGGAAGTGTCGGAAGTCCTGCCGATAACAGTACATCCTTAAATATCGACTTATCCATTCCTACCGCCGCCGAAATAATATCGCAGCTGATGTAGGGAAGACCTAAAAATTCAAAATATCCTGCCATTGTGCCGTCTTCACAGTTAGTACCGTGAACGATAGGAAAGGCGATATCAACCGAAACATCCTTCTTTTTTGAGAAAACGCCCGATTTCAGATAGTGCATACAAACGCCGTTTGAGTTTTTTACGAATGTAACCTCATCACAATCCTTAAAAAGCTCGGGCAGGTTTTTGAAATTTTCAATACTTAATAGCTTTTCTCCCGTAAACATAATGCCGTCCTTTGAAACATAAACGGGCACGACATCATATTTTTCTCGGTTTATACTGTTCATAGCTTGAACGGCGGAAATAATAGAAACCTCGTGTTCAACCGAACGGCATCCGAAAAATACGGCAATAGTTGTTTTCATAATATAAGACCTCTTTTTAATTCAGATAATTATCGGGTAAATCGTTTTCAAGTAATACAACGCTGTTTTTATCGGCGATAGGAGTGTAAACCGCCATAGCCTCCTTAAAGCTTGACACGACAAAAACATTGTTCTTGTTAAAATCGGTGGTGTTAATTGCATCCATCATAGGAACAGAGCGGTTTTTTCCGACGAGGATTATTATATCACAGTATTTTGCGGCTTCAAGTCCTAAATTATAATTTGCCTCGTATTCCTTACTCCCAAGCTCGATAAGACCGGGGGTAATAATTGTTTTTTTGTATCCGTCAAAGTTGCCGAGCGTTCTGACCGCTTCAAGACAGCCTACGGGGTTTGAGTTATAGGCATCATCAATAAGCAAACCGCCGTTAAAGCTTTTAAGCTCTAATCTATGCTCGGTAGGTTTAAGAGAAGAAACCGCTACCTTAATATCATCAGAAGACACACCTAATTTGTATGCAATAGAAGCACCCGCTAAAATATCGTAGATGCTATGAAGCCCCAAAAGCTTTGTTGTAACCGAAAATTTGTTACCGTCAAGAACTAAATCAAAATTAGAGCCGAAGGCATTTCTTTTTATGTTTTCGACACGGTAGTTTTCTTCTTTTCCGAACAATATAAGAGAATTATCGCACTTATCGTACCGCTTATATATTTCTTCGCTGTCGGCACTTATAAATGTAATACCGCCCTTTTGCTTTACCGAATCGGCAAGCTCGAATTTAGTCGAAAATACATTTTCCATTGAGCCGAAGGTATCAAGATGTTGAGCGCCTACCGAAGTAATAACACCGTAGTCGGGGTGGGCAATATCGCAAATCTCTTTAATATCGCCTTTTTTCTTTGCACCCATTTCGCAAATAAATATTTGGGTGTTGGGCTTAATGTCGTTTCGCACTGTTCTTACAACACCCATAGGTGTATTAAAGCTTTGAGGAGTGCAAACGGTATTAAACTTTTCGCTTAAAATTCTGTTTAGAATAAATTTAGTGGTGGTTTTCCCGAAGCTTCCCGTAATTCCTATTACGGTTAAATCGTTTCTTGACTTCAATATCTTTTTTGCATCATTAACATAATAATTCGAAACGGTTTTTTCCAAAGGATAAGTAACGCACCAAACAATAAGTACAAACAAAGGAGATATAAAGCAAAGCAACGAAATTATCATATAGAAAATTTGCCCTTGCATACTGTCCTTAAATATTTGCGAAAGTGCAATTAAAATGCCTAAAATCAAAACCGAAGCCGCAAAAAGCCGTTTTACTCTTGCCGTATATACAAGCTTTTTAATGGAATTTTTGTTCGTTTTTACCGCAAGTATTAAGCGAATTAAAAAAACTATGACCGACAAAGCAATGCAAAAATAATATTTCTTTGCCAAGTATAAGGCAGAGCTTATGCAAAATCCGAAACAAAGGAATGTAAGCTCGTTCATAAACGAAGGATAAACCCACTTTAAGTATCTTGACGGGAAATATGAATTTTGTTGTAGCATTTGAAACTGTCTTACAAGTCCGCAAATAAGCGATAACGACAATATAAGACTTACGATAAGTAATAACATAAAGTATCTCCTAAACCGTTATAAAAAACTGCGAAGAATTGCGTGTGCCTCATACGGCTTTTCGCAAAACGAAAAATGCCCCGTGCCCTTTATTACGCAAAGTCCTGCGTCGGGAATAAGCGATTCGATAATTCTCGCATCCGAGAGCGGTGTTGCCGTGTCGTTCTCGCCCCAAATCAAAAGCGAAGGACAGGAAATGTTAGGTAAAATATCTCGAATGTCGGTATTTACAAGTGATACCAGAGTTTGCCTAAGCACGGGAGGAGCCGAGTTATAATCGGCAGAGCCGTAGTGATTTCTTGCCTTTTCCAAAAGTCCGCCCGAAACCTTATTTATTACGGGCAAAGACAGCACCTTTTTGATTGCCTTGAAATTTCGGGCTTTCATTTTTTGCTTTGCCGTTTTTTTAGGTATCAGCCCCGCCGAATCGAGCAAAACGATTTTCGGCGGACTTATCATTTTATCGGCAGTCATTTTAAGAGTAACCCTGCCTCCGTGCGAATGACCGATAAGTATCGGATTTTCGATTTTCATTTCACTTAAAAATTTAAGCACAAGACAGCAATAATCGTCAAGACTCCAAGCGCTTTTCATACAGTCGCTCTTTCCGCAACCCGGAAAATTAAGAGCAAAGAAATGACACTTATCCGAAAGCGCCCTTATTATTCCGTTATAAACATCAAAGGATGAGCCCCAGCCGTGAAGAAGCAGTACGGGCACACCGTTAGGATTACCCGCCTCTTTGTATTCAATATTCAGTCCGTCAATGGTAAGAAACATCATACCGCCTGCCTATAAATAAATATATAAAGATATTATAACAAATTTTACCTAAAAATAGAAGAGTTTTTTTACAAAACAAAAAAGTCGGGAGATTTTTGAAAAAAATACTTGACATTTCGGAATGATTAGTATAAAATTAAAAATTACTAATGAATGATGGGGGATTTTGCGCCTTTTTTTCGGTAATAGCTGATATTTTTCGTAAAAAAGTACACAAATTTCCTCATAAAAAAGTGCGTAATTTGTTAATAAATTTGCCTTTTTTTCTACAAGTTCCGTCAAAAAGTTCAAGAAAGCTTTTTGACATCAATAATCTAATAGGAGTGAATTTCAACCTATGAAGAAAACAGAAATGGTCAAGCCCGTTAATTTGGGTAAGAACACTCGTATGACCTTCTCCAAAATCAATGAAGTTATTGATATGCCTAACCTCATTGAAATTCAGAAGGATTCGTACAACTGGTTTGTAACCGATGGACTTAAAGAGGTCTTTTCGGATATGGACCCGATTACCGATTACAGCGGTAATTTGCAGCTTACCTTTATTGATTATCGCATTGACGAAACACCGAAGTATGATATTGCCGAATGTAAGGCAAGAGATACCACATACTCGGCTCCGCTTCGTGTAATTGCCCGTCTTGAAAACAAAGAAACCGGCGAAATTAAAGAAAGCGAAGTATTTATGGGCGATTTCCCGCTTATGACTGCTTCGGGTACCTTTGTTATCAACGGTGCCGAACGCGCTATCGTTTCGCAGTTAGTTCGTTCCCCCGGTGTTTACTTTGCCGAAAAGGCCGATGAAAAGACCGGTAAGCGTTTATTCTCGTCAACTATTATACCTAACCGCGGTGCTTGGCTTGAATACGAAACTTCTGTTAATGATATATTATATGTACGCATAGATAAGAATAGAAAGCTTCCTATTACTACATTTATTCGTTCTTTGGGTGTTGAAACCAATGCGCAAATCCGTGAGCTTTTAGGGGATGACGAGCGTCTTGCCGCAACTCTTGAAGTTGACGAAACAAAGAATTCCGAGGATGCACTTATCGAGGTTTATAAGAAGCTTCGTCCGAGTGAGCCTGTAACTATCGAGGGTGCAAAGACATATTTAGAGCAGTTGTTCTTTGATGCTCACCGTTATGATTTGTCGAGAGTCGGCAGATATAAGTACAATAAAAAGTTAAGTCTTGCCGCTCGTGCAAAGGGTAAGGTTTTGTCCCGCCCGGTTGCCGATCCTATGACAGGCGAGGTTTTGGCTGATGCCGATACCGTAATTTCTAAGGATTTAGCTGCTTTGCTCGAAAAGAAGGGCGTTCTCGAAATCTATGTAAATACACAGGATTTTGAGGGCAATGTTACCGAGGTTAAGATTTTAACTAACGGTATGGTTGATTTAGCCGACTTTGTTGACTTTACCGAAGAAGAGCTTTCAGAGCTTGATAAGGCAGGAATAAACGAAAAGGTAAGCTTTACCGTTCTTCGTGAAATCCTTGCCGAATGCGGTAGTAAGGAAGAAATCAAGACGGCTCTTGTTGAGGCTGCCGATGCTTTGATTCCGAAACACATTGTTCTTGACGATATTTATGCTTCTGTCAACTATTTCCTCGGCTTGCCCCACGATGTCGGCAGCGTTGATGATATCGACCACTTGGGCAACCGCCGTATTCGTTCGGTAGGAGAACTTTTACAAAATCAATTCCGTATCGGTTTCTCCCGTATGGAGCGTGTTGTAAGAGAGAAAATGAATTTACAGGCACAGGATGCTGAAAACATCACTCCTCAAACACTTGTAAATATCCGTCCTGTTGCTGCGGCAATTAAGGAATTTTTCGGTTCTTCTCCGCTTTCTCAATTTATGGACCAAACAAACCCGCTTTCCGAGCTTACTCATAAGCGCCGTTTGTCAGCATTAGGACCCGGCGGTCTTTCCCGCGATCGTGCATCCTTTGAGGTTCGTGATGTTCACTATACTCACTATGGTCGTATGTGTCCTATCGAAACTCCGGAAGGTCCTAACATCGGTCTTATCTCTTATCTTGCTACCTATGCAAAGATAAATAAATACGGTTTTATCGAGGCTCCGTTCAGAAGAGTTGACGGCGAAACCGGTCAGGTTCTTGACGAAGTAGTTTATATGACTGCCGACGAAGAGGACGATTATGTTGTAGCTCAGGCTAATGAGCCGTTAGACGAAAAGGGCTTCTTTGTTCGCAACAAGGTTAATGCCCGTTTCCGTGACAGCTTCCAAGAGGTTGAGTCTAACAAGGCTGAATTTATGGATGTATCGCCTAAAATGGTTGTATCGGTTGCTACCGCTATGATTCCGTTCCTTGAAAACGACGATACAAACCGTGCACTTATGGGCTCGAACATGCAGAAGCAGGCTGTTCCGCTCTTAAAGCCCGAAAATCCGATTGTTGCTACGGGTATGGAATATAAGGCGGCTGTTGACTCGGGCGTTGTAGTTCTTGCAAAGCGAGACGGTGTTGTTACATTCGTCAGCGCAGATACAATTAAAATCCGTGCTAAGAACGGCGAAATTGATGAATATAATCTCATTAAGTTTACCCGTTCAAACCACGGCACCTGTATAAACCAAAAGCCTATCGTTCAAGTAGGACAAAAGGTAACCGAAAAAGAGGTTATCGCTGACGGTCCTGCTACAAGCAACGGCGAAATATCCCTCGGTAGAAACGCCCTTATCGGCTTTATGACTTGGGAAGGTTATAACTACGAGGATGCTGTTCTTATTAACGAAAAGCTTGTTCGTGATGATATGTACACTTCAATTCATATTGAAGAATATGAACTTGAATCCCGTGATACCAAGCTCGGACCTGAGGAAATCACCCGTGATATTCCAAATGTCGGCGAGGATGCTCTTAAAGACCTTGACGAACGCGGAATTATCCGTATCGGTGCCGAGGTTGTCGCAGGAGATATTCTTGTAGGTAAGGTAACCCATAAGGGCGAAACCGAGCTTACTGCCGAAGAAAGACTTCTTCGTGCAATCTTCGGCGAAAAGGCAAGAGAGGTTAGAGATACTTCTCTTCGTGTTCCTCACGGTGCTTACGGTACTGTTGTTGATGTTAAGGTATTTACCCGTGAAAATTCTTCGGAATTAAGCCCCGGTGTTAATGTTGTTGTTCGTTGCTATATTGCACAGAAGCGTAAGATTTCTGTCGGCGATAAGATGGCAGGACGCCACGGTAATAAGGGTGTTGTTTCGAGAATTCTTCCGAGCGAGGATATGCCGTTCTTGCCGGACGGTACTCCGCTTGATATAGTGTTAAACCCACTCGGCGTTCCTTCCCGTATGAATATCGGACAGGTGCTTGAAGTTCACTTGGGTTATGCCGCTAAGGCACTCGGTTGGAATATTTGCACACCTGTATTTGACGGTGCTCACGAAGCTGATATTCGTGAATGCTTCAAGATGGCAGGTATGCCGGAGGACGGTAAGGTTCAGCTTTATGACGGCCGTACCGGTGAGCCGTTTGACAACCGTGTAACCGTAGGTTATATGTATTACCTTAAATTGCACCACTTAGTTGACGATAAGATTCATGCCCGTTCGACCGGCCCGTACTCATTAGTAACGCAACAGCCACTCGGCGGTAAAGCACAGTTCGGCGGTCAGCGTTTCGGAGAAATGGAAGTTTGGGCACTTGAAGCTTACGGCGCCGCTTACACATTACAGGAAATTCTTACCGTTAAGTCGGATGATGTTGTAGGCCGTGTTAAGACTTATGAATCTATCGTTAAAGGTCAAAATGTTCCGAAGGCAGGTATTCCGGAATCGTTTAAGGTTCTTATTAAGGAATTGCAGTCGTTGTCCCTTGATGTTCGTGTTCTTGATGAATACGGTGTTGAGGTTGACCTTAAACAGAAATTTGATGATGATGACGATATGGGCTTTAACATTCCCGAGGTTTCGGAAGAAATGGGAAGCTCAATGTCAGATGACGGCGAATTTGTTGACAGCGGTTACGGTCTTCAAGACGAAAACGGCGAAGACATAATTGATGATTATAACGGCGAAGATTTTGCCGACGAAGAATAAGGGAGGGCGAAGATAATGGAAAATAATAATGAACTTTCTTTTGAATCCATAAAGATAGGCCTTGCTTCACCCGAACAAATCAGAAGCTGGTCGCACGGCGAGGTTACAAAGCCGGAAACCATAAATTACAGAACCTTAAAGCCCGAACAAGGCGGTCTTTTCTGCGAAAGAATTTTCGGACCTCAAAAGGACTGGGAATGTCATTGCGGAAAGTATAAGCGCATTCGTTATAAGGGTAAGGTTTGCGAACGCTGCGGTGTTGAAGTTACCCGTGCAAAGGTACGCCGTGAAAGAATGGGTACTATCGAGCTTGCGGCTCCGGTATCTCACATTTGGTATTTTAAGACTATCCCGTCAAGAATGGGACTTGTCCTTAATATTTCTCCTAAGGATTTGGAACAGGTACTTTATTTCTCACAGTACATTGTTACAGACCCCGGTACTACTCCGCTTGAAAAGAAAGCTCTTTTGAATGAAAAGCAGTACCATGATATGCGTGAAAAGTATGAAAACGACTTTAAGGCAGGAATGGGTGCCGAGGCAATTAAAGCTTTGCTTTGTGAAATTGACCTCGATAAAGAGTGTGCTTCGCTTAAAGAAGAGCTTGAAAACACTATCGGTCAAAAGCGAATTCGTATCTTAAAGCGCCTTGAAGTTTTAGAGGCATTCCGTCAGTCAGGCAACCGTCCCGAATGGATGATTCTTGATGTAATCCCCGTAATTCCGCCCGACCTTCGTCCTATGGTACAGCTCGACGGCGGTAGATTTGCAACAAGCGATTTGAATGACCTTTATCGCCGTGTTATTAACCGTAATAACCGCCTTAAAAGACTTCTTGAACTCGGCGCTCCCGATATTATCGTAAGAAACGAAAAGAGAATGCTTCAAGAGGCTGTTGATGCCCTTATTGATAACGGCAGACGCGGAAAACCTGTTACAGGTCCTAATAACCGTGCGCTTAAATCTCTTTCCGATATGCTTAAAGGTAAGCAAGGCCGTTTCCGTCAAAACCTTCTCGGTAAGCGTGTTGACTATTCCGGCCGTTCGGTTATCGTTGTAGGCCCTGAGCTTCAAATGTATCAATGCGGTGTTCCGAAAGAAATGGCACTTGAACTCTTTAAGCCGTTTGTTATGAAGCGACTTGTTGAAACTAACAGAGTTACAAATATCAAGACTGCCCGTAAGATGGTTGACCGTGCTTCTACTGAGGTTTGGGATGCACTTGAAATGGTAATTAAAGAACATCCCGTTTTATTAAACCGTGCTCCTACACTTCACCGTTTGGGTATCCAAGCATTTGAGCCTGTTTTGGTTGAGGGTAAAGCTCTTAAACTTCATCCGCTTGTATGTACCGCATACAACGCCGACTTCGACGGCGACCAAATGGCTATTCATATTCCGCTTTCTGCGGAGGCACAAGCTGAGGCTCGTTTCTTAATGCTTGCCGCTAACAACCTATTAAAGCCTTCTGACGGTAAGCCTGTTGCCGTTCCTACTCAGGATATGGTACTCGGTTCCTACTACTTGACATTAGTTAAGCCGGATGAAATCGGTACTAACAAGGTTTTCCGTGATAAAAACGAAGCTATTATGGCGTACAATGACGGTATTATCGGACTTCACGCACCTATTCGTGTTCGTATGACAAATGATGAGGGCAAGGGTGCTCTTGTTTGGTGTACTGTCGGATTTATAATCTTTAACGAGTCTATTCCGCAGGATTTAGGCTTTGTTGACCGCTCGGTTGAAGGCCACGAGTTCGACCTTGAATGGACATTCTCGCTTAAAGACCCGACAAAGAATACCGTTGAAAGCTTTGACGAGATTATTCAAAACAAAGCCGGTAAGAAACAACTCGGTAAGATTATCGACCGTTGTATTGATATTCACGGAACAAGCCGTTCGGCTATTGTTCTTGATAAGATTAAAGCAACCGGATTTAAGTATTCTACAAAGGGTGCTATTACCGTTGCCGTAATTGATGCCGTTATTCCTCCGGTTAAGAAGGATATTTTGGCTGATGCCGAAAAGCAAATTGACGAAGTAAGCAAGATGTACAGACGCGGTCTTATCTCTAATGATGAGCGTAGCCGTCATGTAATCGAAGTATGGAACAAAGCAACCGAAGATGTTGCCGATGCTCTTAAAGATAACCTTGATGATTTCAACCCAATCTATATGATGGCTGATTCAGGTGCCCGTGGTTCTATGAGCCAGATTAGACAGCTTGCAGGTATGCGCGGACTTATCGCAAACACCGCAGGTAAGGTTATCGAGGTTCCTATCCGTGCTAACTACCGTGAAGGTCTTAATGTACTTGAATACTTTATCTCCTCCCGTGGTGCCCGTAAAGGTCTTGCCGATACTGCACTTCGTACTGCTGACTCGGGTTATCTTACCCGTCGTCTTGTTGATGTTTCGCAGGATGTTATCGTTCGTGAAAACGACTGCGGAACCGAAGAAGGTCTTACCGTATTCGATATTAAGGACGGAAACCATGTTCTTGAAACACTTGAAGAGCGTCTTGTCGGCAGATTCTTGTTACATCCGTTTGTTGACGAAAAGACAGGCGAAGTAATTTGCGATAACGACCATATGATGACCAAAGACGATGCCAAGAGAATTGTGGCTTCGGGCGCTACTAAGGTTGATATTCGTTCAATTCTTACTTGTCATAGCCACCACGGCGTATGTCAAAAGTGCTACGGTGCAAACCTTGCTACTAACAAGCCGGTTACTGTCGGCGAAGCTGTCGGTATCGTTGCCGCTCAATCTATCGGTGAACCGGGTACACAGCTTACAATGCGTACCTTCCATACCGGCGGTATCGCTTCAACCGAGGATATTACACAAGGTCTTCCCCGTGTTGAAGAGTTGTTTGAAGCAAGAAGACCTAAGCATAGCGGACTTATTGCTAAGATTTCCGGTCGTGTTCGTGTTGCCGAAGAAAAGAAGAGCAATGTTATCTATATAAATAATGAAGAAACTATGGAAGAAGAGAAAATCGTTATTCCATACGGCTCTCATACCCTTGTCGGCGACGGCGATTATGTAAATGCCGGCGACTCTATCGTACCGGGTGCTAAATATCCGCAGGATATTTTGGAGGCACAAGGTCCCGAGGCCGTTCAAGAGTATATCATTGCCGAAATTCAAAATGCTTACCGTACACAAGGTGTTGACATCAATGATAAGCATATTGAAGTTATCGTTCGTCAAATGATGAGAAAACTCCGCATTACCGATGCAGGAGACACCACATTGTTGCAGAATGTCAGCTACGAATACAAGGAAATCAGCGATGCCAACAAGATTATTGACGAGCGTATCGCAAACGGCGAGGAAGGTCTTAAAAAGGCGACCTACGCAACTACACTTTTGGGTATTACAAAGGCTTCTTTGGCTACCGAATCCTTTATGTCGGCTGCTTCGTTCCAAGAAACAACCCGTGTTCTTACCGAAGCCGCTATTAAGGGTAAGGTTGACCCGTTATTCGGTCTTAAAGAAAATGTTATTATCGGTCAACTTATTCCTGCCGGTACCGGTATGAAGGTTAAGGATATTAACCCGCAAGATGAAGTGGTAAACGAGACCGAAGACGAGGTAGTTTATACCGCCGAGTAAGTTTTTCTTGATTTTTTTAATGAGTTATGTTAATATCATAATGTTAATGAGATTTTGAAGGGAGTGACGCAAGATGAAGCAAGGAATTCATCCTGAGTATGAAAAGGTAACCGTTAAATGTGCTTGCGGTGCAGAGTTTGAAACTCGTTCAACCAAAAAAGATATCCGTTTGGATATTTGCTCTAAATGTCATCCGTTCTTCACCGGTAAACAAAAATTGGTAGATACCGGCGGACGCGTTGATAGATTTAAGAAGCGCTTTGGTATTGAAGATAAATAATTAAGCATAACCGCAACTGCAAGAATATTGTAGTTGCGGTTTTTTAAGTGAAGGCAGATGAGAATATGGGCGATTACATTACGGTTGATAGCATTTCCACCGGCGAATACACAGAAAAACATTCGAAATTTATTGCAACACTTTATCCTTGTAAAAGCGAGGAAGAAGCGATGGAAATTCTATCTAAGCACAAAGCGAAATATTTTGATGCAAGACATAATGTTTATGCCTATTTGCTTCACGATAATGCGGCAAGGTTTTCGGATGACGGCGAGCCGCACGGAACGGCGGGTAAACCCATACTTGATGTTTTAACGGGAAGCGGAATTGTTGATGCGCTTTTAGTTGTTACGAGGTATTTCGGTGGAATACTGCTCGGAACCGGGGGACTTGTCCGTGCATATTCCGCTTCTGCAAAGGAAGCCGTAAAATCGGCTCAACCTCTTAGAATGACTAATTGCGGAATATATCACCTAACTATGCCTTATTCGAGTCAAAGTATTGTTATGAGTCTTTTTTGGGACATAGGTGTATATATAATAAATACGGAGTTTTCCGAAAATATTGATATAAAATTTGCAATTCCGAAGCCCTTTGAGGAGGATTTTCATAAAAAGCTTTGCGAAATTTCTTCTTCAAAATTAAAGGCAAATTATGTATGCGATAAAATTTTGCCGGTAAATGCAAAAAAATAGAGGAAAAGCCGAAAATTTTTCTAATATTATAATAGATAGCAAATTAGGGGGCGAATAAATGTCTGATGTAAGAGAACAAATTGAAGAGTTTGAAATTGAATATCTATCTTCTTATGCCTCAAAAAGCCGTTATTCAAAAGGCAGAGAGGTAAGCGAAGACAAGTGTGAGCTTCGTACCGAATTTCAGCGCGACCGAGATAGGATAATTCACTCAAAGGCATTTCGCCGATTAAAGCATAAGACGCAGGTTTTTATTTCCCCCGAATCCGACCATTACAGAACTCGGCTTACCCATACATTAGAGGTATCGCAAATTGCAAGAACAATCGCAAGGGCATTGCGACTTAATGAGGATTTGACCGAGGCTATTGCGTTGGGACACGATTTAGGGCATACCCCTTTCGGACACGCGGGTGAGAGAGCACTTGCCGAGCTTTGCCCTGACGGATTTACCCACTATGAGCAAAGCGTTAGGGTTTGTAAAAAACTTGAAAAGGACGGCAAAGGTCTTAACCTTACTTTTGAAGTGATAGACGGAATTTTGCACCATACCTGCGGTGAGTTGGCTTCGACATCAGAAGGAAAAATAGTAAGGCTCAGCGACCGAATTGCCTATATAAACCACGATATTGATGATGCTACCCGCGGGGATATAATTGTTGAAAGCGACATACCCGATGAAATTACAAAATATTTAGGCCACACAAAGAGCGAAAGAATTGACACCCTTGTGAAATCGGTTGTAAACAACTCAAAGGGCGAAGAAATTAAAATGGACGACGAAACCTTCAAATACTATAATATGTTGCACGAATTTTTGTATAAAGAGGTTTATCATAATCAAAAGGCAAAGGGCGAAGAAGCTAAGGTTTTCGGCTTTGTCCAAAAGCTTTACGATTACTATTTAAGTAATATAAACAAAATGCCCGAAGAATTTATAAAAATTGCAAACAGTGAATCTCCCGATAGGGCGGTTACCGATTATATTGCGAGTATGACAGACCATTTTGCCGTTACAACATATAATAATGTGTTTGTGCCGAAGTTTTGGTCTATCTGAAAAAAGAAATTTAAGGTAGGTGATATGCTTGGCAATACCCGAAGAAATAATAAACGAAATCAAATATAAAAACGATATTGAACAAGTAATATCGCCCTATGTAACTCTTAAAAGAAGAGGTAAAAATTTAGTAGGTCTTTGCCCTTTCCACGGCGAGAAAACCCCTTCCTTTACGGTTTATCCCGAAAACGGCTCATTTTACTGCTTCGGTTGCGGTGTCGGCGGAGATGTTTTTACATTTACAAAGCTGATTGAAAATTTGGATTATATTGAGGCAATTAAGCTGTTAGCCGAAAAAAGCGGAATCGCCATTCCCGAAAACGGATATGACGACTCCTACTCAAAGCTTAAAGAACGGATTTACGAGATTAACAGAGAAACGGCGAGGTTTTATCACGAATATTTGATGTCGCCTGACGGAAAATGGGCGCTTGACTATTTGGTAGATAGAGGACTTTCGGTTTCCACCATAAAGCATTTCGGTTTGGGTGCGGCTCCTAATTCTTGGGACAGCCTTATTAACCACTTAAAATCAAAGGGCTTTTCGGTTGACGATATGGTTTCGGCAAATGTTGTCGGAAAAACTTCAAGAGGTACATATTACGATAGATTCAAAAGAAGAATAATGTTCCCCGTAATAAATATAAGGGGTAAGGTTATTGCATTCAGCGGTCGTAAGATGCCTGATGATACGAGCGATACGGGAAAGTATGTAAACACCTCCGACACACCCGTTTATAAGAAAAGCGAAAATCTTTTCGGTATGAACTTTGCAAAAAATCATTGTGATGAACGAATAATTTTGGTTGAGGGAAATATGGATGTTGTTTCCTTGCATCAAGCGGGATTTCAAAATGCCGTAGCGGCGCTCGGAACCTCCTTTACAACCGAGCAAGCCAATATGATTTTCAGATACACAAAGGAAATTGTTTTAGCACTTGATGCCGATGCGGCAGGACAAAAGGCGGTAAAACGGGCGGGTGAAATTCTTAAAAACACGGGAATTGAAGTAAGGGTAATTGTAATACCCGACGGAAAAGACCCTGATGAGTATATAAAGAAAAACGGAAAAGACCGCTTTGATGCTCTCTTAAACGGTGCGGTAAGCGAAATAGAATACAAGCTTTTGACCGCCGTTAAAGATGTTGATGTCGAAAGCGATGACGGAAAAGTACAGTATTTGAACAAAGCGGTTGAGATAATAGCGAATGAAAAGGATATAATCACAAGAGATTTATATTTAAGTCGGCTTTCGGATAAATACGGTGTTTCAAAAAATGCGCTTAAAACCCGTGTTGATGAAATAATGAAGAAAAACGAAAGAACGGTCAAGAAGAAAGAAATTTCCGAAATCATAAGACCTAAATTCGACAGCTCGGATATAAATCCCGAAAGATTTAAGTACCCCACCGCTGCGGCTGCGGAGGAGCTTGTTATTACAATTCTTTTGCAACACCCTGATTTCTTTTTACAGGTTAAAGAGGATTTGCCTCCCGAAAAGTTTATTACGGTGTTTAACAAAAGAATTTATACCGAAATATATAATTGCCTTTACGGCGATAACGATATAAATCTTTCGTATTTCGGCGAACTGCTCGATACAAAAGAATTCAGCTTTTTAGTGTCGCTTGCAAACAACGAAAAAGTGAGAAAAAGTCCTTTAATTGTATTAAAAGACAGTATTTCGGTAATATTAGCTGAGAATGACAGAAAAAATATGTCCGATGTAAGTTCTTTATCGAACGAGGATTGGGCGGCGAATATACAAAAAATGATTGAAAACAAACAAAAGGGGAAACAATAATGGAAAAGAAAGAATTAGAAAAGAACAAAACCGTTCAAAATGAGCCTGATTTTATCGAGGAAGAAAAAAAGGATTCTCTTGACGACATTGAAAATGCGCCTGAGGATTTGGACGAGCTTTTCGAGGAGCCTCCTCTTCTTGACCTTGATTTTGATGATGAGCCGAGCGAGGATGACCTTCAAATTGAAGAGGTTGATGTTGAACATCTTGAAGATGATGAAACATTCAAAACTATGTCGCTTGATGACCCTGTTAAAGTTTATCTTCGTGAAATCGGCAGAGTTCCGCTTTTGTCATCGAACGAGGAAATTGAACTCGCCGTCAAAATCTCCGATGGCGACGAACAGGCAAAGCAACGCTTGACCGAGGCTAACCTTCGCCTTGTTGTAAGTATTGCAAAGAAATATGTAGGTAGAGGTATGTATTTTCTTGATTTAATTCAAGAGGGTAATGTGGGACTGATTAAGGCGGTCGATAAGTTTGATTATACTAAGGGCTTTAAGTTTTCGACCTACGCTACTTGGTGGATAAGACAAGCTATTACCCGTGCTATTGCCGACCAAGCAAGAACTATAAGAATACCGGTTCATATGGTAGAAACTATCAACAGACTTAAAAAGGTTCAAAGTCAGCTTTTGCACGAAAACGGTTTTGAGCCGAGCGAAGAACTTATCGCCGAAAAGATGAATCTTTCGGTTGAAAGAGTAAGAGAAATAATGAGAGTGGCGCAAGAACCCGTTTCTATGGAAACCCCGATAGGTCCCGAGGAGGACTCCCGTCTTATGGACTTTATCCGTGATGAAGAGGCTTTGGCTCCCGATGATGCCGCACTTAAAACTATCACTAATGAAGATATTGATACCGTTCTTCATACGCTTACCCCTCGTGAAGAGGAGGTTATCAGACTTCGTTTCGGTCTTAAAGACGGTAGATGCCATACTCTTGAAGAGGTCGGCACCGAGTTTAATGTAACCCGTGAGCGTATAAGACAAATTGAGGCAAAGGCACTTAGAAAGCTTCGCCATCCCGTAAGAAGCAATAAATTCAGAGAGAAGTAAAACAAATGACATATACTTATAAAACACAAGGCGTTTGCGCAAGAGCTATTGAAATAGAAATTGAGGACGAGATTGTAAAAGGCGCAAAATTCAACGGCGGCTGTAACGGCAATCTACAAGGCATTAACAAGCTTGTAAGCGGTATGAAAATTGATGATGTCATAGCAAGACTTGAAGGTATCAAATGCGGATACAAAGATACATCCTGCCCTGACCAGTTGGCAACCGCCCTTAAAAAGATAAAAGAAGAATTATAAAAAGTTTTACAAGGTGGGGAATATGAATAACGATAGCGATATTAAAATATTCGGCACAAGCTCGGAAATTTCCAACCAAAATGTAAAAAACGGTATTGTCGGCAAGGATGATATTGAAAAAGCAAAGGCAGTAGGCGAAAATGTTGCCCGAAGCTTTGTGAGCGCCGTTGACGGCGAAGGTGATATGATGGCGGATAACGCCGAAATGGTAGCGCAAAGAAAACTGCTTTTATCATTTACCGCAACTATCGGGTTTGAACAGTATATTAAGGACGATACCTTAATCGGTATCGCTAATAAGAGCTTTCTTGATACCATTAAGGATGCGGATAGGGATTTATATAAGTCTTCCTCCGATACGGGTGCGTTTTCGTTCTATTATCTTGCGTATCGCCGTGAAAACGATATTGAGCGAAGAATAGGGCAAACATTTGCGATGCTTTGTTCTCACGACGGCGACCCGATTTTTCAAGAGCTCGGAGAGGCATTGTTTTGTTGGTTTTCTTCCGAGGTTCGAAAGACCGTAAAAAGATTTTTTGACTGATTTTTTTAAGAGCCGATTTTTTCGGCTCTGTTTTTTTATACCTACCAAAAAAATACTACACAAAATTTTCTAAAAAAATTGTAAAAAAATTCAAAAAAAGACTTGCAATTACGAAAATTATGTGATATTATATCGAGGTACGCTGTGAAATTATGGCGTAAATACATGCGTTGATGCGGGAGGTGGCCGACTTAATGTCGGGAAATTTCCGCGGAGTATGTCCGATTTGAAACCGGGCGAAAGAACATTGGATGCACAAAAGAATACTTGCGAATCTTTGTGCTACGGTAGTGAAAACTGCCGTCCGGAATTGACTGTAACCCCAGCAATGCCGGTTTTATATTGTGCCGAAAAGAAATGCACGGCACGGTGTAAGTTTTGCCCGCCAACTAATTAAGGAGGCGAATTTTCACATGGCAGTGAAAGAAAAAATCCGAATTCGTATTAAAGGTTACGACCATGCACTTGTAGACCAGTCCGCTGAAAAGATAGTGGAAACCGCTAAACGTACAGGCGCCAGGGTATCCGGTCCGGTACCGCTCCCTACCGAAAAAGAGGTTGTAACAATTTTGCGTGCTGTTCACAAATATAAAGACAGCCGTGAGCAATTCGAAATGAGGACACACAAAAGGCTCATAGATGTTATCCGTCCTTCAAACAAAACTGTTGAAGCGTTAACAGGTCTTGAGCTCCCCGCCGGTGTTGAAATCGAGATTAAGCTCTAATATATAATATGTATATTAGCTCTCGCTCATCGGAGAGGTCATGTCAGCAACGCTGACCAATAACCAAAGGAGGAAAAAACAATGAAAAAAGGAATCGTTGGCAAGAAGCTTGGTATGACACAGCTTTTTGACGCAAACGGAAATGTCGTTCCGGTTACTGTTATTGAAGCAGGTCCCTGTGTTATTTCACAGAAGAAAACCGTAGAGAACGACGGTTACGAAGCAGTACAAATCGGTTATGCTGATTTGAAGGCTTCAAAGGTAAATAAGCCTATGAAGGGACACTTCGCAAAAGGCGATGTAGCTCCTAAAAAAGTTCTTAGAGAATTTCGTTTCGACGACATCAGTGCTATGAATGTAGGCGACATCATCAAGGCAGATATCTTCGCAGAAGGCGATGCTATTGATGTAAGAGGTACTTCAAAGGGTAAAGGATATGCCGGCACAATTAAGCGCTGGAATTTCGGACGCCTTAAAGAAACTCACGGTACAGGCCCTGTTCACCGTCACGGCGGTTCTCTCGGTGCTTGTTCCAGCCCTTCAAGAGTATTCAAGGGTAAGAAGATGGCAGGCCACTTAGGTCATGAGCGTGTAACCGTTCAAAATTTAAGTGTTGTCAAGGTTGACGCAGAAAAGAATATAATCGCTGTTAAGGGTGCCGTTCCCGGTCCTAAGGGCGGAATCGTAATTCTTTTCGATAGCGTTAAAGCTTAAGGGAAGGAGTGTATAAGTTATGCCAAATGTAGCAGTTGTTAATATGACAGGCGAAAATGTAGGCAAGATTAAGTTATCCGATGCAGTATTCGGTATCGAAGTAAACGCTACCGTATTGCATATGGCTGTTGTAAATTATCTTGCTAATCAGCGTCAGGGCACACAATCCACTCTGACTCGTACAGAAGTTTCCGGCGGCGGTAAAAAGCCTTGGAGACAAAAGGGCACAGGTCATGCGCGTCAAGGCTCAACAAGAGCACCGCAATGGAGACACGGCGGTATCGTTCACGCACCGAAGCCAAGAGATTATTCTTATTCACTCAATAAAAAGGTTCGCCGTTTGGCTCTTAAATCCGCACTTTCGGATAAGGTTGCAACAAAGGACTTAATCGTTCTTGACGAACTCAAAATTGAAGAATACAAGACTAAGACAATCGTTGAATGCTTAAAAGCAATCGGCGCAAAGAAAAAAGTTCTTATCGTTCTTCCTGAAAACAATGTATTTGCCGTTCGTTCTATTTCGAACATCGCAGGTGCAAAGGCAGCTCAGGTTAATACGATTAACACCTACGATATCGTTAACGCTGACACACTTGTTATCGTTAAGGATGCCGTTAAGATGATAGAGGAGGTGTACGCATAATGAAAACCGCACAGGATATCATTATTGCTCCGGTAATTACCGAAAAGAGTATGTCAGGAATTGCTGACAAGAAATACACCTTCAAGGTCGCTAAGGACGCTAACAAGTATCAAATTGCCGATGCTGTTGAAAAGTTGTTCAAGGTTGACGTTGCCAAGGTAAACACCATCAACGTTCGCGGTAAAGCAAGACGAATGGGTAGATACGAAGGCTACACTGCTTCCTTCAAGAAAGCAATCGTAACCTTAAAGCCAAACTCAAAGCCGATCGAATTCTTTGACGGTTTGCTTTAATAAGTAGCGTTGGAAATCAAAATTCGGATTTCCGGTGATGTATGAAATGGAAAATCCATTTCGCTAAGCCAAAATAGGAGAGTGAAACAAATGGCAATAAAACATTATAAGCCGACTACTAACGGTCGCCGTAATATGACTACTATGGATTATTCCGAGTTGTCAAAGGTAGCACCTGAAAGAAGTTTGCTTGATACTATTAAAAAGAATGCCGGTCGTAACAGCTACGGTCGCATTACCGTTCGCCATAGAGGCGGCGGAAACCGCAGAAAGTACAGAATCATTGATTTCAAGAGAGAGCGTTTCGGCGTAGAAGCTACCGTTTTAACCCTTGAATATGATCCAAACCGTTCTGCATTTATCGCCCTCGTTCAATATGAAGACGGCGAAAAGCGTTATATCATTGCACCGCAAGAGCTCAAAGTGGGCGATAAGGTAGTAAGCGGACCTGATGCTGATATTAAGCCGGGTAACGCACTTCCGCTTGTAAACATACCGGTAGGTACTGTTCTTCACAATATTGAACTTTATCCCGGTAAGGGCGCTCAGCTTGCTCGTAGTGCAGGTAATATGGCTCAGCTTATGGCTAAGGAAAACGGAATGGCACTTTTGCGTTTGCCCTCAGGCGAACTCCGTAAAGTTCCCGAAAACTGTATGGCTACCGTAGGCGTTGTATCAAATCCCGAACACGCTAATATAAACTACGGTAAAGCAGGTCGTAAGCGTCATATGGGTTGGAGACCTACCGTAAGAGGTTCTGTAATGAACCCGAACGACCACCCGCACGGCGGTGGTGAAGGTAAGTCGCCTGTTGGCCGTCCGGGCCCTGTAACTCCTTGGGGTAAACCTACATTGGGTTACAAGACTCGTCAGAAGAATAAGGCAAGCGATAAGTATATCGTAACACGCCGTAAGTAAGTCGGACGAAAGGAGATTTCATAATGGGAAGAAGCATTAAAAAAGGCCCTTATGTACAACCTGTGTTGTTAAAAAGAGTCGAAGAAATGAATGAAGCCGGCGAAAAGAGAGTTCTTAAAACTTGGAGCCGTTCGTCAACCATATTCCCCGATTTCGTCGGACATACTTTTGCGGTACATGACGGACGCAAACACGTTCCGGTATATGTAACCGAAGATATGGTTGGACACAAGCTCGGTGAATTTGCACCTACCCGTACCTTCAAAGGTCATGCAGGCGCAAAGACTACCGGTAAGTAAGCAGCCGAAAGGAGAGTTAAATTATGGAAGCAAGGGCTACACTTAAATTTGCCCGTATTTCACCCCGTAAGGTGAAGATTGTGTTGGATTTAATCCGCAATCAAGATGCTGAAAAAGCAATGGCTATTCTCAAATTTACTCCCAAGTCTGCTTGTGAGTATTTGGAAAAGCTTTTGCATTCAGCTATGGCTAATGCAGAAGAAAAGAACATGGATATGTCAAGACTTTATGTAGCAGAGTGTCTTGCATGCCCCGGTCCTACACTTAAAAGAATTCGTGCTAAGGACCACGGCAGAGCACACCGCATCTTAAAGAGAACAAGCCATGTAACTATCGTTCTTAAAGAACGCGAGATTTAAGAAAGGGAGGTTTTTATAAATGGGCCAGAAAGTTAATCCACACGGTTTCCGTGTAGGCGTAATTAAAAACTGGGACTCACGTTGGTTTGCCAAAGACAGCACCTTCGGTGATACTTTGGTTGAGGACTACAACCTCCGTAAATACCTTAAAAAGACACTTGCAGCAGCAGGCGTTGCAAAGGTAGAAATCGAGCGTGACGACAAGAGAGTAAGATTGCACATCCATTGTGCAAAGCCCGGTATTGTAATTGGCAGCAAGGGTTCGGAAATCGAAAAATTGCGTGAAAAATGCCAAGCAATTCTCGGAAAAACAGTTGTTATCAACATTGTTGAGATTAAAAATCCGGATGCCAACGCTCAGTTAGTTGCTGAAAACATTGCAGTTCAACTTGAAAAGCGTATCTCCTTCCGCAGAGCTATGAAGCTTGCTATCGGAAGAGCTATGAGACTCGGCGTTAAGGGTATCAAAACAAAATGTTCAGGTCGTTTAGGCGGTGCTGAAATTGCAAGAAGCGAATCTTATCATGAAGGTACTATTCCGCTTCAAACCCTTCGTGCAGACATTGACTACGGTTTTGCTGAGGCTAATACAACCTACGGTAGAATCGGCGTTAAGGTTTGGATTTACAAGGGTGAGGTTCTTAATGAGAACCGTCGCTCAAATGCGAAAAAAGGAGGCGCACGATAATGTTAATGCCAAAGCGTGTTAAGTACCGTAGAGTTCAACGCGGCAGACTTACCGGTGCTGCTTCAAGAGGTACAACAGTTACACATGGCGATTTCGGTTTACAAGCACTTGAACCTGCTTGGATTACTTCAAATCAAATAGAAGCTGCCCGTATCGCTATGACCCGTTACATCAAGCGTGGCGGTCAGGTTTGGATTAAGATATTCCCTGACAAGCCAATAACCGAAAAACCTGCTGAAACTCGAATGGGTTCAGGTAAAGGTTCACCGGAATATTGGGTTGCAGTTGTAAAACCGGGCCGTGTAATGTTTGAAATCGGCGGCGTTAGTGAAGAACTTGCAAGAGAAGCTATGCGTCTTGCAGCCAACAAACTTCCGATTAAGTGCAAGTTTGTTACAAAGGGAACGGATGGTGAGCAATAATGAACGCAAAGGAAATAAGAGATAATACTTTACCGGAACTTAATGAGCAACTTGCAAAGCTTAAAGAGGAATTATTCAACCTTCGTTTTCAGCTTGCTATCAATCAGCTCGATAACCCAATGCGTATAGTTGCTGTTAAGAAGGACATCGCACGAGTAAAGACTGTTATTCGTGAAAAAGAATCCGCTGCTGACAGCACGGAAGCTTAGTAAGGGAGGTAAACTTTGATGAGTGAAAGAAACCTTCGTAAAACAAGAGTAGGTAAGGTTGTCAGCGACAAGATGGACAAAACCGTTGTAGTTGCTATTGAAGACAATGTTAAACATCCGCTCTACAAGAAGATTATTAAAAATACTATCAGATTAAAGGCACATGACGAGAACAATAGCTGTGGCGTAGGCGACAGAGTTCTTATTATGGAAACAAGACCTCTCTCCAAAGACAAGAGATGGCGCGTTGCCGAAATAATCGAAAAAGCTAAATAATTGGCTGCAAGGAGGAAACCACTGTGATACAACAACAGAGTTACCTCAAAGTTGCCGACAACACAGGTGCAAAAGAAATTATGTGCATCCGTGTACTTGGAGGCAGCAAAAGGAGGTACGCCAACATAGGCGACGTCATCGTAGCTTCTGTAAAGAAAGCCACTCCGGGTGGTACTGTTAAGAAGGGCGATGTTGTAAAGGCGGTTGTGGTTCGTTCCGCAAAAGGTCTTCGTCGCAGTGACGGCACATATATTAGATTTGATGAAAATGCAGCAGTTCTTATTCGTGATGATAAGAATCCGAGAGGAACCCGTATTTTCGGACCAGTAGCTCGTGAGCTTCGTGATAATGAATATACAAAGATTTTATCACTTGCTCCGGAAGTACTTTAATGGGAGGTAAAAAGAATATGAGTAAGCTTCACATTAAAACTGGTGACACGGTAACATTACTTACCGGTGACAAGAAGGATCGTAAGACCGATAACGGTAAAATGAAGACCGGTAAGGTTTTGCAGGTAAGCCCAAGCGAGGGCAAGGTTATCGTTGAAGGTCTTAACAAGGTTAAGAAACACGTTAAACCAAAAAGAGCCGGAGATCCGTCAGGAATTATCGAAACCGAAGGCGCAATCTATGCTTGTAAGGTACAGCTTGTTTGCCCGAAGTGTGGAAAAGCTACCAGAGTAGGTACTAAAATCTACGAAGATGGCAAAAAAGACCGCGTTTGCAAAAAGTGCGGCGAGACTTTTTAAGAGTAAGGAGGACATGACATGTCAATATTGTCGAACGAATACAAGAAGTCAATTGCTCCTGCATTGATGACAAAGTTCAACTACAAGAGCGTCATGCAGATTCCGAAGCTCGAGAAAGTTGTTATAAATGTAGGTTGCGGCGAAGCAAAGGATAACGCTAAGGTTATCGACGCTGCAATTGCCGACCTCGGTATGATAACCGGTCAAAAGGCCGTACCCTGCCGTGCTAAGAAGTCGGTTGCTAACTTTAAGTTGCGTGCCGGAATGCCTATCGGTGCAAAGGTAACGCTCAGAGGCGAGAAGATGTATGAATTCGTTGAAAGACTTTTCAACACAGCTCTCCCGAGAGTTAGAGATTTCAGAGGTATCAATCCTAACGCTTTTGACGGTCGTGGCAACTATGCTATGGGCGTAAAAGAACAGTTAATCTTCCCTGAAATCGAATACGATAAGATTGATAAGGTAAGAGGTATGGACATTATTTTTGTTACTACCGCAAAGACAGATGAAGAAGCTCGTGAGCTCTTAACACTTATGGGCGCTCCGTTTGCAAGATAAGGAGAAGGAACTATGGCTAAAACATCTATGAAGGTTAGACAGGCTCGTCCTGCTAAATTTTCAACAAGAGAATATAACAGATGCAAAATCTGTGGCCGCCCGCATGCTTATCTTCGTAAATACGGCATCTGCCGTATATGCTTCCGTGAACTCGCATACAAAGGCGAGATTCCCGGTGTAAAGAAAGCAAGCTGGTAAGGTAAAAAGGTGATGGAAGGACCATCATCAGAAGGAGGTTTACGGTATGCAAATCACCGATACAATAGCTGATATGCTTACGAGAATTCGTAATGCATCAGCAGCAAAACATGATTCGGTAGATGTACCTGCATCAAAAGTAAAGAAGGCTATTGCTCAAATTTTGCTTGATGAAGGATACATCAGCAGTTTTGCCGTTGAAGAAGACGGCAAGCAGGGCATAATTCATATAGTATTGAAGTATGGCCAGAATAAGTCACAGACAATTACCGGTATTCGCCGTGTATCAAAACCGGGTCTGCGTATTTATACAAATGTAGAGGATATGCCAAAGGTTATGAAGGGCCTTGGCGTAGCAATCCTTTCCACCTCTAAGGGTATTATGACTGATAAGCAGGCTCGTTTAGCTAATGTCGGCGGCGAAGTTCTCGCTTACATCTGGTAAGGAGGTAAAAGGAATGTCAAGAATAGGAAACAAGCCTATCGCTGTTCCTGCCGGTGTTAATGTTGTTATTGATGGCAACAAAATCACAGTTAAGGGACCAAAGGGCGAACTCAGCTATGAGTTTAATCCCGATATAAGCGTAAAGCAGGAGGGTGCTGAAATTTTAGTTACCCGCCCAAGCGATGTAAAAGAGCATCGTTCTTTGCACGGCCTTACCCGTACACTTGTAGCTAATATGGTTATCGGTGTTACAGAAGGTTATTCCAAGACTCTTGAAATCAACGGTGTTGGTTACCGTGCACAAAAACAGGGAAAAGACCTCGTGATGAACCTCGGTTTCTCACATCAGGTTATTGTTCCTGAAATTGATGGTATCACTATTGAAGTACCGGGTCCGAACCAGGTAATAATCAGTGGTGCAGATAAGCAGTTGGTTGGCCAATTTGCAGCAGATATCCGCAAGAAGCGTCCGCCGGAGCCATATAAGGGCAAGGGCGTTAAGTACGCAGGCGAATACATCCGCCGCAAAGAAGGTAAAGCAGCCAAGGGCGCTAAGAAGTAATAAAGGAGTGTTTTTAATATGGTTAATAGACCTGATAGTAACAAGGCAAGAGTTAAACGCCATGCCCGTGTTCGTTCAAAAATAACCGGCACAGCAGCAAGACCTCGTCTTGATGTATTCCGCTCCAACAGCTACATCTACGCCCAGCTTATAGATGATGAAAATGGCGTAACACTTGCAGCAGCAGGCTCAAACGAAAAAGATTTCGGTGAAAATGCCGGCAACTGCGAGGGCGCTAAAAAAGTTGGACAATTAATAGCAGAGCGTGCCGCAGCTAAGGGTATCAGCGAGGTTGTATTTGACCGTGGCGGATACATTTATCACGGCCGTGTTAAGGAGCTTGCCGAAGGTGCCCGTGAGGGCGGCCTCAAGTTCTAATAAGAGGGAGGAATACTTTTGGCTACAAATATTGATGCATCAACATTAGATTTGCAGGAACGCGTCGTTTCTATCAACCGTGTATCAAAAACCGTTAAGGGCGGCCGTATTATGAAGTTTGCAGCACTCGTTGTTGTAGGCGACGGTAACGGTATCGTAGGTTTCGGTCTCGGTAAAGCAGGCGAAGTTCCGGACGCTATCCGTAAGGGTATCGAGGACGCAAAGAAAAATCTAATTAAGGTTTCCTTAAAGGGAACAACAATCCCACACGAAATTATAGGCGAATTCGGCGCAGGACGCGTTCTTTTGAAGCCTGCTGCTCCCGGTACCGGAGTTATTGCCGGCGGTGCAGTTCGTGCGGTTGTTGAAATTGTTGGAATTAAGGATATCCGTACAAAAGCATTGCGTTCAAACAATCCGTGCAATGTAGTTCGTGCCACAGTTGCAGGACTTGCAGCACTTCGTGACGTTGAACAGGTTGCAGCTGTACGTGGCAAAAAGCCACAGGAAATCTTAGGTTAAGGGGGAGCAGCACTATGGCAACAAAGAAAAAGGCTGCCGGCCTTACTGTAAAACTCGTAAAGAGCACAATCGGTTCTAAGAAAGATCAGATTGCAACTGCTCACGCACTCGGCCTTCATAAGCTCGGCGATAGCTCGGTTCAGCCGGACAACGCCCAAACAAGAGGAAAAATCAACAAGATTTCTCATCTCGTTAAAGTTATCGAAGGTTAAGAAGTAAGCATTTTGCCGTATATACGGCGGCGGTTAATCCGCTAATCTAACAAGGAGGTGCGAACAATGAAATTGCATGAATTATCTCCTGCTTTCGGTTCTACTAAGGAATCAAAGCGTATAGGAAGAGGTCACGGTTCCGGCAACGGCAAGACTGCCGGCAAGGGACATAAGGGACAAAAGGCTCGTGCCGGTCACGGTATGAGACCGGGATTTGAAGGCGGTCAAATGCCTTTACAAAGAAGAATCCCTAAGCGTGGCTTTAATAATATTTTTGCTGAGGAATGGTTGGCTATCAATGTTTCCGCTCTTGAAGCGTTCGAGGACGGTGCAACTGTTGATGCAGCTGCTCTTCAAACTAAGGGAATAATAAAGAAGGCAGATATGCCGGTTAAGGTTTTAGGTAACGGAAAGCTTACAAAGAAACTTACCGTAAATCTTAATGCGTTTTCTGCTTCTGCTGCTGAAAAGATAAACGCCGCAGGCGGAAAGGCAGAGGTGATCTAATATGTTAGAGACCTTGAAAAATGCTTGGAGAGTAAAAGAACTCAGAAACAAGATTCTCTTTACTATCTTTATTATCGCTATTTTCAGAATAGGTTCCGTTATACCGGTTCCTTACATTGATGTTGCAAAGCTTTGGGATTCAACAACAACAAATGATTTCTTTAACTACCTTTCAATTTTGACCGGTGGTGGACTTGAATACGGTGCAATCTTCGCTATGTCGGTTACCCCGTACATCAACTCTTCAATTATCATTCAGCTTTTGTGTGTTGCAATTCCTGCTCTTGAACGCCTTTCAAAAGAGGGAGAAGAGGGACAAAAGAAGCTCGCAACAATTACCCGTTATACAACAATCGCTCTTTCACTTATTCAAGGTACCGCTTATTTCTTCTATTTGAAGAATTCAAGCTATCTTACCGTAAACGGCGGTGCAGTTGTATTTGCGGCATTCGTAATCGTACTTGCCTTTACGGCAGGTTCGGCACTTGTTATGTGGCTTGGCGAACAAATAGATGTAAAGGGCATCGGAAACGGTATTTCCATATTGCTCTTTGCCGGTATTTTATCACGCGGACCACAGGCTTTCCAAGTTCTTGTTAAGAACTTCCAATCTCATTCGGTTGCAGTAATCGGTATCGTTATTGCTTTCTTGGTTGTTATTGCGTTTATCGTATGGATGACCAATGCAGAGCGTAGAATTCCGGTACAGTATGCTAAGCGTGTTGTCGGAAACAAGATGTACGGCGGTCAAAACACTCATATTCCGATTCAGGTTAATATGTCAGGTGTTATGCCTATAATCTTCGCTTCGTCAATCCTTATGCTTCCTACTATGATTCTTTCGTTTGCAAAGAACTATACTGTTTACGATATGCCGACTTGGGTTAAATTCCTCTCGTTATTCAGTACAAGAGGTGTGTTCTATGCAGTTATCTATTTCTTAATGATTATTGCTTTTGCGTATTTCTATACAACAATTCAATTCAATCCTGTTGAAATGGCTAACAACCTGCGTAAGAACGGTGGCGCAATTCCCGGTATTCGTCCGGGCAAACCCACATCTGATTTTATTTCCAAGATTTTGTCAAGAATTACACTTTTAGGTGCTTTGTTCCTCAGTGTAATCGCTATACTTCCTATCGTTATAGGTAATGTCGGCGAAATCAATGTATCATTAGGCGGTACTTCCATACTCATTATGGTAGGCGTTGCACTTGATACCGTTAAGAATCTTGAATCTCAGATGATGATGCGTCATTACAAGGGATTCCTTGATTAAGGAGAAAGTTTTATGAAACTTATTCTTTTAGGAGCTCCGGGTGCCGGAAAAGGCACTCAGGCTGAGATTATCTCAGAAACTTATAATATTCCTACCATTTCTACGGGTAATATTATCCGTGCCGCATTGAAAAACGGAACTGAAATGGGTCTTAAAGCTAAGGCTTATACTGAAAAGGGTGCGCTTGTTCCTGATGAAATCGTAATCGGTATCATTAAGGAAAGATTAGCAAAGTCCGATTGCGACGGCGGATTTATTCTTGACGGTTTCCCTCGCACAATTCCACAGGCAAAGGCTCTTGACGATATGGGTATTGCGGTTGATGCTGCTCTTTCTATTGAAGTTGAAGACAGCGAAATCGTAAAGCGTATGTCAGGCAGACGGGTTTGTGAAAAGTGCGGTGCAAGTTACCATACCGAATTTAAGAAGCCTTCAAAGGACGGCGTTTGCGATGCTTGCGGCGGAAACCTTGTAATCCGTAAGGATGATGAGGCAGAAACTGTTCTTAATAGACTTAATGTTTATCACGAGCAGACTGAACCGCTTAAAGAGTATTACGGCACTCAGAAAAAGTTGCTTATAGTAGAAGGTCAGGATGATGTTAAAGACACAACTGCACTTGTACTCAAAGCACTTTCGGAGATATAAGCTATGATAGTGCTTAAAACCGAGCGTGAGCTTCAAATTATGAGAGAGGCTTGCAAAATTTCGGCAAAAGCATTACAATTAGTTGGCAATGCGGTTGAGCCCGGTGTTACAACGGCCGAGCTAGACGCCTTAGCCGAAAAGTTTATAAGAAGTTGCGGTGCTATCCCTAACTTCAAAAACTATGAAGGCTATCCCGCAACCGCATGTATATCAATCAACAACGAGGTAATTCACGGCATACCCTCAAACAAGCGTAAAATTTGTGCCGGCGACATAGTAAGTGTTGACCTTGGCGCAAAGTTCGGCGGGTATCACGGCGACAATGCTGCTACTTTTGCCTGCGGAGATATATCCGAAGAGGCAAAGCGGCTGATGGAGGTTACAAAGCAAAGCCTTTACGAAGGAATTGCGGCGGCGCTTCCGGGCAGCAGAATCGGCGACATCAGCTACGCTGTGCAAAGGTATGTTGAAGAAAGAGGCTTCTCGGTAGTACGGGACTTTGTCGGACACGGCATAGGAACCGAAATGCACGAGCCGCCCGAAGTACCGAATTTTGGCACTCCCGGCAGAGGAATACGATTACTTCCGGGTATGACCATAGCCATAGAGCCAATGGTTAATGCCGGAAAACACGGCGTTGCGGTCCAGCCGGACGGATGGACGGTTTTAACTCGTGACGGATCGCTTTCCGCACATTTTGAACACACAATAGTGATAACTCGCGACGGTCCGAAAATTATGACCGAAGCGTAGAATGTTCGATTATTTGAAGGGAGAAAAAAATTATGTCAAAAGAAGATATGATAGAACTTGAAGGAACCGTTGTTGAGGCAATGCCTAATGCAATGTTCAAAGTTGAAATTCAAGGTGGACATCAAATACTTGCCCATATTTCCGGTAAGCTTCGTATGAATTTCATTCGAATTCTTCCGGGCGATAAGGTAACGGTTGAAATGTCCCCGTACGACCTGTCAAAGGGACGCATAACTTGGCGTTCAAAATAATAGGTAAAATTTTAGGAGGTAAATCCAAATGAAAGTCAGACCTTCTGTAAAAAGGATTTGCGAAAAATGCAAAGTCATTAAGCGTAAGGGTAAAATCATGGTTATTTGTGAGAACCCGAAGCACAAACAGCGTCAGGGTTAATTTACTCAAAACTTTAAATGGAGGTGCTTTTATAAATGGCACGTATTGCTGGTGTTGACCTTCCGAATGAGAAGCGAGTTGAAATCGGACTCACTTACATTTACGGTATAGGTCTTACAACATCTAAAAAAATCCTTGCCGATACCGGTATCAATCCCGATATCAGAGTAAAGGATTTGTCAGAGGAAGATATTTCCAAGCTTCGTGAATACATCGACCACAATCTTCAAGTTGAAGGTGACCGTCGTCGTACCGTAGCTCTTGACATTAAAAGACTTATTGAAATCGGTAGCTATCGCGGACTTCGTCATCGTAAGGGACTTCCCGTAAGAGGACAGCGTTCAAAGACCAATGCTCGTACACGCAAAGGTCCTAAGAGAACGATAGCTAACAAGAAAAAGTAAGTAGGAGGAATAATAAATGGCTACTGCTAAGAAAACGACCGGTTCACGCCGTCGTCGTGAAAAGAAAAACATTGAACGTGGTGCCGCTCATATTCAGTCTACCTTCAACAACACAATAGTTACTATTACCGATACACAAGGCAACGCTCTTTCTTGGGCTTCTGCCGGTGAACTTGGTTTCAGAGGCTCTAAAAAGTCTACACCTTTCGCAGCACAAAGTGCAGCTGAAAAGGCAGCAAAAGCCGCTATGGAACACGGTCTTAAAACTGTTGAAGTTTATGTTAAAGGTCCAGGCGCTGGACGTGAAGCTGCTATCCGTGCTTTACAGTCCGCAGGTCTTGAGGTTAATATGATTAAAGATGTAACCCCAATTCCTCACAACGGCTGCCGTCCTCCCAAGAGAAGACGCGTATAATTTTAATTAAAAACTATTGTTACAAATTTTTTGGAGGTGTAACAGATGGCAAGATATACCGGTGCAGTATGCAGACTTTGTCGCCGTGAAGGACAAAAGTTGTTCTTAAAGGGTGAACGCTGCTATTCTGATAAGTGTTCTGTTGGTAAAAGAGGCTATGCCCCCGGTCAACACGGACAAGGTAGAAAGAAGTCATCCGAATACGGTTTGCAGCTTCGTGCAAAACAAACTGCAAGACGATTCTATGGTGTTCAGGAAAATCAATTCCATCATTATTTTGAGGTTGCTGAAAGAAAACAAGGCGTTACAGGTGATAACCTTTTGAGAATTCTCGAAAGCCGTCTTGATAACGTGGTTTACAGAGCAGGATTTGCTTCTTCAAGAGCAGAAGCAAGACAGTTAGTAGGCCACGGCCACTTTGAAGTAAACGGAAAGCGTGTTGATATTGCTTCTTATCTTCTTAAAGACGGCGATGTAGTTTCCGTTTGTGAAAAGGCTCGCGGTACCGAAAAGATGAAGGCAATTATTGAAGCTAACGGTGCAAAGCCCGTTCCGCAATGGATGGATGTTGACCACGATAAGCTTTCTGCTAAGGTTATTAACCTTCCGACTCGTGAGCAAATTGAAGCTCCGGTTGAGGAACAACTTATTGTCGAATTCTATTCACGATAATAGACTTCTGCATAGTACAATCCGCATTATGTACTATGTACTTAAATTTAACTATGCGGAGAAACGGAGCTTTTAATGATAGAAATTGAAAAGCCCAGAATTGATACTCTTGAACTTACCGATGACGGAAAATACGGTAAATTCGTTATGGAGCCGTTAGAGAGAGGTTACGCAACAACACTCGGTAACAGTATGAGAAGAGTTCTTCTTTCAATTCTTCCCGGTGCTGCTATTACCACTATCAAGATTGATGGCGTTGTTCACGAATTTTCCACCATTCCCGGTGTTAAAGAAGATGTAACCGAAATCGTTCTTAACTTAAAAGGTCTTATTGCAAAGCTTCACTGCGAAGAGCAGAAGAAGATTTATATTGAGGCTGAGGGTCCGTGCGTAGTTACCGCTGCTGACATTAAGGCAGATTCAGAGGTTGAAATTCTTAATCAGGATATGTATATCGCAACTCTTGATGAGGGTGCCAAGCTCAATATGGAGATGACACTTGAAAAGGGCAGGGGATATGTTCCGGCTGAACAAAACAAACCGGAGCAAAGCGTAATCGGAGTTATTCCGATTGACTCGATTTTCACACCTGTTCTTAAAGCAAACTTTACCGTTGACAACACCCGTGTAGGTAATGTTGTTGACAAGGGTAAACTTACCCTCGAAGTATGGACAGACGGTTCTATCAAGGCGAACGAAGCAATTTCGCTTTCTGCTAAGATTCTTATGGACCACTTTGAATTGTTCCTTGACTTGACCGAGGGTGTAAGCGGGACCAAGAGCATAATGGCAGAAAAGGCTGATGACGAGAAGGAAAAGGTTTTAGATCTTACGATTGATGAGCTTGACCTTTCGGTTAGAAGCTACAACTGCTTAAAGCGTGCAGGTATCAATACCGTTCAAGACCTCATCAACAAGTCCGAAGAAGATATGATGAAGGTCAGAAATCTTGGCCGTAAATCTCTTGAAGAGGTTATTGCAAAGCTTGATTCGTTCGGCTATGGCCTCAAAAAAGATGACGAATAAGAAAAGGAGTGATATAAATGCCAGGTACTCGTAAACTTGGAAGAACAAGTGATCAGAGAACTGCTATGCTTCGTGCAATGGTTACTTTCCTTTTGGAAAACGGAAAGATTGAAACAACCCTTACACGCGCAAAGGAAGTTAGATCAATGGCAGAAAAATATATTACACTCGCTAAAACTAACAATCTCCACAGCAAGCGTCAAGCATTAGCTTTTATTACTAAGGAAGATGTTGTAGCAAAGCTATTTAACGAAATTGCTCCTAAGTATAAGGACGTAAACGGTGGTTATTGCCGTATCACTAAAACAGGTCCCCGCCGTGGCGACGCTGCTGAAATGGCAATTATCGAGTTAATCTAATTTTCTGTGAGTTAGTACTCACATTTTCAAATATCATTTTGGTAATCAGGAGTATTCCCGAGATGATGTGTGTACTAAACAGTTAAAATTACACGCCGAAGTATAAAAAATACTCGGCGTGTTTTTATATTTTTTCAAACTTTTATCATAGCATCCCAAATTATTGACATATAGATTAAAAAAAGGTATAATTACATTACTATTTGCAAAAAGGTATGATTTAATGATTTGTGATAATATTCTTGGGGCAATGGGTAACACTCCGATTATTCGTCTTAACCGTATGTGTGAGCCTGACAGTGCCGAAATTCTCGTGAAATTTGAAGGACTTAATATCGGCGGCTCTATAAAAACAAGAACGGCTTATAATATGATTCTCGAAGCCGAAAAAACGGGGCTTATACATAAGGATACGGTAATTGTCGAGCCGACAAGCGGAAATCAAGGCATAGGTCTTGCTTTGGTAGGTGCGGTAAGAGGCTATAAGACAAAGATTATTATGCCCGATTCGGTAAGCGAGGAAAGAAGAAAGCTTGTAAAACACTACGGCGCCGAGGTGATTCTCGTACACGATAACGGAAACATCGGACTTTGCATAGAAGAATGTGTCGAGTTGGCTCTTAAAATGAAAAGCGAAGACAAAAATGTTTTTGTTCCGCAACAGTTTGAAAATCCGAATAATGTTAAGGCTCAAAGAGAGTTTACTGCAATAGAAATATTAAATCAAGTAGGTAAACCGATTCACGGATTTTGCTCGGGCATCGGTACGGGCGGTACTATTACGGGAATCGGCGAGGTCTTAAAAGAAAATAACCCCGATATGACAATATGGGCGGTTGAACCCGAAAATGCCGCTATTCTTTCGGGCGGTTCTATCGGAACTCATGTTCAAATGGGAATAGGTGACGGCGTAATACCTCCGATACTTAATACCGATATTTATGACGGTATTTGCATTATTAAGGATGATGAGGCAATAAAAGCTTCAAAGGAATTAGCCTCAAAAGAGGGGATTATGTGCGGTATTAGCAGCGGTACTAATGTTGCGGCTGCAATTAAACTTGCTAAAAAGCTCGGTAAAGGCAAAACCGTTGTAACGGTGCTTCCTGATACTGCCGAACGCTATTTTTCCACTCCGCTTTTTGAGGAATAATAAAATTATTAAAAATTAACAGTAGGTTAATTTTTCGGGTGTCGAAATTTGTTATTATATTTTCGTAATTATTTATAGGAGGAGTTACTATGATAAGTGTTACCGGACTTACAAAAAGATACGGTTCACACCTTGCTGTTAAAGATGTAAACTTTAACATTGAAAAAGGTGAAATTATCGGTTTTTTAGGCCCTAACGGTGCCGGAAAATCAACTATTATGAATATCTTAACCGGTTATTTATCAACCACACAGGGAAAGGTTGAAATTGACGGATATGATATTACGGAATTTCCGGAGGAGGCTAAAAAGCGTATAGGTTATTTACCCGAAATACCTCCGCTTTATACCGATATGAAGGTAAGAGAGTATCTTAACTTCATTTATGACTTAAAAAAGGTCAAGTTCCCCAAAAAGCCGCATATCGACGAAATTATGCGACTTGTTAAAATTGATAATGTTTCGGGTAGGCTTATAAAAAATCTTTCAAAAGGTTATCGTCAAAGAGTCGGCTTTGCAAGTGCATTAGTCGGAAACCCCGATGTACTTATTTTGGACGAGCCTACGGTAGGTCTTGACCCTAAACAAATTATCGAAATCAGAAATTTGATTACAAAGCTCGGAAAACATCATACGATTATTCTTTCTTCTCATATCTTGTCTGAAATTCAAGCCGTTTGTAAAAGAATTATTATCATAAACAAAGGCAAGATTATTGCCGATGATACACCTGAGGCATTGTCCGCAAAGCTTTCAAGCGATAATAGCTTGGTAGCCCGTATAGTTTGCGACGAAGCTAAAATGATAGAGGTTTTGAAAACCGTTAAGGATGTAGGCAATGTATCCTCTCTCGGCAAGGTTGAGGGCGGAGCTTACGATTTTGTTATCGAGCCTCTTGATAATGCCGATGTTCGTGCTGCTGTTTATAATAAGATTGTTGCAAGCGGAAAAACCTTGCTTTCCTTCACAAGCAATACTTTGTCGCTTGAACAGGTATTCTTAAAGCTTACCGAGGCGGACGAAAGTCAGCTTGATTTATGGCTCGGCAACGCAAAAGAAACAACAGACGAAATTGAACTTGAAGAAAATGAGGAGGGCGAAGAATAATGTCTGCTATATTCAAAAGAGAATTTAAGGCGTATTTTAATACACCTATCGGTTATATTGTTTTAGCCGCTTTCTATTTTTTCTTGGGATACTTCTTTTCGGCAATTTACAGCAACGGTGCTCCTAATGTTGAAATGATAGTAACTTCAATGTCAACCGTAGCTATTTTCACTTTGCCTGTACTTACAATGCGACTTATGAGTGAAGACCGCCGTCAAAAGGTTGACCAAGCACTTATTACCGCCCCCGTAAAGCTTACTTCTATTGTTTTAGGCAAGTTTTTTGCGGCTTTTGCGGTATTTGCTCTTGCTTTTGCTCCTACCGTTATTTTTGAAATAATCGTAGCCGCTAAGGTTAGCGTTAATGTTTTCACTTATATCTATTCGCTTATAGGTATGCTTTTATTAGGCGGCGTTTTAATCGCTATCGGTATGTTTATTTCCTGCCTTACCGAAAGTCCGGCAATATCCGCCATACTGACACTTGTAATAAATATTTTTATCCTTTGTATGTCAAGCTTTGCAAGTATGATAAGTGTTTCGTGGATTTCGACTGTTGTCGAAAAAGCGGCATTTTTGTCGGTTGCCGAAAACTTTTCGGGTAGTGTACTTAAAGTTACCGATATAATTTATTTTGTAAGTATTATTGCAGCATTTGTCTTTTTAAGTGTTCGTTCGCTTGAAAAGAGAAGATGGTCTTAATGGGAGGTTACGAAAATGAGTGAAGAAATCAAAAACACCGAAAACACTACCGACAACACTGCCGAAATTGAGACCGAAAACACAACTGACTCTAAAATAATTGAGGACAGCTCGGAAACAAAACAAAATGTTCAAATTGAAATAAATGCCGAAGATTCCGAAGATGTCGAAGATGTTGCTGAAAAGATTTCAAAAGGCACAAAATCCAAAAAGCCTAAAAAAGAGAAAAAAATCCGCAACCAAGCTTTGCTTAAAAAGGGAAGCTATTCGGTTGGAATTACGGCTTTGGTTATTGCCGGTATTATCGTAATAAATGTTTTGTTCGGCGCTTTGGCAAACCGTTTTGTATTAGATTATGACTTTTCTACCGAAAAGAAAAATTCAATTACAAAAGAAAATATCGAATATCTTAAAAAGATTGATGATAAGGTTGATGTAATCGTTTGTGCAAGTGAGGACGACTATTCGAACTATATGAGCTATTTTGCACAGCAGTATTCGGTTACTTCAAGCGACACCGATTATTATGACCAAACCTTAACGCTTGTTAAAAAGTATGCCGATTATAACAAGAATATAAATCTTAAATTTGTCGATTACTATTCATCGGAATTTTCCGAAATCACTTCAACCTACGGCTCTAATATTGCTTACGGCGATATTATCGTATCTGCAACAAAGAACAAGAATTTGCGTTCAAAAACTGTCGGCTTTACCGATATTTACGAATTAACCGAGGATAGCACTTATGCGGCTTACTACGGTCAATCGGTATATACTGTCGGCGGCAATAATATTGAAAATGCTTTGACCGGTGCGATTTCTTATGTTATAAGCGATAAGACGGTTAAGGTTGCATTCCTTTCGGGACATTCAACTTATGACACCACTCAATCACAGTACAGAGAGTTGTTAAAATCAAACAACTATGAAATCGTTGATGTTGACGACAAACTTATAAAGTCTATCCCCGATGATTGCGCATCTGTTGTAATTCCCGCTCCCGAAACCGACTTTTTGCCGGAAGAGTTGGAAGTTTTATCAAGCTTCCTTGATAACGATTCAAAGCTCGGCAAGGGAATAATCGTATTTGCTAACGAAAACGCACCGATGCTTTCTAACTTCTACGATTTCCTCGACGATTGGGGAATAACGGTTGAAGACGGTATAGTTTTTGAAACAAACGACCAAAACCATCTTACCGACAACCCTTATGCGCTCGGCTCTTATGTTACGGAGGATGCGGAGAATTTAGAAGCAAATCAGGTTTGTGTAACAAGTCAAAATGTACCGCTTTCCGCTTCGTTTGAAACAAGAGGCTCAATTACCGTAAAGAGCCTTGTTGCAACACCCGAAACTACCGTTATAGCTCCAAAGGGCTCGGATAATGATTTTGCAGGTGCCGACTCGCTCGAACAAAAGTCTTATTCTACTGCAATTATGTCTCAAAAGAACGACTATGACGATGATAACAACGAGATTGTAAGCTATGTTACCGTATTGTCAAGCACCGACTTTTTAAGCTCTGATTATAATAATTATGACAGTTTTTACAATAAGGATATGCTTTTGGCAATAAGCGATACCGCCAGCGGTGTTGACACAAGAGATATTACCTTCGTTACTAAGAGTATTACCGATGAAAGCTTCCTTGACTCTGTTACCGAAAGTTCTTCAAATGCTATTACACTTATCTTTATGATATTACTCCCGCTTGCAGTAATCGTTATCGGAATAGTTGTATTTATTAAGAGAAGGAATGCATAAGTTTGAAAGATAAATCTTCCAAACTTAAAAAATTATAACGCGCCGTTTTTCTCGCCTCTTACGAGGCAACCGAAAAACATGGCATTTTATGACCATTCCTTTCGTTGGTCGTTTGTGCCTAAAAGCGTAGCGGAAAGGAATGGTCATAAATATGAGTGATTTCTTTGATAATGACAATGAGCCGAAAAACGAGGAAACGGCACAAGAGAATGAAAAGGTTGACTTTGACGAGTCAACCGTCTTTTCGGCACCTATTGAACATTCGGCTAAAAAAACAAAAAAAGTTAAGGGTAAGCTTTTAATTAGGATTATTTCGGCATTTGTAACACTTGCTGTTCTTATAGGCGGAACAATAGCCGTAATTAAGATTATACCCGAAAAAGAAGAAGAAACTCCCGAAACGAATGATTTGAAGAAAATTTCTCTTTGGAGTATTGAAGAGGATGACGCTTCTTATCTTAAAGTTACTAATTCTTCCTGCTCTTATGAAATAAACAAGACCGAAAAAACCGATGACGAGGGCGAAACTACGAATGTGTGGATACTCTCGGGTGTTGACAGCTCTCTTGTAAACAGCACCGCCGTTTCTTCTCTTGTTACGGGAATATTGAGTGTTGAAGCTATAAAGGATGTAACCGGTATAGATGCCGAAGCCTGCGGATTCGGCGGTAATGATGCCGTTCATATTACGATTGGAAAAACCGACGGCAAAACGGTAGAATTTTATATCGGCAACACTACAACGGACAGCGCGGGATATTATTTACAAATGGTTGATACGGGTAGTGTTTATCTTGTTGATGAGATTGTAAAAAGCGATTTTGAGGGGGATTTGCTCAGCTTTGCCGATGCAAGCTCAATACCTCAAATATCCGAAACCGACGGTATGGGAGAATGCTTCCAAGACGGTACACTGTCGGTAGTTGACTCGATTACATTTGGCGGAAAACTATATCCGACACCGCTTGTTATCGTTAAGAACGAAGAAAGCGAAATTTCAAGCTATTTAACATATAAGATTACTTCTCCCGAAGAACATTATGCCGATAGTATTGACGAAATTTTCTCTTTGTTCCAAAGCGGTATTTCCGCAAACGGTGCATATTCGTATGATACTTCAAGCACAACCCTTAAAGCCTTCGGACTTAATACGCCCGACATTGTGCTTACCGTAAAGCTCGGAACGGTTAGTGTGGTTTATAAGTTTGCAAAGACCGAGAATGACGATTACGCCGTTTGGTCAAGCATAGGCAAGTTGATATACAAGGTTTCACCGGATACTATTTCATCACTTACCTCGGGAGACCCGTCTTCGTACTATTCAAATCTTATTTGCCTATATTCTATAAACGACCTTTCAAGCTTCTCGGTTGT
This sequence comes from Ruminococcaceae bacterium UBA1741, assembly GCA_002315685.1. Taxonomy (GTDB): domain Bacteria; phylum Bacillota; class Clostridia; order Oscillospirales; family Acutalibacteraceae; genus UBA737. The sequence continues at coordinate 54,106 of DCHX01000021.1, forward strand.
AACGAGTGATAAAACCTATACCTTCGGCATTGCCGCTAATGAGGATGATGACGAAGACAACAACTATATTATCACATATAACGGAAAAACCCTTAAATCAAAGAATTTCCAAAACCTTTATCAGTTTGTTGTATCACTTTCTTGCTATGACTTTACTATCGACAGTGCAACCTCTGCCGATAAGGTTTCGTTGGTGTTCGGCTTTAAGACGGGCACAAACATTACGGTTGATTTTGTAAGGTTTAATGATACGAAGTATCAGTATTACACTAACGGCAAGCCTATGGGTAAGGTTACCGTTACCGAGATAAATAAGCTTATTAAGAATGTTAAGCTTTTAGCTGACGGAAAAACAGTAGGCGAGATTAGTTAATTATAATGAACGGACTGTAAAAAGACTTTTGCTTTTTACAGTCCGTTTTCGCAAAAACAGTTATCGGAATACCAAATATTTCTTGACAATAACACTTATCAGAATATATACTATATGTGAGTTATAATATGTATTTTCAGTGAGGTTTGACCTTATGAAATTTTTAATACTAATAAGAAAAACGGTTATGTTTTTCGTTAAAGTCTTAATAACGGTTGCTATTACGGCTTGCTTTGTGGAAGTTTGGAACCGTAACTATGTAGAAGCTCTTTTCAGTAGTAAGGGTAACTACCTTGTTATTTTTTCGTTTATTTTTCTTTTTTCGGTTTTCTCCTCCCTTTTCGGAGCGTTTAATATCGGAATTTACCGAACTCACGAGATTATTTACAGTTTTTCGCTTTCCGCTCTTTTGACCGACTGTATTATGTATTTGGAATTAAGTCTTATCGCAAGAGCTCTTGTCGAAGTAAGACCGATGTTTTTTTGCCTTGTAATTCAGGTTGTTATGCTCTTTTTGTGCGGATTTGCCTCTAATACGATTTATTTTAAGCTTTATCCCGCAAGGCGAATAGTGGCACTGTTCAGCGATGAGCAGGAGGGCTTTAATCTTATTAAAAAAATGGGTGTTATTACTCAACGCTTTAAGATTGAATGTGGTCTTAATGTTGAGCATACCGATATGAAAACGATAAAGCATAATATTGATAAATATGATGCGGTTGCGATTTGCGATATTGATAAAACCAAGCAAAAAGAAATAATTTCGTATTGCTATACCAATCAAAAGAGAACCTATCTTTTGCCGGATATTACCGATATTATTATAAATAACGGATATGAGATACAAATAGGGGACACCCCCGTTATTATGAGCCGAAACAGAGGCTTGTCGCCTGACCAAATTTTCATTAAGAGAGTTTTTGATATAATAATTTCTCTTGTCGGAATTGTTGTTACAAGCCCTGTTATGTTGGCTTGTGCTGTTGCTATTAAGCTTGATGACGGCGGACCTGTATTTTTTAAGCAAAACCGTGTTACAAAAAACGGTGCTATTTTTAATATATTAAAATTCCGTTCTATGATAACCGATGCCGATAAGGACGGCGCTAAAAAAGCGGAAAACAATGACGATAGAATCACACGGGTGGGCAGAATAATACGCGCCTGCCGTGTTGACGAATTACCTCAACTTTTTAATATACTGATAGGGGATATGTCGGTTGTAGGCCCACGCCCCGAAAGAGTTGAGAATGTTTACGAGTATTCAACCGCTCATCCCGAGTTTGAGCTTCGCCATAGGGTTAAGGCGGGACTTACGGGATATGCGCAATTATACGGAAAGTATAATACCTCTCCCGAGGACAAGCTTAATATGGATTTGATTTATATTGAAACATATTCTTTGCTTAAAGATTTGAAGCTTATTATTTTAACATTTAAGGTTTTGTTTATGAAGGAAAGCACAGAGGGCTTTGACAAGAGCGCTAACAGCAATATGACAAAGCCTAATATTAAACTTAAAAATGAGGAAGAATAATAATGAACTTTGATGCAACACTTGTGGTATTGGCGGCAGGAATGGGTAGCCGTTTCGGCGGGCTTAAACAAATTGAGCCTATCGGTCCTAACGGCGAGGCACTTCTTGATTTTTCGGTTTATGATGCAAAAAAAGCGGGTTTTAATAAGGTTGTATTTATTATTAAACGCGCTATCGAAAAAGAGTTTAAGGCAACTGTCGGTAAAAGAATTGAAAAGATAATAGATGTAAGCTATGCTTTTCAGGAAACCGACAAACTACCCGACGGATTTATATGTCCCGAGGGCAGAGAAAAACCATGGGGTACAGGACACGCAATTTATTGCTGTCGTGATATTGTAAAAACGCCCTTTGCGGTAATAAATGCCGATGATTATTACGGCGCCGATGCTTACACTGAAATTTATGAGCATTTGAAAAAGCAAACCGACAACTACTGTATGGTAGGATTCAGACTTCAAAACACCTTAACCGAAAACGGCTCCGTTTCAAGAGGTGTTTGCGAGATAAAAGACGGTAAATTAGTGAGCGTTACCGAGCGCACAAAAATTATTGACTGTAAATATACCGAGGATAACGAAACTTGGATACCGCTTCCGAGGGATACGGTTGTTTCGATGAATATGTGGGGATTTAACACCGATATATTCAAATATACCGAGGAATATTTGGTACAGTTTTTGAAAGAAAGAATAAACGAGCCGAAATCCGAATTTTATTTGCCGACTATTGTTACAAAGCTTATGGAAAACGGCATAAAAGATGTCAGCGTTTCGGTTGCGGAGGAAAAGTGGTACGGCGTTACCTATAAGGAAGATAAAGATGATGTCAAAAAGGCATTATCCGAAAAAATAAAATTAGGTCAATATGATTTTTAAGGAGAAATTATTATGAACAAAAAAATGATTATCGGCATTATTTCAGGTGTGGTAGTACTTGTTGCGGCAATTATTGTAGCGCTCTTAGCAACAAAGAAAATCAATTTTAAGATTAACGCACCGAAAAACACTTCTTCGGTAGCGGACAGCTCTAACACCGTTTCGAATGAAACCGCTTCAAATGAAAACAGTGAAAGCACAGATACTTTCAAAACCGAGAAAAAGGGTACTGACGGAAAAGTTGATGTTAAAGATATTGCGGTTGCAAAAAAAGACGAACTTATTACCGTACCGGTTTATATTACAAAGAATCCCGGAATAACCGCTTCAAAGGTCGTTCTTTCGTTTGATACAAATGTATTTGAGTATTCCTCTTGCTCGGGCGGAGAGATATTTGACGATTGCAGCGGCAATTTTACGAACGGACAAATAATCTTAATTGCAAGCGATTCGGGACTTAACGATATTGTGGGTAACGGAATACTTGCAAATGTTGTTTTGAAAAAGAAAGATACCGCAAAAGCCGGAACATATTCGGTTACTGTCAATAACGCTGAGTGTGAGTTTGCAAATACCTCTGAGGAATTGGTAAGCGCCACTTTGGAAGTAGGAAAAATCACTATTAAATAATTATTTTGGGGCCTAAAAACTTTTGTTTTTTACAAGGCTCCTTTTTTATGTTCTTTTTATAGCCTTATTTTCATATATTATATCAAAAGGAAGGCGATAAAAATGAACGAATATTATCCCGAAGGATTGCTTATCGGAAGCGACGAAAACAAAAACCGACTGTCAAGTCTTACGGCAATTCAAAAGGCTAAGGAAGATTTATGTATTCTTGAAGGTAATGTAATAATGTGCGACAGTTCGCATAATATGACGGTTGACCTTAATTGTATGAGAGGTATTATCCCAAGAGATGAGGGCGCAATAGGTATTAAGGAAGGCACAACAAAGGATATTGCACTTATTTCCCGTGTCGGCAGGGCGGTTTGCTTTACCGTTAAGGATGTTTTAATTGACGATTACGGAAAGCCCTATGCCCTTTTATCAAGAAAAGAAGCACAAATGCTTTGCATAAAAGATAAAATCTCAAAATTTTGTATCGGTGATGTTATAAAAGCAAAGGTTACCCATCTTGAATCCTTCGGTGCGTTTTGTGATATAGGTTGCGGAAATGTGGCACTTTTACCCATTGATTCTATATCGGTTTCAAGAATTTCTCACCCCTCCGACCGATTTTTCGTAGGTCAAAACATCAGAGCAATTATAAGCAAAATCGAAAACGGAAGAATAACTTTAAGTCATAAGGAGTTACTCGGTACTTGGGAAGAAAATGCACGGCTCTTTTCGGTAGGTCAAACCGTGTCGGGAATAGTAAGAAGTGTTGAAGATTACGGAGTGTTTGTTGAGCTTACACCTAATCTTGCAGGACTTGCGGAGCCTAAGGATGATGTATATGTGGGACAGACGGCAAGTGTTTACATAAAAAATATTATACCCGAAAAAATGAAGATAAAGCTTATTATTATCGACAGCTTTGATAAGGCTTTAAGAAAGGACTTCGAGTATTTTGATAACGGAGATAGGGTGAATAGCTTTTATTATTCGCCTATTGAGTCAAAAAAACAAATCATTTCGGAATTTTACTAAAAACAACACCGATAAGCCTCTTGACTTATCGGTGTTATCAATTTATATTCAGCTGTTGCCCGAGCAACCGCAACCGTCGGTTGATTTCGGGAAAAAATCGTCGGTTGGGAACTTAATTTTTCTGAATACATCACAAGGTTGGTCGGTTGTGTCATCGCATTGTTTTTCTGGAATGCAGAAGTCATAAACGGGTACTAACATTTGAACATCCCTGATTAACTGAACAATGGTAAACAAACCTAATGTTACATAAACCGTAGCGGAGCCTGAGGGGACATCGACGGCTAACGGAGCACCGATATAATCTGTTACCGACTGCGGAATGTAGCAAATGTTTTGGTAGCAGTCATTTGTCTTGCCTATCTTTGCGGTAAGAACTACCGGGTCAACGCATTGGAGTACGCATTTTGGACTGTTCGAGTTGCAAATTGCCGATTTGTTACAGGTGGGATTGTTTAGACTTTGGTTGCTTGAAAATACCTGAACATTTCCATCACTGCCGTAAAGAATTACCTTTTTCGAGAAGAAGGAAATGCCCGTAATAGGTGTCGGGCAACTGTTGGGTGTTGAGTATAACTCTAATTCGTTTAGGAAAAAGAATGTTAAGTCGCAGGAATAGAAGCCTTTGTTGAAGCTTACCGGTTCAACATCAATAAGTACATTAAGAACCTTTGAGGATGTCAGTTTTACACTGATTGCGTTATTCACAAGCGCCTGTGTTTCAGCCGTGAAATAGCACCTTAAATCTTCAAGACAGTCCCGGTCGCAGCAAGAGTCGTAAACTCTGCCTGCATCAATGCAGACCGCTTCCTTGAAGGCGGAGCCTAAATTGTTGTCTGGCATAAAAAAACCTCCGTAAAATGATTGAAGTCGCACTTCAATACATAATATGGAGGTTTATATGTTTTGTTAAAATTATTTTGCGTTTTCTATATTTTCCCAACGGTAATTGTGAAGCTGTCCCTCGTTTTCGAGCTTTGGATAGTCCCATTGCCGAAGCGCCTCGTAAACGGCGATAGCAACCGAATTTGAAAGGTTAAGACTTCTTATATCATAAGCCATAGGGATTCTGACACAACGCTCGGGATGTTTAATTAAAAGCTCTTCGGGAAGCCCTTTTGTTTCTTTTCCGAAAAGCAGGTAACAGTTATCGGGGTAAACAGCCTCCGAATGAGTTTTCCTGCCCTTTGTGGTAAAGTAGAAGAAAGCGCCATCGTTCTTTTCAAAAAATTCATCTAAATTTTTATAATAGCTTATATCTAAAAAATGCCAATAGTCAAGACCTGCCCTTTTAAGCTTTTTATCGTCAATAGTAAATCCCATAGGGCCTACTAAATGCAGCCTTGCACCCGTAGCGGCGCAGGTTCTCGCAACATTGCCGGTGTTTTGAGGGATTTCCGGCTCAACCATTACAATATTTATTACTGCCATTTCAATCACCGAGTAGTATTATATAATTATTAAAAGCCACTTGTCAAGTGGGCTAAAAGAATATATAATATATGTAACACATTTTTCGGAGGACATTATGAAAAAATATGACAGTATTCTAAAAAGGGTTGAAGAGGTCGAATGTAAGCTCGGCGTTTCATACGCTAAAACAAACGGTAAGCTTTACAAGATTTGCAGATTTTTTAATCTTTTGGGTGTTATTTATCTTTTCTGTATAAATTTGTTGTTTATTTTAGGTGCGCTCTTGATGAAAAGCAACGGCAATCCTATTGCTACCGACCAAACCGTTATTCTAATCGCCGTCTTTACGGCACTTGAAGTTTTAGGACAGGTATTTACATTTACCAAACTTAATATAATAGGCAATGCTTTGAATTTAGCAGCTCTTTCATACCTTATTTTTATTTCGGTTAAGCTTTGCGAGGGTTATACTTCGGGATTTTTCGGACTCACACTTATTTTTTATATCAGACATTTGCCGTCGTTTATTATTATTCTTCTTTTTTCAACTTGGATGCTTGTGATTTCACTTCGCCAGAGAATTAAAACAAACCGCCAATACAAGAGGATTATTTCAAACCTTTATGTTAATTATAATAATGCACATAAATCCGATAATCTTGAAGTTTCCGACGAGGAATGGGAAGAATTTATAAGTAATTATGACCCAAAAACAATAAAAACAGATTAATTTTGAAAAAACACTTGCTTTTTTTGTAAAAAGTTATATAATGGTAACATAATAATTACAAAGTTGTAACTTTTCTAAAAGAGGTGAGCGGTTATTTATAAGCATTCTAAAATCAGGCAATTTGCTTTTGTAAAAAAACTTATCGGTTTTTACGGCGAATTGGGCAGAACCGTAAAAATATCCGCTTTCTTGGCAATCTCTTTTGTTTGTATGGTTTTGGCACTTTATAATACCGATGTCAGAATGGTGCTTAATGTTTCTTATAACGGCAACAATATAGGCGCTGTCAAAAACCGTGAACAGTATAACCGTGCGGTATTAAGCGTACTTGACTGCGTAAACGGTAACGGTGTTGAGGATGTTTTATCCGACCCCGTATTTTCTATTGTTCTTACTAAAAAAGAAAATATTTCTTCTGAAAATAAACTTGCAAATAAAATAATTCTTAATACCTCCGAAATTGTTGCGGGTTATAAAACTACGGTTGGGGACAGTAGCCGGGTTTATTTGTGTGAGAACGATTCCGATATTGTAGCGGAGTATCTTTCGAATTATAATGTTGAGGGTGCTGTCTGCAAATCCTCTTTTGTTACCGAACTTAATTTAGAAAAAGGCTATTATCTTTACAATAATATTAAAGAAAACGGAACTATAAACGATTTTCTTAAAACCGTTCCCGTAAGGACTGTTGCAAGTGTTGTAAGGGATGTTGAAATTTCTTATAATACTATTCAAATAAAAGACAGCGGTCTTACAAAAGGAACTGTTAAGGTGCAGTCCGAGGGCGAAAACGGAGTCAACCGTTTAACCGAGGAGGTTACTTATTTAGACGGCGAAGAAACCGATAGAGTTACTTTAAGCCAAGAGGTTATAAGCACTCCGCAAGATAGGGTTATTTTAGTAGGCACTTCGGAAAATGCAAGTGTTGCGGCTGCAAAAGCGGCGGCTCACAGTATGGGATTTATTTTCCCGATTCCTAAAAACACTCTTACATCAACCTCCCCATTCGGCGACGGCAGGGGACATAAGGGCTATGATTTAGTAGCGCCTTACGGCACTCCTATTTATGCCGTAAAGGCAGGTACGGTAGTTCGTGCTTCTTGGTATTCGGGATACGGTTATTGTGTTGATGTTGACCACGGAAACGGAATAGTTACAAGATACGGACATGCAAGTAAGTTTTGTGTAAGTGTCGGCGATAAGGTAAATCAAGGTGATATGATTGCACTTGTCGGCTCTACGGGAAATTCCTACGGAAACCACGTTCATTTTGAGGTAATAATAGGCGGTAAACGAGTTGACCCCGCTCCGTATATAAATATGGATTAAAATAGTCCTTGCAATTATCCCGAAATTTAGGTATAATAGGGATTGTTGAAAAAATTGGAGGTTAAAACTTATGAATTTACATTTTTTATTAGATGCCGCTAAAACTACCGCAAAAAGCTCTGCGTCAAGTACATTATTTACTGTTGTTTACTTGGTTGTAATCCTTGGTGTAATGTATTTTCTTCTTATTCGTCCTCAAAACAAAAAGAAGAAAGAAGAAAAGAAAATGCGCGAGGGCTTAATGGTAGGCGACGAGATTATCACAATCGGCGGCATTTACGGAAGGGTTATTTCTCTTAAAGAGGATACAATGGTTATCGAATCAAAGAGCGACCATTCCAAGCTTACTATTTCCCGTTGGGCTTTACAGCAGAACTTAACAGTTCACGATGACACAGCTAAATAAGGAATAAAACAAAACCCTTCGCAATATAATTATTGCGGAGGGTTATTTTATGGATATTAAACTTGATAATAGAAAAAAATCAATTATAATGGGTGCTTTCTTCGGAATTGCCGTTACGGCAATGTTTGTTCTGATTTTTGCGGGAGTTATGTTGCTTTTCAAAATAGATAGAGCCTATGCGAGTGTTTTTGCGACAATTTCCGTATCGGCAGGAGCCTTTGTTTCGGCATACTACTGCGCAAGAAAAATCGGCTCAAAGGGATATTTATTAGGTATATTAACGGGACTTATTTATTTTTTTGTTGTAACCGTAATTTCTTTGATAATTACAAAAGGGGAAATAAGCTCGAATACCGCTTTTCATTTTGTGATAATAACCCTTTCCGCAACGGTAGGCGGAATATTCGGCGTAAACAGAAAAAAGACTAAACTATTATAAGCTCGGCTAAAAATACCGAGGCACAGGCAATAAGCGAAACGGTTATAAGATTATTGCCGAAAAAAGCAAAGACTATTGCAAAAACAAAGCCGATTATTGCCGAATAAATGCTGTCGGTTTCATAGAGAATTGCAGGGAAAACCATAACCGCAAGAGTTACAAAAGGCACATAATAAAGAAACGATTTAATATACTTATTTGTGATTTCGTTGCGGATTAAAACTAATGGCAACATACGGATAAGGTATGTTGTAATTGCCATAACGGCAATATAAATTATGATATTACCGTTCATTGCCGTTCTCCTCCTTTTTATCTTCAATAGGACGAATAACAGCGGCAAATGCCGAAATTATTACGGTTAAAATTATAATTCTAAATCCCGACGAAATAGATTTAAGTATCGGCATATAAGAAAAAACCGCACTGCAAATCATAGCTATCAAAATTATTACCGCAATAAATTTATTTTTTCTTGCGGGAGGAACTATTATCGCTATAAACATACCGTACAGTGCAACTCCCAAAGCACTTAAAAGTCTATGAGGCAAAACATTTCCGAGCACGGCGCCGAGCAATGTGCCGATTACCCAACCCGGAAGTCCGCCCAATAAAACGCCGTAACAGTAAACAGGGGGTAATTTTCCGTCAAACGAGGACAAAACCCCGAAAACCTCATCGGTATTACCGAAGGATATTAAAAATCTATGTATTTTAGGCATTTTACTTTCGAATTTTTGGGACAAAGCCGACGACATAAGGCAATACCGCAAATTTATTATAAACTGCGTTATCGCAAGTTCAAAATACGAAAGCGATTTGGTTATAACCGAAATGGCGGCAAACTGTCCTGCGGAGGTAAAGTTAAGAGCCGACATAAATACCGCGCTTTGCGTGGAAATCCCGTTAGCAACGGCGGAAATTCCAAAGGTAAAGGAAACGGCTAAATACCCTAAAAATATGGGTATCCCGTCTTTTACGCCTTTAATAAATAAACTGTTTGATTTCATACAATTCCTCAATAAAACTCAAATAAAATTCCGCTGTACAAAGTACAACGGAAATTTTTATTTATTCCATAAGTGCGCGTTCAAGCCAAGTAAATCCTAAATCGAGAGCATCAAAAAGGGTGTTCTTTTCACTCTTTTTAACAATGCGTTCCTCTATCGGAGCATCAGTATCGCTTTTAAGCAGTTGAATTGCAACCTTATCGGCAATCTCTAACTTTCCGTCCTTGCTTGAAGAAAGTATTTCAAAACGCGCAACAAATTTATCGGACATATCGCCGTAGTAAATTTCATTTCCTTTACGAACGAGCGGCTTGCCCTTATAAGTAAGAAATTCATTAGCCATTTTTTATCACCTATATTATTTGTTTTCCGGTAATTCACCGTAAAGATTAAAGCGGAAAATCAAGGTTTCGTCATCTTGGTTTTCGCAACGCACCCAAGCCTCGGCAACCTCGGCACTTGAAAGAATTGTTGAAAGACCGAGAATTTGGCAAAGCTTTGATTTAAGGTTGAGTGAATCGCCGTCGGCAGTTTCTAAATAAACATTGCCTTTACAGCAATCTACAACCTTAATAAAATCTTCAAAATTAACCTTATGAAGCTCAATTTTATTATTATCCATTTGGAACACCTCCGTTAATCTACATAAAAGTATAAACTATATACTAATTTATGTCAAGAAATTAAATAATATATACTTTTAGTGTTGACATTTTTTTCTTTTTTAGGTACTATTATATTTGTAGAAAATTGGCTTATTGGAGGAAATTTACCAATGAAAAACAATGAAAAAACAATGGAAGCCATCGTAAATCTCGCTAAGGGCAGAGGTTTTGTATATCCGGGCAGCGAAATTTACGGCGGACTTGCAAATACTTGGGATTACGGTCCGCTTGGTGCCGAGCTTAAAAATAATATTAAAAAGGCTTGGTGGAAGAAGTTTGTTCAGGAAAATCCCTATAATGTAGGACTTGATGCGGCTATCCTTATGAATCCGCAAACTTGGGTGGCTTCGGGACACTTAGCAGGATTTTCGGATCCTTTGATGGATTGCCGTGAGTGCCACGAGCGTTTTCGTGCGGATAAGTTAATTGAGGATTGGTGCGAGGAAAATTCCTTTGAGCTTCCAAAGCCGATTGATGCCTTCTCACAGGAGGAAATGAAGAATTTTGTTGAGGAGCATAATATTAAATGTCCGACCTGCGGTAAGCATAACTTTACCGATATTCGTCAGTTTAACCTTATGTTTAAGACATTTCAGGGTGTTACCGAGGATGCGAAAAATACCGTTTATCTTCGTCCTGAAACCGCACAGGGTATTTTCGTAAACTTTGCTAATGTTCAAAGAACTTCGAGAAAGAAGCTTCCTTTCGGCATCGGTCAGATAGGTAAGTCCTTCCGTAACGAAATCACACCCGGAAACTTCATTTTCCGTGTTCGTGAGTTTGAACAAATGGAGCTTGAATTTTTCTGCAAGCCCGATACCGACCTTGAATGGTTTGATTATTGGAGAAGCTTTTGTAAGAATTGGCTTTTGTCTATCGGTCTTAAAGAGGAAAATATCAGACTTAGAGACCACGATAAAGAGGAGCTTTGCTTCTATTCAAAGGCAACTACCGACTTTGAATTCTTGTTCCCGTTCGGTTGGGGTGAGCTTTGGGGCGTTGCCGACAGAACCGATTACGATTTAACTCAACATCAAAACACCTCGGGCAAAGACCTTACCTATTTTGATGCTGAAACAAATGAGCATTACATTCCTTATGTTGTTGAGCCGAGCTTGGGTGTTGAAAGAAGCTTTTTGGCTGTGCTTTGCGATGCTTATGACGAGGAACTTGACGAAAAGGGCGACCTTCGTACCGTTCTTCGCTTCCATCCCTTCTTAGCACCCTTTAAGGCTGCCGTTTTGCCTCTTTCAAAGAAGCTTTCGGATAAGGCTCTTGAAGTGTATAACGAGCTTTCAAAGGACTTTATGGTTGATTTTGATGAAGCCGGTTCTATCGGTAAGCGTTATCGCCGTGAGGATGAAATCGGTACACCTTTCTGCATAACCTACGACTTTGACAGCGAAACCGACGGTTGTGTTACTGTTCGTAACCGTGATACTATGAAGCAGGAAAGAATTGAAATTTCCAAGCTTAAAGCATATATTGAGGACAAAATAAAACTGTAATTTTAACTTCATAAATGTTATTTGGAGGATATTAGATGACATCTACTGATATTTTATCAATGGTAGCTCTGCTTTTAGGCGGACTTACATTCTTCCTTTTCGGTATGAGTGTAATGTCGGGCGGACTTGAACAAATGGCAGGCGGAGGGCTTGAACGCACCCTTAAAAAAGTGGGTAAAAACGATATTTTGGGCTTTTCGCTCGGCGCCGGAATTACGGTTGCTATCCAGTCCTCGTCCGCTATGACGGTAATGCTTGTAGGTCTTGTAAACTCGGGTATTTTGGCTTTTGCCGATACATTCGGTATGATAATGGGCTCCCATGTCGGCACAACCCTTACCGCTTGGATTTTAACCCTTAATGCGAATACCGGAAGTAATTTCTTTATGGTACTCTTAAAGCCTATGACCTTTGCTCCGATTTTGGCATTTGTCGGTATTGCGATGCGTATGTTCTCTAAAAAAGACAAAAAGAAAAAGTTAGGCGATATTTTTATAGGCTTTGCCATTTTGATGGTCGGAATGAATATGATGAGCGACTCTATGGCAGATGTTAAACAATATTCTAACATTTTAACTTTATTCTCAAATTCTCCTATTATTGCTTTTGTTGTTTCAACCTTGTTTACCGGCGTAATTCAGTCATCCGCCGCAACGGTTGCTATTGTTCAAGCACTTGCACTTTCGGTTGGTATGGATTACAGTGCCGCAATTCCGCTTGTAGTAGGTGCAAATATCGGTACTTGTATGACGGCACTTATTTCAAGCATCGGTACTAACAAAAATGCAAAACGGGTAGTGGCTATGCACGTATATACTAATGCTATCGGCGGCGTGGTTTGTATGATAGCACTTTATATTGTTATGATGTTCAGCCCCGATTTGCTTAAAGCACCCATTAGTATTTTCGGCGTTGCGGTTGTCCACTCTTTGTTTAATATAATTAACACAATAGCCTTTGTTCCTTTCAAGAAGCCGATGATTAGACTTTGCGAAAAAACCGTCAGCAAAAGCGGAGAAGAAGAGCATATCGCATTTTTGGACGAGCGTTTGTTTAATAATGTACCTCTTGCAATTTCGGAATGTAAAAGACTTGCAACCGAAATGGCAACGCTTGTAAAGGGCAATATTTTAGATTCGCTTAAAATGCTTGAAAACTATGACGAAGAATTAGGCGAAAAGATTAAAAAGGACGAGTCTATCGTTGATAAATACGAGGACAAGCTCGGCACTTATTTGGTAAGATTAAGCGCCGGTTCTTTGACCGACAACGATTCGCACTATGTTGCAAGAATGCTCCACGGCATAGGCGATTTTGAAAGAATTTCCGACCACGCACTTAATATTCGTGATTTGTCAAAGGAAATGTTTGAAAAGCAAATAGTATTTTCGGCTGACGCACAAAAAGAGATTACCAATATTTCGAGTGCCATTACCGAAATAATTACAATAACGGTAGATTCGTTTATAAATGATGATACTCAAATGGCTTCTCATGTTGAGCCTCTTGAACAGGTAATCGACAAGCTTACCGACACCTTAAAGGCTAACCATATTAACCGTTTGCAGAAGGGCGATTGCACTATTGAGCTTGGATTTGTCTTGTCCGACCTTCTTACTAACTACGAAAGAATTTCGGACCATTGTTCAAACCTTGCGGTATTTACAATGCAGCTTAAAAGCGATAAGCTTGATGCGCATAAGTACCTTAATTCACTTAAAACTATGGAAAATCAAGAATTTGCAAAAGATTTCAATATGTACGATAATAAATATTCAATTTAAGGAATACTTTTTACCGTGCAACAAATAATATCAAGTAGAAAGACTTAAAGGAGATAATTATGGCAACTAACTATACAATTACAAAACTTGCCGAAATGATAGAAACGAAGCTTTCGCATAATTTCGGTGTTTTGCCGGAACAGGCATCGGATGAGATTTTTTACAAAGCTTGTGTTCTTGTGCTTCTTGATATTATGAGTGAGAGAAAAGCGAACTTTCGTAAGGCGGTCAGAGAGCAAGAGGCAAAGACCGTTTACTATTTAAGTATGGAATTTCTTATGGGAAGGTCGCTTAAAAACAATCTTTATAATTTAGGGCTTACCGAAAATATGGGTAAAGCACTTGCGAAGTTTAAGGTTAAGCTTGATAATCTTTATGATTTTGAGCCGGACGCCGGACTTGGCAACGGAGGACTCGGAAGACTTGCGGCTTGTTTCCTTGACGGGCTTTCAAGCGGAGGATACAGTGCTTACGGATACTGCATTAAATACGAGCTTGGTATTTTCAGACAAAAGTTAGTTGACGGTTGGCAAACCGAAATGCCCGACTTTTGGTTACCGGGCGGCAGTGTTTGGTTAGAGCCGAGACCGTCTTCCGCCGTTGATGTTCATTTTGGCGGATATATTGACGAATGGTGGGACAACGGATATCACCATGTTGAGCATAAGGATTTTGATAGCGTTCACGCAATGCCTTATGACTTAAAGGTTGCGGGTAAGGACGGAAAAACGGTTAATGTTTTGCGTCTTTGGAGTGCGGAATGTCAGGATTTTGATATGTCGGCGTTTAATCAAGGCGACTATGTAAGAGCACTTGAACAGCGTGCAAATGCCGAAGCTATTTCAAAGGTATTATACCCTGAGGATAATCATGCCGAGGGCAAATCGCTCAGACTTCGTCAACAGTATTTCTTGGTATCGGCATCTATTCAGGATATTCTTGCAAGACATATGAGAAGATACAGCACCCTTGATAACCTGCCCGAAAAGGTTGCTATTCATATTAACGATACCCACCCGACATTGTCTATCCCCGAGCTTATGCGACTTTTGCTTGACGAGTGCGGATACAGTTGGGAAAAGGCTTGGGATATTGTAACTAAAACCGTTGCATATACTAACCATACTATTATGGCGGAAGCTCTTGAATGTTGGCCTATTGAAATGTTTAAGAGAAGACTGCCGAGAATTTATCAAATTGTAGAAGAAATCGACCGCCGTTACAGAGCGCAGGTTATATCTAAAACGGGGGATTTCGGTCTTGCAGAGCGTACCGCCGTTATAAGCAACGGACTTGTGAGAATGGCAAACCTATGCGTTGTTACCTGCCATACCGTAAACGGTGTTTCAAAGCTTCACAGTAAGATTATTACCGATGAGCTTTTTAACGATTATTATAAAATGACGCCCGAAAAGTTTACTAATGTAACTAACGGTATTGCACATAGAAGATGGCTTTGTCAGGCAAATCCCGAGCTTACTTCGCTTATTGGCGAGCTTATCGGCGATGGATTTGTAAAGGATGCAAGTCAGCTTGAAAAGTTAATGCCGTTTGCCGAAGACAAGACGGTTTTGACTCGCCTTAGTGAGATTAAAAAGAACAACAAGGTTAGGCTTTCTAACTATATTAAGGATAATATGGGACTTTCTATGGACCCTGATGCTATTCTTGATATGCAGGTTAAAAGACTTCACGAATACAAGCGTCAACACCTTAATGCTTTGCATATTATAAGCGATTATCTTTATATAAAAGAAAATCCAAATGCTCCGTTTACGCCAAAAACCTATATGTTCGGTGCAAAGGCGGCTTCGGGCTATCTCTTTGCAAAAGAAATAATCCAAATGATTTATAAGCTTTCAAAGGTTATTAACAATGACCGTGCCGTAAATGATAAAATGAAGGTTATATTCCTCGAAGATTACAGAGTTACCTTAGCTGAGCTTATGATTCCTGCGGCAGAAATAAGTGAGCAAATTTCACTTGCCTCCACCGAAGCAAGCGGAACTTCAAATATGAAATTTATGATGAACGGCGCTATTACTTTGGGCACAGAGGACGGCGCTAATGTCGAAATTCATTCGGAGGTAGGGGACGATAATATTTTAATTTTCGGTATGCGTACCCCCGAGGTTTTAAGACTTCAAAAGAATGGATATAATCCTTTGGAATATTATAATAATAACGGCGAGCTTCGTAAAGCGCTTGACTTTATCGGTAAGGGCATCGACGGAAAACCGTTTGATAATATTTACAATACTCTTAAAAATGTTGACCATTATATGGCTTTGGCTGACTTTTCGGATTACTGCATCGCTCAAAGAAAAGCAACCGAACTTTATAACAATAAGGAAGCTTGGAATAAGATGTCGCTTGTTAATATTGCAAAATCGGGAATTTTTGCGGCTGACCGCTCAATTTCAGACTATGCAAACAACATTTGGCATATTAAACCCCTTAAATAATTTATGAACTATTATCCGTTTGACTCAAACAACAAAATATATAAGCCGCATTTCGGCGCAATCAAAGCAGGGGAAACCCTGCTTTTAAGGTTGCTTGTACATAGGGATGCTCATCTTCACGAGGCGTATGTTTGCATTGAGCCTGACGGAAAGGAAAAGTATGAGTTAAGACTAAACGAAAGAGAATGGTTAGAGGACTACCGCTTTTATGACAGAGAGATAATTCTTGACGAAGGGCTTTATTGGTACTCTTTCAGATATACAAGCGACTACGGCGAATTTTTTGTAACAAAGACCGATACTACACTCGGAATTGTTTCAAAAGACGGAGGCTGTTGGCAACAAACCGTATATTCAAAAGATTTTTGCACTCCCGATTTTTTGTGCGGTGGCATAATTTATCAAATTTTCCCCGATAGATTTTATAATTCGGGAAAGAAAAAAGAAAATGTACCGAGTGATAGGTATATTTGTAATGATTGGGGAAAGCAACCCGAATTCAGACAAAATAACGGTATTTGTTCTCTCGGCAACGACTACTACGGCGGAGATTTAGAGGGCATAACGGAAAAACTCCCCTATCTTAAAGACTTGGGTGTTTCGCTTATCTACTTAAACCCGATTTTTGAGGCACATTCTAACCATAGGTACAATACCGCCGACTATATGAAAATTGACTCACTTTTAGGGAATGAGAATGATTTAAGAAAGCTTTGCAGTAAAGCAAAGGAATACGGTATTTCGATAATTTTAGACGGAGTTTTCTCGCATACGGGTGCGGATAGTATATACTTTAACAAAACCAAACGCTACGGCGAGGGCGGGGCATTTTTTGATGCGTCGTCAAAATACCGAAAATGGTATTCATTCGGAAATTACGACTGCGGTTACTCGGCTTGGTGGGGTGTGCCGTCATTACCCGAGGTAAAAGAAGAAAACGAAGAGTTTTTAGAGTATATCACGGGCGAAAACGGTGTTCTTAATAAATGGCTTGACTGTGGCATTATGGGATATAGACTTGATGTGGCAGATGAACTCCCCGATATTTTTCTTGAAAGACTTCGTGTATGTGTAAAACGCAAAAATAAAGATGCTTATATCTTAGGAGAGGTTTGGGAAGATGCCTCAAATAAAATAAGCTACTCAAAGCGAAGAAAATTTTTGTTAGGTCATCAGCTTGATTCGGTTATGAACTATCCGTTTGCAAACGCTATTGTCGATTATGTTTGTACCGCAAATTCAAAAAATATCAGCAGTGTTGTTATGACTGTTCTTGAAAACTATCCGAGAGAAAGCGTAAGACTTCTTATGAACCATATCGGTACGCACGATACTGCAAGAATTATAACGAGAATTGCAAAATATCAAGAGTATTGCCAAGACAGAATGTGGCAGTCGCAACAGAATTTAAGCTATGAAGAATATAATTTTGCGGTTTTAAGGCTTAAAATTGCGGTGGTTTTACAGTTTACATTACCCGGTGTCCCCTCGATTTATTACGGTGATGAGGCGGGGCTTTGCGGTTACGGCGACCCGTTTTGCAGAGGAACATATCCGTGGGGCAGGGAAAATACCGACTTGCTTGATTTTTATAAGGCCATCGGAATGCTCAGAAGAAAAAGCGATGCCTTTAAGGACGGAGAGTACATCCTTTTGTGCGATACTGACGGCGTTTTTGCGTTTTCGAGGATTTACGGGAGTGAAAATGTTATAATAGCCGTAAACTCAACCGAATGTGAAAAAGGCTTTAATTCGGATATAAGAGGCAAAGCCTGTGCGTTTGGCGAAAACATTTCCGAAAACCAAAACGAAATCAGGTTGAAGCCCTATGGCTATTGTATTATAAAATAGTTAAAACGCTTGACAAAAGATATTCTTTGTGATAGTATCGTTTTGTAGATTTTCAAATAGAAAATCGTTGGTAGAGGTGCAAAAATTAAAAGTAGCGTGAATAAGGCTCGGATAAGCCTCGCGGGAAAGGGATTTTTGCCGAAATGATTTTACGGTATCCGCCGTGATTTTGTTGGTATATTGCAAAATATGTAATATACTGTCACTATTAAAAGTGGAGCGCTATCAAAACATAAATTTTGTTATTTTGTGTTTTTAGGTTGTTCTGCTTTTGTGGGACAACCTTTATTTTATCATTTTATTTTTTAAGGGGAGATAAAAAATGCAAAAAAGCAAAATTTTAAGATGGGCAATAGCCCTTGCGGTTTGCGCAATTGTAGTTTTTGTCGGAACATTCGCCGCTCTCGGTGAAGAAACACCGGTTGCTGACGGTGAAGATGTAAAAACTTCAACCGCAGTCGATTTAGAAGACGGTGAGGATGTAAAAACCGCAGCTGCAACCGATTCCGCAGATGATGAGGTTGCAACAGGACTTGAAACCGAAGAAATCGACTTAACCGATGCGGATGCGGCACAAGAGTATGTTGACAGCTATGCCGACAATTTAAGCGAAGACGAAAACTTTGAGAGCAATATTGAAACCGCTCTTTCAACCGTTCGTAAAAGTATTCCGAGATACGCAACATTTTGGGCTTTATTACCGCCGATAATTGCTATTTTATTGGCACTTATTACTAAGGAGGTTTATTCTTCGCTTTTCATAGGTATCCTTTTCGGCGGTATGATTTATTCGAATTTCAGCTTTGAAGGTACAATGGTACATACCTTGCAGGACGGATTTATTTCAAGTGTTGCCGATTCTTATAATATAGGTATTTTAATATTCCTCGTTATGCTCGGCGCTATGGTTGCTATGATGAATAAAGCCGGTGGCTCACAAGCATTCGGTAAGTGGACTACAAAGCACATTAAAACCCGTGTAGGCGCTCAACTTGCCACTGTTCTTTTAGGTGTACTTATCTTTATTGATGACTACTTTAACTGCTTAACCGTAGGCTCTGTAATGCGTCCTGTTACCGATAAGCATAACATTTCCCGTGCGAAGCTTTCATACTTAATTGACGCTACCGCCGCTCCTGTTTGTATTATTGCTCCTATTTCTTCTTGGGCTGCCGCTGTTGCGGGATTTGCAAAGGGCTCGGGTGCCGCAAGCGGTATGTCGCTTTTTATAAGCGCTATTCCCTATAACTTCTATGCGCTTCTTACTATTGTAATGATGATTTTCTTGGCTGTTACAAATACTGACTACGGTCCTATGAAGAAGCACGAAATCAACGCTCAAAACGGCGACTTGTTCACAACCGGTGAAGAACAAATGAAAGAAACCGAAATTACCGCTAACGAAAGGGGTAAGGTTTGCGACCTTGTTATTCCGGTTATATTCCTTATTATCGCTTGTGTACTCGGTATGATTTATTCGGGCGGATTTTTCAGCGGCGAAAACTTTATCGACGCATTCTCAAATTCGGATGCCTCGGTAGGTCTTGTTATCGGCTCATTTGCCGCTATAATCTTTACTGTTGTTTACTATCTCTGCCGCCGTGTGCTTTCCTTTACCGATTGTATGGAAGCGCTTCCCGACGGATTTAAGGCAATGGTACCTGCTATTATGATTCTTTGCTGTGCATGGACACTTAAAACCATGACCGATTCTTTGGGTGCTAAGATATTTATTTCTCAACTTGTTGAGCAGAGCGCAGGTTCATTCCAATTCTTCCTCCCTGCAATTATATTTGTTATTGCGGTAGGACTTTCTTTCGCAACCGGTACTTCTTGGGGCACATTCGGTATTCTTATTCCGATTGTTCTTTCGGTATTCGGTGCTGATGACGGCTCCATTACAACTGTTGCGATTTCCGCTTGTATGGCAGGTGCCGTTTGCGGAGACCACTGCTCTCCGATTTCGGATACAACCATTATGGCTTCCGCCGGCGGTCAGTGCAACCACATTAACCATGTTTCAACCCAGTTGCCGTATGCTTTAACCGTTGCCGGTGTGTCTTTCGTATGCTATATTATTGCAGGTTTTGTTCCGAATTGGATGATTTCACTTCCGATTTCAATTGTTCTTATGATTGGAACACTTGTTGTAATTCGTGCTTTCACAAACAAAAAATCGGCATAAGAAATATAGATAAGATGATAAATAAAGTCCGCTATTGGTTAATAGCGGACTTTTCGTATATATGTTAATAATATTTTGCTCCCACTCTGCCGTAGTGTGCTGAATGATAACCTGAGTTTAGGTCAGGTGGGTTCCGGCCGAACGGCTTCGCGCTCCCTTCTTCCGAACTCGGCACAGCCGCGGGAGGTCTGCATACCCACAGTTCGAGCGACAGATCCCTAATAAAAAAATTGTAGGGTTATAAAAGCAACAGTTCGCGAACAGAGCAGGAGTATCGTAAGACTTATTGTTTTTCGTCTATTTCAAAAAAGTCTTCGAGGCGGTCAACAAAAGCATCGGCGATAGTTTCGTATTCATCATCATCTTCGATTTCATAGAAATATTCCTCGCCGTTTTCTTCGCCTACCTTAACGATAACAAGCTCACCCGAATCGTCAAGAGCTTTTTGAGGGTCGTCGTAAGTAGGCAACAATGCTAAATAACGGGCAGTATCGGTTTCAATAGCATCAAGCACCTCGAAGGTATATTCTTTTCCGTTATCATCGGAAAGGGTAATAAGGTCCGGATTATATTCTTCCGTTTTAATTTCTTCGCTCATATTATTTCTCCTGATTAAATTATTATTCTATTTTTATTTTACTATATTTAAGGGCTTATTTCAAGCATAAAAATTCCCCGACCGGTAGAAGTCGGGGAAAGAGATTAAACTGCCGTTAATTAGACAAATCCTCAACAAAAAGTTCACGAACACCGTTTTCGGTAACGGGTGCTGAATTTGTTTCTTTCTTTTCGCCGTCACGGTAAGCAAAGAATTTTTCGGCAACGGCAGGGAAAAGGGCATAGCTTAAAACATCTTCTTCGCATTTGCCTATGCCTTTTTCTTTCATTTCGTCAGCGTATTTTTGAAGCTCGGGCTCGATTAGGTCAGCAGGACGGCAGGTTATAACCTTATCGTCCCCGATAGCCTTTTTGCGAACATCTTCGTTTACTTCGCCCGGCAATTTTCCGTACTCGCCACGCAAAAGTGCTTTGGATTCTTTCGGAATCATTTTATAGCGTTCGCCCGAAATAACATTCATAACGGCTTGTGTTCCTACGATTTGGCTTGTAGGCGTAACAAGCGGAGGATAACCGAAATCTTTTCTTACTTTCGGAACCTCGGCAAGAACATCATAATACTTGTCTTCTTTACCTGCTTGTTTAAGCTGAGAAATAGTGTTTGAAAGCATACCGCCCGGAACTTGATAAATAAGGGTTTTTGCATCAACACTTAATACCTTCGGGTCAAGTATTCCGTCAGCCTTTAACTTGTCTGCAACCTTTCTGAAATGGGTAGCAACCTCGCTTAAAGCGGTAAGGTCAAGACCTGTATCACGGTCGGTGCCTTTAAGTGTTGCAACAAGTGCCTCGGTAGCGGGGTTAGCAGTACCGTTAGCAAGAGGCGAAAGAGCGGTATCTACAATATCAACACCCGCTTCACTTGCCATCAAGAGCGTCATATCGCCGGTGCCGGTTGTATTATGAGTATGAAGATGAATAGGAACACGGACATTCTCTTTTAACTTTTTAACTAACGAATAAGCATCATAGGGAAGTAAAAGGTTTGCCATATCCTTAATGCAAATTGTGTCAGCGCCCATATTTTCAAGGGTTTTAGCAAGCTCTACAAAATAATCTTCGTTGTGAACGGGGCTTTGTGTGTAGCTGATAGCGGTTTCACAAATACCGCCGTATTCTTTACAGGACTTAACGGCTTGCTCTAAATTTCTCGGGTCGTTGAGCGCATCGAAAATACGAATAACATCAATGCCGTTTTCAATAGACTTTTTAACAAAAGCATCAACAACATCATCAGCATAATGCTTATAGCCTAAAATATTTTGACCTCTGAAAAGCATTTGAAGCTTTGTGTTTGGCATATATTTCTTAATGGTGCGAAGTCTTTCCCACGGGTCCTCATTTAGAAAACGCATACAAGCATCAAAGGTAGCACCGCCCCAGCACTCAACCGACCAATAGCCGATTTTGTCAAGCTTTTCAAGGGCAGGAATCATATCTTCTATTCTCATACGGGTTGCGGCTTGGGATTGATGCGCATCACGAAGAATGGTATCAGTAATGAGTAGTGGTTTCTTTTCCATTTATTTTTAATCCTCCATTAACCGAACAACGAAATCAAAACACCTGCGGCGATAGCAGAGCCTATTACACCCGCAACATTCGGTCCCATAGCGTGCATAAGAAGGAAGTTTGACGGGTTTTCCTTTTGACCTACACTTTGAGAAACACGGGCAGCCATAGGAACGGCAGAAACACCGGCAGAGCCGATAAGCGGATTGATTTTGTTTTTGGTAAACAAATTCATCAATTTTGCAAGGAGTACACCGCCCGCAGTACCGAGACCGAAAGCAACAATACCCATAGCAAGAATTTTAAGTGTTTGAATATTAAGGAAAGCCTCTGCGGTAGCGGTAGCGCCAACCGAAATTCCCAAGAAAATAGTAACAATGTTCATAAGCTCGTTTTGAGCGGTTTTGCAAAGTCTTTCGCAAACTCCCGACTCTTTCCAAAGGTTACCGAGCATAAGACATCCGATAAGAGGAGTAGCCGAGGGAACAAGCAGTGATACGATAATCGTAACGGCAATAGGGAAGATAATCTTTTCTGTCTTTGAAACCTGACGAAGAGGTTTCATAACGATTTGGCGTTCCTTTTTTGTGGTTAAAAGCTTCATAATAGGCGGTTGAATTACGGGAACTAACGCCATATAAGAATATGCGGCAACCGCAATAGGACCTAAAAGGCTCGGGAATAAACGGGAGGTTGTGTAAATAGCGGTAGGACCGTCGGCACCGCCGATAATACCGATAGAAGATGCAGCCTCTTGGGTAAAGCCTAACTTAACACAACCGATAAATGTTGCGAAAATACCAACCTGAGCGGCGGCACCCAAAAGCAAGGACTTCGGATTTGAAATAAGCGGACCGAAGTCGGTCATAGCGCCGATTCCGACAAAGATAAGGCAAGGATAAACACAAGTCTTAACACCGATATAAAGAATATCCAAAAGTCCGCCGTCGTGAAGTATTGTGCCGTAGCCTACTTTTCCCGCCATAAATTCTCTCCAAAGCTCCGTGTGATACATAGCATCTCCCGGAGTAAAAGCGGTAAGGTTAGTAAGTAGCATACCAAATGCAATGCCCACTAATAAAAGAGGCTCAAACTGTTTCTTGATTCCGAGCCATAAAAGGAACAAAGAAACAATTATCATAACAAGGGATTTCCAGTTATCCCCTAAATTGCCGAAAAGAAGGTAGAAGCCGGTCGTTTTGGCAAAGTTTATTATTTCATCTAACATTATAATTATTCTCCTTAAAATACGAATGGGTTAATTATCCTATTACGCAGAGAACGGCGCCGGTTTCAACCGAAGCACCCTTTGTAACATTAACCGACTTAACAGTTCCGTCAACAGGAGCCATAATTTCGTTTTCCATCTTCATAGCTTCAAGAATCATCAAAACATCGCCTTTTTTAACAGATGCGCCGTTTTGAACCTTAACATCAAGAATATTGCCCGGCATAGGAGCTACAACCGTTTCGTCCTCTCCGTTAGAAGCAGGGGTATTAACGGGTGCGGAAGCTGCGGGAGCGTTTTTAACACTGTTAGCATCAATTTCTTCAAGTGTGATTTCGTAAGCGGTTCCGTTTACGGTTACTTTGTACTGTTTCATAATAATTTACCTCTTTTATAATAAAATTAAAGTTTTTTGAAAGACACAACCCGCAATGCGGAAACATCTTTACCCATATCCTCAGCACAAGCTGCGGTTACGGCGGCAATAATTTCCTGACGGTTTTCTAATCTTTCCTCGTGTAAGTCGGTTTTTGTGTCAGCAGAAGCCACCGATTCTTTCTTTGAGCCGATTTTGCAAAACAAACCTATTATTAAACAAAAGAAAATAATTAAGATAAGTCCTACAAATACCGTACCGATGCCCATACCGACAACAAAAAGGTTGCTGATTTCTCCCAATGTTTACGCCTCCTGATTTATTAAAAAATAATAGCAATGGAAACAAATTACCAAACTTGCCCATTTAACCATATTATATTGCAAAAATCTACGATAGTCAATATATTTTACCATTATTTATGTAAAAATATATATGTAAAATTTTGCATAAGAAAAATTGCTTGACAATTTAGGAATGGTTTGATAATATAATTGTATCAAAAAACCTATGATTAAGAGTAGTAGCTTAATATTTAATGATTTCAGAGAGTTGCCGAGGGTGGAAACGCAACACATTTTTTTAAGTGAATGGACTTATGAGGGCGACCGAAAGCGATTTTCGTGAGTAGCAGTCGACGGATACGCAACCGTTATAGTGTGGCTCGTATGTTAGTACGGGATAAAGAGGATGTTTTTTCATCAATTAGGGTGGTACCGCAGGATTATCAATGTCTTGTCCCTTATATTAGGGATAAGACTTTTTTATTTTGTATTTGAAGGTGGAAATTTATGATTATTTTGAAGGAACGATGGCGTAATTCCTAATAAACCGCAACTAAAAAACAAATTTATTATTTATCATTAGGAGATACTATTATGAACAAATATATTGATTTTCAAAACTACATTAACGAATACCCTACCGAAGACGGTTATTTCGGCGAATACGGCGGAAATTATCTTGAAGACCCCGAGCTTGTAAAGGCGTTTAAGGAATATGCCGAGGGTTATGAAACTATTGCCCAATCGGCGCAGTTTATTAACGAGCTTCGCAGAATTCGCCGTGATTTCCAAGGCAGACCGACTCCGATTTATCATTGTGAGCGTTTATCACGATATTTCGGAAAAATGCAAATCTATGTTAAAAGAGAGGACTTAAACCATACGGGCGCACACAAGCTTAATCACTGTATGGGCGAAGGACTTTTAGCAAAATATATGTGCAAGAAAAAGCTTATTGCCGAAACGGGTGCAGGTCAGCACGGTGTTGCCCTTGCTACCGCTGCCGCCTACTTCGGACTTGAATGTGATATTTATATGGGTGAGGTCGATATTGCAAAGCAAGCACCGAATGTTGCCAGAATGAAAATGTTGGGTGCGAGGGTTATACCGGTATCATTTGGACTTAAAACATTAAAAGAGGCTGTTGATGCCGCTTTTGAGGCATACTCAAAGGAATACCATAATGCAATTTACTGTATCGGCACTGCCGCAGGTCCTCATCCGTTTCCGCTTATGGTAAGAGATTTTCAAGCCGTTGTAGGTGCCGAGGCAAGAGAACAGTTCCAAAATATTACAGGTCATTTACCTCAAAAGGTTTGTGCTTGTGTCGGTGGCGGCTCTAATGCTATCGGTATGTTCGTGCCGTTTGTAAGCGACCCTGTTGAGCTTTACGGTGTAGAGCCTCTCGGCAGAGGTAAGGGCTACGGCGACAACGCCGCAAGTATTTCGCTTGGAACAGAGGGAATTATGCACGGCTTTAAGAGTTATATGCTTAAAGACAAAAACGGCGAGCCGGCTCCTGTTTACAGTAATGCGAGCGGTCTTGACTACCCTGCCGCAGGTCCCGAACACGCTTTTCTTCACGATAAGGGCAGAGTTAATTATGTTGCTATTGATGATGATGAGGCAATCGAGGCGTTCTTCTTGCTTTCCCGACTTGAAGGTATTATCCCTGCAATAGAAAGCTCTCACGCATTGGCTTATGCGATTAAGGTTGCAAAGGAAGGAAAACCCGGTTCAATTCTCGTAAACCTTTCGGGAAGAGGAGATAAAGACCTTGATTATATTGCCGAGCGTTACGGCTTCGGCGATGAGTTCCTTAAAAAAAGAGGAATAGTTTTAGAAAGATAACTAAAAAGATGGTGGGCATCGCCCACCATCTTTTTTGACCTTAATTATTCTTTTTTATAAATGTATAATAGATGTAAAATGCTATTACCGCTAACGGATAGCCGATTATAAAACCGCAAAAGCAATAAATTGCGTACTTTAAGAAATCAAATAAGAAGTATGCTATTGAAACACCGTATAGCAAAAACTTTAAGGTAAAATACCTGAAAAAGCGTCTTTTACTGCCCTGCCTTACCGAGTCCATAAGAAATTTAAGTAAAAAAACCTGAATTACCGCAAATAAAAACGAAATAAAAAATGCAGACATATATTACCCTCAATTAAAAGAAATCAATTAAACTGCTTTTGTGCTTGTTCAGAAGTAAATAAAACGGAATACCGAGACCTAAGCATACAACAGCTTCGCCTATTCCCACAAAAAGCGCAACAATATAAAAAGGCGAACTGCTTTCGGTAAAGAAATACGAAATTTCAAAGCCTATTAAAAGAGCGTTTATAATAACCGGTGCAAAAAACGACAAATAGGGGACACCCTTAAGTGTTATTTTTCTTAAAAGATATGAAAGAACAGCCGAAATAAAGGTTGCAAATGTCCCGATTATCATATCAATAGGATTAAACGAAGCAATATTGCCGAGAAAACAACCTATCGTAAGACCGATTATTGAAATTTCCGAAAAAACGGGTAAAACGGTTAAAACTTCGGAAATTCGAAACTGGATACCGCCATACGAAATGCCGAAAACCGCACCTAAATATGTAAGTCCCGTATAAAGTGCCGCAACAAGAGAGGCGAACACAATTTTTTTAATATAATTCTTATTGTTCATATTATTTTCCGAGACTATTATAAAAGGCTACGGCGAGCTTGTCGCACCGCTCGTTTTCGGGATGTCCCGCGTGTCCCTTTACCCAAATAACGGTAACATCGTGAACTTCCGATAAGTCTAATAGCCGTTCCCATAAATCAGTATTAAGCGCAGGTTTCCTGTCGGATTTTTTCCAACCGTTTTGCCTCCAAGCCTTTGCCCAACCCATATTTATTCCGTCTGATACATATTTCGAATCGGTAGTAAGGGTTACATTACAAGGCTCTTTAAGTGCTTCAAGTCCTTTAATGGCGGCGGTAAGCTCCATTCGGTTGTTGGTAGTATTCATTTCTCCGCCCGATAATTCCTTTTCTATTTCGCCGAAGCGAAGCACTACGCCCCAACCGCCCGGGCCGGGATTTCCCGAACAAGCGCCGTCTGTAAATATTTCAACAAATTTCATCATAATAAGTCTCTCGGTTTAGTATTTTCTATATGAGCCGATAACTTTACCTAAAACCGACGGTTTTTCGGGATAAATCGGGTCAAAATCTTCATTCTCGGGCATAAAAATAATCTTATCGCCTTTAATTATCAAGCGTTTTACGGTAGCACTGTCGCCGTCCATACCAATAATAATATCCCCGTTTTTGCAAGGCTTGTTTTT
Organism: Ruminococcaceae bacterium UBA1741; assembly: GCA_002315685.1. Classification (GTDB taxonomy): domain Bacteria; phylum Bacillota; class Clostridia; order Oscillospirales; family Acutalibacteraceae; genus UBA737. The sequence continues at coordinate 81,677 of DCHX01000021.1, forward strand.
ATCGGCTACAACAATATCTCCGTCTAAAATACCCGCATTTTTCATACTAAGTCCCGAAACTCTTAAAGCAAAAAGACCTTCGGCACTTTTAGTAGGATAGGGGATATAATCCTCGATTTGCTCAACCGCTAAAATAGGTTGTCCCGCAGTAACCTTTCCGACAAGCGGAACAAAAGCCGAGTCAAAATCGTTTTCGATACGAATGGCTCTTGAAAATTTAGGGTCTCGGCTTATATATCCGTTTTCCTCTAAAACATTAAGTATAGCGTGAACGGTAGAGGTGGATTTAATCCCCGTTTCATCACATATTTCACGAACGGTAGGCGGTACTCCGTTCGACATTCTTTTAACCAAAAAATTGTAAACCGATGTTTGCTTTTCGGTAAGCGGTGCTTTATCCATAAAAAATCCCCTTTTGCCGAACATTTATTCTTTTTTGATTATATCATTATTTTTTCTCTTTTTCAAGTATAGTTTTACAGTAGTAATAATTTCTTGTTAAAAGATGTAAGAAAGATGGTAGACCCAAAGTTATACGGACAGCTAAAATAAGCTTTGGAAACACAAAACAGCTAAATGTAGCACTCGCCGGAAATTTTGCACAATTCGTTTTTGAGTAGGATTTGCTTACATTAATAGCTAAATCTACACCTTTACTATCGACTAAGGGGTTTATATTCCCCCGGTTAGTTAGCTTCCGAATAAAGCGTTTTAACCCTTTAAATCTGACTCAAAACGGATGTTATACTCTCGTCATTTTCAAGCGTTTCAAGATAGAAAAATGCGATATTATCGTATGTTCTGCAAATTTCTTTTG